>NZ_QTQD01000002.1:0-399653 GCF_003858025.1 Burkholderia sp. Bp9004 | reverse complement strand
AGTTCGCCCTGCGTCTTGTTGAAGCCGCGGCAGACGTGATCCACGCGCAGGATTTCCTCACCGAGGCGCGGCGGCTGGGACGTCTGGACGGGGGCGTTTATGGCATTCGGATTGTGCATCGCGTTTCGCTCTCAATCGGTCTCAGTCGAGCCGCAGCTTCGCTTCGGCGAAGGCATACAGCGGGCGCCACAGCAGGCGGTTGAACAGGGTAACGAACAGTGACATCACGGCGATGCCCAGAATGATCTTCGGAAAGTCGCCGGCGGCGGTGGTCTGCGCGATATATGCGCCGAGGCCGTGCGCCTCGATCCTGGTCGTGCCCCACTGCACCGCTTCCGACACGATGCTCGCGTTCCACGCGCCGCCCGATGCGGTGATCGCGCCGGTCACGTAATACGGAAAGATGCCGGGCAGGATCGCCTGGCGCCACCACTGCCAGCCGCGGATCCGGAAGTTCGTCGCGGCTTCGCGATAGTCGTTCGGATAGGACGTCGCGCCCGCGATGACGTTGAACAGGATATACCACTGGGTGCCGAGCACGATCAGCGGCGACAGCCAGATATCGGCGTTCAGATGGAAGCGCGCGATCACGATCACGAACACCGGGAACAGCAGGTTCGCCGGGAACGCGGCGAGGAACTGCGCGAGCGGCTGCAGCTTCTCGGCGAGTTTCGGGCGCAGCCCGACCCACACGCCGACAGGTACCCAGATCACGGACGCGATCGAAATCAGCACGACCACGCGCAGCAGTGTGATGAGCCCGAGCATGATCACGTGGCCGACTTCGGCCATCGTCACGCCGGTCGACACGAAGCTGACGACACGCCACACGATATAGGCCGTGCCGAGCAGCAAGAACGCCGCCCACGCGATGTCGACCGTGCGCGATGCCTTCTTCTCGACTTTGGGCAGCGTGAAGCGCATCGCGCCCGACAGCGGCAGACGCAGCGGAATCCGCGCGGCCTTCGCGAAGAACCAGCCGGCCGGCACGAGCAGCTGATGGATCAGGCGCGTACGGCGCACGAGGTCGAGCAGCCAGGATTGCGGCGCGTCGCCCGACGCGGTGTTCTCCATCCGGAACTTGTCGGCCCACGCGATCAGCGGGCGGAACAGGAACTGGTCATAGGCCAGGATCACCACCGTCATCGTCAGGATCACCCAGCCGATCGCACCGAGGTTCTTGTCCGAGATCGCCTGGGCGAGATACGCGCCGATCCCGGGCAGCGTGATGGTCTGGTTGCCGACGGTGATGGCCTCCGACGCGACGACGAAGAACCAGCCGCCCGACATCGACATCATCATGTTCCAGATCAGTCCCGGCATCGAGAACGGCACCTCGAGCTTCCAGAAGCGCTGCCACGACGTCAGGTGGAAGCCGCGCGACACTTCGTCCAGATCGCGCGGCACCGTGCGCAGCGACTGGTAGAAGCTGAACGTCATGTTCCACGCCTGGCTCGTGAAGATCGCGAAGATCGCGGCCAGTTCGGCGCCGAGCACGCGGCTCGGGAACAGCGCGAGGAAGAACGTCACCGTAAACGAGATGAAGCCGAGCACCGGCACCGACTGCAGGATGTCGAGGATCGGGATCAGCACCATGCCGGCGCGGCGGCTTTTCGCGGCGAGGGTGCCGTAGATCAGCGTGAACGCGAGCGACGCGACCATCGCGGCGAGCATCCGCAGCGTGGTGCGCAACGCGTATTCGGGCAGGTTCGACGGATCGAGCGAGATCTTCTGGGTCTGAAGGGTCCCGATCGGCGCCATCGTTTCATGAAAGCCGACGACCGCCATCGCGATCAGGCAGATGATCAGCGGGAACGCGATGAAGTCCCACCGGTTCGGCAGAACGCGCCACGCGGACGCGTTGGCGGTCCGGTTCGGATTGAAGAATCCGACGTCCATCAGGCGCCCTCCCCGGTAAGGCCGAACGAAGCCGGCAGACGATGTTGATTCATGGCAAAGCGCACGGGCGCGGTAATTCGACGCGGTAATTCGATTGATTCACGATCTGACGCCGGCGCGAGGCGCCGTGCGTGCAGGCTGCGCTCCCGGCGCGGCGAGTCGGGCCGCGACGGCACGACACTACACCAACCTGTATTTCAGGTTCAACCGTCCGGGGCCGGCGCGGGGCCGCGCGACGCGCGAACGGCGCACGGATCGTGCCCGGCACGCGGGCGAACAACAGGCGTGGGATACGGAGCAGCCCGACCGCGGTCCTCCGGCCGGCATGCAGGCCCCGAATTATGCCGTGATCTGGGCCGGCCGGGAACCCGCCAACCGCACGCGGACGCAAACCGTGCCGGACGTCAGCGGACGATTGCGGCGAAGCAGGTATGATCGGGGCTAGCCCCTGGCGTCGGTGTTGACCACAGCCGCCAGGGATCGACCGACCAGCGGGAGGAAGGGAATGGCAGGAAACTTGGTGATCGTCTGCCGCGATCAGGATGCCGATGCGTTCTACGAGCTGATGCAGGAGTATGGGTCGTTCCAGACGCGGCTGTCGTCGACGGCATGGTACCTGAACATGAACATCGTGCCGGAATCGCTGCAGGAGGAGATTCTGGAGCGCCTTGGCCGCTACACGACCGTCTATATCTTCGAGGCCACGAGCGTGACCTACAACACCATCGACAGCAACGCCGCCGAGACGCTCGGCACGCTGTTCGGCGAATGATGCCACGCGGCGCCTGCCCGGCAGGCGCCGCATCCGCCGCTTATGCGGCCTGGGCGTGCAGTTCGTCCTTCGGCACCGCGTCGAACGGGAACGTCATCGCCACGCGCAGGCCGCCCTCGGGACGATTGCCGATCTCGCACGCCCCGCCCAGCCTCAGCACCAGCCGCTCGACGATCGCGAGCCCGAGCCCGCTGTGGCCATTGCCGCCGCGCGCCGGGTCGAGCCGCACGAACGGCCGCGTCGCGGCCGCGAGGTCGCGCGGCGCGATCCCGCCGCCGCTGTCGCTGACCGACAGCACGTAACCCGTCGGCGTACGCGCCGTCTCGACGAGCACGGGTGGCGCGCCGTACGCATGCGCATTGTCCAGCAGGTTCGAGAGGATCCGGTCGAGCGTCGCGGTCGGCAGGCGGAAACCTTCGTCGGCGGCCAGATGCGTCTGGACCGCCGGCGCGTTCGGTGCGACCGCGCGATAGCTGCGCGCGATCCGCTCGCAGGTCTGGTCGACCGGCACGGGCTCGCTGCGGTCCGCCCCGCCGTGCGCGAACACGAGGAACTGGTCGACGATGTGCGACATCGAGTCGACATCGCGCACCACACCGTCGCGCAGCCGCGCGTCGTCCATCATTTCCGCGCGCAGGCGCATCCGCGCGAGCGGCGTGCGCAGGTCGTGCGCGACGCCGGCCAGCATCACCGCGCGATCGCTCTCGGCCTGCGACACCTGTTCCACCATCTGGTTGAAGCCGTGTGTGAGCTGGCGCAGCTCGCGCGGGCCGCGCTCGCGCAGCGGCGGCACCGGCTGGCCGCGGCCGAAGCGCGCGACCGCGCGCGCCAGCGAGCGCAGCGGCTGCTGCAGTTGCCAGGCCGCGAACAGCGCGGCGATCACGCCTGCCGAGAAGATCGTGCCGAGCCACAGCAGCATCCGGTCGAGCGAGCGCGGCGGGCGCAGCGGCTGCACCGGCACCACGATCCAGTTGCGATCGGTCGGTTCCTTGACCCACAGCACCGGCGGATGGCCCGGCGCGCCGATCTCGACCCGGGTGCCGGCCGGCATGCGCTCGCTCACGTCGTCGCGGAAACGCTTGAGCGGCGCCGGCAGGTTCGAGCCTGCGCTCGTCGGCACGTCGGGACTGTCCGGCGACACCAGCCGCACCCGTGACGGCAGCGGCTGGTCGGGCGTGCGCTCGACGTGCTGGCGCACGGCGTCGACGAGGAAGGCGGCCTCCTCGACCGCGTAACGCGTCTGCATCTGGCTGCGCTCGAGGCGCATCGCGAAGAACCACGCGAAGTGCGACAGGAGCAGCACGCCGACGACCAGCAGCGCCAGCCGTCCGAACAGTGAATCAATGGGTTTGCGCATGGGCCTCGCCGTCGGGCACGAACACGTAGCCGCGCCCGCGGACCGTCTGGATGAAGCGCGGCGTCGACGGATCCGTTTCCAGGATGCGGCGCAGGCGCCACACCTGGACGTCGATGCCGCGGTCGGTGCCGTCGTACTCGGGCCCGTGCAGCAGCTCGAGCAACCGCTCGCGCGTGAGCGTGCGCAGCGAGTGGTTCACGAAGATCTTCAGCAGCGCGAATTCGCTGCTCGACAGCGTCGCCGGCTTGCCGTCGACCGACAGCGTGCGCCCCTGGAAGTCGAGCACGAAGCGGCCGAACGCGAACGGCTCGCGCTGCTCGGGCGCCGCCGCCGACGGCGTCGCCCGGCGGCGGCGCAGCACGGCCTGGACGCGCGCGAGCAGCTCGCGCGGGTTGAACGGCTTGCCGAGGTAGTCGTCCGCGCCGAGTTCGAGCCCGACGATGCGGTCGACGTCGTCCGCGCGCGCCGTCAGCATGATCACGGGGATGTCGTCGCCGGCCGCGCGCAGCTGGCGCAGCGCGGTCAGGCCGTCCACGCCGGGCATCATCAGGTCCAGCACGATCAGGTCGGGCCGCTCGCGCTCGAGACGCTTCTCGAGCGTCGCCGCGTCGTGCAGCACGGACACTTCCATCCCCTGGCGCACGAGATAGTCGCGCAGCAGGTCACGGAGTTCTTGGTCGTCGTCGACGATGAGGATCTGGGTAGTCATGGCTCGAAGTTTACCGCGCGAGCGCGGAGTCGAAGAACGGTTCAAAGGAACGAAAGGGTTACTGCGGGTTACGACGCAAGGGAACTGTAATGCACCGTAACCCGGCAGCCACCCCACGTAACACCCGCCGGGGCACGCGCCGCTAACCTGCGTCTTACCGGATGCGGCACACGCGTCACCCGCGCACCGCATCGCCGGACCCTTTGGATACAGGAGTTTCTGAAATGTATAAGAACACTTCCCGCGTGGCCATTGCGGCCGCCACCGTGCTCGCTCTCGCATTCGGCACCGCGCATGCCGCGCAGCCCACCGACATGCCGCCGCCGGGCGGCCCCGGCATGCATCAGATGCACGGCGGCCATGACGGCGGCCCGTTCGGCGTGATCATGAAGCTGCACGATCAGCTGAAGCTCAATGCATCGCAGGAGCAGCAATGGCAGACGGCCGTCAACACGATGAAGCAGAACCATGAGGCGATGCGCAAGAGCCACGAGCAGATGCGCGAGCAATTCAAGGCGCAGCAGAATCAGCCGATCCTCGACCTGAACGCGATGCACGCCGCCCGCCAGCAGGCCGAGCAGCAGAATGCGCAGCTGCGCGAGCAGAGTTCGGCCGCCTGGCTCGCGTTCTACAACGGACTGAACGACCAGCAGAAAACGACGGTCAGCACCGCGCTGAAGCAGCAGTTCGCGCGGATGGATCAGCGTCACGAGACGATGAAGGAACGCTGGCAGCAGCACCGCGCGGCCAAGGCCGCGTCGGCGCCGGTGCAGTAAGCCGGCGGGCCGCCTCCCCGGGCGGCATCGCAGGGGACGCGGGTACTCGGCCCGCGTCCCCTGTTTCGTTTCAGGCGACGTCGAACAGCAGCACCTCGGCCGCCCGGCCGCGTGCGAACGCGACCGCGTCCACCCCGGCGATCCGCGCGCCGTCGCCCGCGGCCAGCGCGTGGCCGTTGACTTCCACGTCGCCGCGCGCGACGTGCACATAAGTGCCGCGTCCGGCCGGCACGCCGATTGCCGCCTCCTCGTCGCCGTCAAGCAGCCCCACGAAGATCCGCGCATCCGCACCGATCGACAGCGCGCCGTCGCCGCCGTCCGCAGACGCGACGAGCCGCAGGCGGCCGCGCTTCTCGTCGTCGGCGAAACGCCGTTGAGCGTAACCGGGCCGCCCGCCGCGCTCGGCCGGCTGCAGCCAGATCTGCAGCAGATGCAGCACCCGGTCGCGCGACGCATTCGTTTCACTGTGCATGAGCCCCGTGCCGGCGCTCATCCGCTGGATGCCGCCGGCCCGCACGATGGCCCCGTTGCCAAGGCTGTCGCGATGCGCGAGCGCGCCGTCCAGCACGTAGGTGACGATTTCGAGGTCGCGGCGCGGCTGCATCCCGAAGCCGCGCGTCGGCGCGATCCGGTCCTCGCTCAGCACGCGCAGCGCGCCGAACGGCGGATGCGCGGCCTCGGCGTGACCGACAAGCGGAAAGCTGTGACTCGACTCGAGCCAGCCTTGGCGCGTGTGGCAGCGGTCGGCGGCGCGGCGGATCTGGAACATGGGGCGGGCACTCCGGCAGGGCAGACATTCTTTCTTCGGGTTTACCTGCACTGTAGGGGCGCACCAAGCGCGCCACAATCCGCCGTCCGCGCACCGCATCGTTGCACTCACGAAACCAATCGACGCAATGCTCGTTGCGAATACCACGATTGCCGCAACGAGCGGATCGAAGAATCCATCGGTCACGCCGGATTGCCGTTTTCCGGGTATCGCGTTCGGGTAAAATACCGCCCTTTTGGCGTTCGCCCGTCCGGCGAGCGCCGTTGCCAGCGCGCCGAAACACGAATTTTGGCCGTCTAGAATACGCCGCGGCGCCCGGCCCGACCGGCCGCGAGCGCCCTCCCGGAAGTGAGCGACAAAAGGATGGAAATGAAGAAGGCCGCCCTGTGCGCCGCCCTCGCCCTCGTGGCGGGCAGCGCCTTCGCGAAAGAGTGGAAGACCGTGCGGATCGGTGTCGACGCCAGCTACCCGCCGTTCGAGTCGACCGCGCCGAGCGGCGAGATCGTCGGTTTCGACGTCGATCTCACCAAGGAAATCTGCAAGCGCATCAACGTGAAGTGCGTGTGGGTCGCGCAGGATCTCGACGGGATCATTCCCGCGCTGAAGGCGAAGAAGTACGACGTCATCGTGTCGTCGCTGACCGTCACGGACAAGCGTCGCGAGCAGATTGACTTCTCCGACAAGGTGTACGACGCACCCGCGCGGATGATCGCGAAGGCCGGCTCGCCGCTGCTGCCGACGGTCGCGTCGCTCAAGGGCAAGCACGTCGGCGTCGAGCAAGGTTCGACGCAGGAATCCTACGCGAAGGCGTACTGGGAACCGCAAGGCGTGACGATCATTCCTTACCAGAACCAGGACCAGGTCTATGCCGATCTCGGCTCGGGCCGCCTCGACGCGACGCTGCAGGATGAACTGCAGGCCGACTACGGCTTCCTGCGCACGCCGCGCGGCAAGGGCTTCGCGTTCGCCGGTCCGGAAGTGAAGGATCCGAAGACGATCGGCGACGGCACCGCGATCGGCCTGCGCAAGGAAGACACGGACCTGAAGCTCAAGATCAACAAGGCGCTGGCCGACATGCACAAGGACGGCACGTACGACCGGCTGTCGCGCAAGTATTTCTCGTTCAGCGTCTACTCGGCTCGCTGAGCGCCGACAATGACGGGAAGCGGATGCGGGGGCGCCCCGCGTCCGGCAGTACAGGCAGTCAACCACGCGCCGCCCGCGCCTCGCCCGCCGCTCCCCGCGACGGGCTGGCCCGGCACCGTTGCCGGGGGCGGACGGACATGATACGCACGGGGCGTTCCGCGCAGCTTGGCGGGCGCGTCTTTCGCGGCGCACCGCGTGCGCCGTCCGGGACCACACCAGGGACCACATATGTTTCTACAAGGCTACGGCCCGCTGATCCTCGCAGGCACCTGGCAAACCGTCAAACTGGCGGTGCTTTCGCTCGCGCTCTCGTTCCTGCTGGGCCTGCTCGGCGCGGGCGCGAAGCTGTCGCGCAACCGCTTCACGCACGGCGCCGGCACCGTCTACACCACGCTGATCCGCGGCGTGCCCGACCTCGTGCTGATGCTGCTGCTGTTCTACAGCCTGCAGATCTGGCTGAACATGGCGACCGATGCACTCGGCTGGGACCAGATCGACATCGACCCGTTCCTCGCCGGCGTGCTCGTGCTCGGCTTCATCTACGGCGCGTACTTCACCGAGACCTTCCGGGGCGCGTTCCTGTCAGTGCCGCGCGGCCAGCTCGAGGCCGGCAGCGCATACGGGATGACCAACTGGCAGGTGTTCACGCGGATCATGTTCCCGCAGATGATGCGCTTCGCGCTGCCGGGCATCGGCAACAACTGGCAGGTGCTCGTGAAGTCGACCGCACTGGTGTCGATCATCGGCCTCGCGGACGTCGTGAAGGCGTCGCAGGACGCCGGCAAGGGCACGCTGCGGTTCTTCTTCTTCACGCTGATCGCGGGAGCGGTCTACCTCGCCATCACGACGATCTCGAACTTCGTGCTGATGTGGCTCGAAAAGCGCTACTCGACCGGTGTCCGCAAGGCTGACCTATGATCGAACTCATCCAAGAATACTGGCGCAACTACCTCTACACCGACGGCTTCCGGATCACCGGCGTCGCAATCACGCTGTGGCTGCTGGTCGTGTCGATCGGCCTCGGCTTCTGCCTGTCGGTGCCGCTCGCGGTGGCCCGCGTGTCGAAAAGGAAGTGGCTGTCGAGCGCCGTGTGGCTCTACACGTACGTGTTCCGCGGCACACCGCTGTACGTGCAATTGCTGCTCTGCTACACCGGCCTCTACAGCCTGCAGGTCGTGCGCGGCACGCCGCTACTCGACGCGTTCTTCCGCGACGGGATGCACTGCACACTGCTCGCGTTCACGCTGAACACCTGCGCGTACACCACCGAGATCTTCGCGGGCGCGATCAAGGCGACGTCATACGGCGAGATCGAAGCCGCGCGCGCATACGGGATGACGCCGTTCACGATGTATCGCCGCGTGATCCTGCCGTCGGCGCTGCGCCGCGCGCTGCCGCTGTACAGCAACGAAGTGATCCTGATGCTGCACGCGACCACCGTCGCGTTCACCGCGACCGTGCCGGACATCCTGAAGATCGCGCGCGACGTGAACTCGGCGACCTACATGTCGTTCCATGCCTTCGGCATCGCCGCCCTGCTCTATCTCGTGATCTCGTTCACGCTCGTGTGGCTGTTCCGCCAGGCCGAGCGTCGCTGGCTCGCGTATCTGCGCCCGCAAGGCAAGTAAGTTTTCGCAGGACTATTGATGAATTCCCAGACTCAGAAGCTTTTCGTCGACGATCTGCACAAGCGGTACGGCGACAACGAGGTGCTCAAGGGCGTGTCGCTGAAAGCGAACTCGGGCGACGTGATCAGCGTGATCGGCTCGTCCGGTTCCGGCAAGAGCACGATGCTGCGCTGTATCAACTTCCTCGAGCAGCCGAACGCGGGCCGCATCATCGTCGACGGCGAGGAAGTGCGCACCACGCCGGACAAGACGGGCGCGCTGCGCGCGGCCGATTCGAAGCAGCTGCAGCGCGTGCGCACCAAGCTGTCGATGGTGTTCCAGCATTTCAATCTCTGGTCGCACATGAACGTGATCGAGAACGTGATGGAAGCGCCCGTCAACGTGCTCGGCATCCCGAAGAAGGAAGCCGAAGACCGTGCGCGCGAGTATCTCGAAAAGGTCGGCCTCGCGCCGCGCGTCGAGAAGCAGTATCCGTCGCACCTGTCGGGCGGGCAGCAGCAGCGTGTCGCGATCGCGCGCGCGCTGGCGATGCATCCGGACGTCATGCTGTTCGACGAGCCCACGTCGGCGCTCGACCCGGAACTGGTCGGTGAAGTGCTGAAGGTGATGCAGAAGCTGGCCGAGGAAGGCCGCACGATGATCGTCGTCACGCACGAGATGGGCTTCGCGCGCAACGTGTCGAATCACGTGATGTTCCTCCACCAGGGGCGCGTCGAGGAAGAAGGCGTGCCGTCCGAGGTGTTCGGCAACCCGAAGAGCGAACGCCTGCGCGGGTTCCTGTCGGGTAGCCTCAAGTAACGCGCGACACGCGAACGGGCGCTCGCGGTTCGCCGCGCGGCGCCCGTTTTGCGTTTACGCGGCGCTCACCGGTTCGCTGTCGGCGAACGCGCGCAGTTCATCGCCCGCGAGCCGGTAACGCACCCATTCGCTCTGCGGCGCGGCGCCGACGCTCTCGTAGAAACGGATCGCCGGCTCGTTCCAGTCGAGCACGCTCCATTCGAAGCGCCCGCATCCGGTGTCCACGGCGATGCGCGCGAGCGCCTTCAGCAGCCGCAGCCCGGCACCCGCGCCGCGAAAGCGCGGCGACACGTACAGATCCTCGAGATAGAGCCCCTGCCGGGCGAGCCAGGTCGAATACGAGAAGAAATACACGGCGAAGCCGGCCGGTTCGCCGTCGACCTCGCAAATCAGCGCGCGCGCGGGCGACCCTTCGCCGAACAGGCTGCGCTCGAGCGACGCGGGCGTCGCGACCACTTCATGCTCCGCCTTCTCGTAGATGGCCAGCTCGGTGATGAAACGCAGGATTTGCGGCACGTCGGCGACGGTGGCGGAACGAATGTCGATTTGCACGGTGGGGAGCCCTCCTTCGGCCCGGACTGAAAACGGAATGCGGCACCCGCGCAAGCGCGCCTGGCGTCGGACAGATCGACATGCTACGTTCACGGCTCAACTGCAGGAAGTGCAGTTTCTTCATCCATACATGAACATGATGCATCCCGACCTGCGCCGTCTCGACCTGAACCTGCTGCTCGCGTTCGACGCGCTGTACCGCCACCGGTCGGTCGCCGAGGCCGCGCACGAGCTGGCGATGAGCCCGTCCGCGCTGAGCCACGCGCTCGCCCGGCTGCGCGACGCGATCGGCGATGCGCTGTTCGTGCGGCTCGGCAACGAGATGCAGCCGACCGTGCGCGCCGACGACATCGCCACCTGGGCCGGCGATGCGCTCGACACGATGTCGAGGGGGCTCGCCCGCGCACGCCGCTTCGATCCCGCGCAAAGTGACCGCACGTTCGTGTTCGCCGCGAGCGACTACACGGCATTCGCCGTGCTGCCGGCGTTGCTCGCGCGCATCGAGCAGGTCGCGCCGCGGCTGCGGATCCGCGTCGTCCACTCCGACCGCAAGATTTCGATCGACGAACTCGCGGCCGGCCGGATCGACTTCGCGCTCGGCTATCACGAGGAGTCGGCCGCCGACGCGCCGGGTATCGAGGATTTCGACTGGGTCTCGGACGACTACGTCGTGATCGCGAGCGCCACGCATCCGGACATCCACCGGCGACTGACGCTCGACCAGTACCTCGCGGCACGCCACGTGGTCGTCACGCCGTGGAACGAGTCGCGCGGCGTCATCGACTACGTGCTCGACCGGCTCGGCCTCGCACGGCAGGTCGCCGTGCAGTTGCCGAGCGTGCTGGCCGCACCGTTCGTGATCGCGGAATCGGCACTCCTGATGACGGTGCCGAACCGTGCCGCGCAGGCGCTGCGCCACGCGGCGCCGATCCGCATCTTCCCCGCGCCGTTCGAGATCCCGCGCTACACGGTGAAGGTCTACTCGCACGCGAAGCACGCGCGCAGCGACGCGCACCGATGGCTTCGCGCGCAATTGCTCGCCGCACGGCCCGAGCACGGTTGAGTCGGAAACGCTTGTACGACGGGCGCTGCCACCCTGCCGCCCAACCGTTTCCGGCATCACGCCGGCGGCAGCAGGCCGCCGCCTACTTATTACGAAATACTTACCAATTTTGTCGCTTCCGCGCTTACGCTCGCGCTCCGGCAACGTCAATAGTGGCAATCCTTGACCCATCGCCGCGGAATCCATGTCTGCCTTGCCGGACAAGGGTTTTCCGGTAATCGACAGGCTCCGCGATGCCCGCCGCGCACCGTGTTGCATGGCAAATTGGCGACACGTGTTAGTCAAACAACGATTTCCGTCGCCACAAAATTGTATTTTTGCTAAATTAGTAACCAAAGTAGCAAAACGAAGTTCGTGAAATGTAGTTTAGCTTCACGACACAACAAGGAGACCCCGCAAGCCGACCCGGCCGCGCGGGACCGCTCAACGGTTTTCCGTCCGCTTGCCCGCGTGCCGCGCTTACCGGCCCTGCACGAGGTCTCCCTGGTTATCCCGCTTTTCGCTTTTGCCCGGCGCTCGCTGCTCCGGGCATCTCGTGCAGTCTGGGTTGACTTTTTGACAGGGTATGGAGGAGATGATGAAGAAAGCTTTGGTCGCGGCCGCGCTGATGGCTGCTGGGGTGGTTACGGCGCACGCGCAGAGCAGCGTCACGCTGTATGGCCGTCTGGATGCCGGCATCGAGTACTTGAACGGCCTGCAAAACGGCCACCAAGTGCGCGCGGAAAGCGGCGACTGGGGCACGAGCCTGTGGGGCTTGAAGGGCAGCGAGGACATCGGTGGCGGCAACAAAGTCCTGTTCCACCTCGAAGGCGCGTTCAACACGATGACGGGCGGCTTCAGCGGCTCGATCTGGGATCGTTTCGCGACCGTCGGCATCTCGAACGACCGCTACGGTACGCTGCTGCTGGGTCGCGAACTCGCGATCGCCAACGGCGTGTGGGACTTCGATCCGCTGGGCCAGTCGAGCTGGTCGTCGGCATCGCTCGTGCGCGGCCGCAACTGGAACAAGACCAGCAACAACGTGTCGTACCAGTCGCCGCAGTTCTACGGCTTCGACTTCTACGGCCAGTTCGCGTTCTCGAACTCGACCAGCTTCAACGGCAACACGACGGCCGGCCAGCCGGGTCGTGCAGCCGGCGCGCAGGTTACCTACACGAACTCGCTGTTCCAGTTGCGCGGCATCTACGACGAAACGCGCGACAGCAACGGCCGCTTCTCGGACGTGTTCAATTACTCGCGTGAATACTTCGCGGGCGTGAACGTGTTCCTCGGCCAGTTCAAGGTGCAGGCGGCCTACCAGTCGTCGCACGCGGACGGCAGCGGCGGCCCGGCCGTCAACAACGGCATCACCGGCACCCAGCAGGTCTGGGGTGGCGTGACGTGGCAGGCAACGCCGGCGGCAGCGCTGATCGCGGCCGTGTACCACGTGAACGCCAACCACGGCGGCGGCAACGCGAACATCTACACGGTCGGCGGCTCGTACAACATTTCGAAGCGCACGCTGTTCGACGTGCAGGTCGCGACGGTGCGCAACAGCTCGACGGCCAACTTCGGCCTGAACGCGAACGGCGCCGGCACGGCCGTCTCGACGGGCAACCCGCATCCGGGCGGCAGCCAGACCGGCGTCTACGCCGGCATCCAGCACCTGTTCTGATCAGGCGCCGTCCAGAGAACGATTCGACAACACTTTCCACGCTGCTGCGAGAGGCGCGTATCGGTGCGGTACCCACCCGGGTATCCGCACCGTTTTTTATTGGCGAGCCGGGATCGAGCGATCCACGGCCCGATGCGGCGCTCAGACCGCCGCTTCGTTCTCTTCGCCGGTGCGGATGCGGATCACGCGCTCGACGTCCGACACGAAGATCTTGCCGTCGCCGATCTTGCCCGTGCGCGCCGCGCCGATCACCGCATCGATCACCTGGTCGACCTGCGCTTCCGCGACGACCACCTCGATCTTCATCTTCGGCAGGAAGTCGACCACGTATTCGGCGCCGCGATACAGCTCGGTGTGCCCTTTCTGGCGGCCAAAGCCTTTCACTTCCGTCACGGTCAGGCCGGTGAGGCCCACTTCGGCGAGCGCTTCGCGGACTTCGTCCAGCTTGAACGGCTTGATGATGGCGGTGATGCGTTTCATGATGGTTGTCCCTCAATGCTCGTTTGGATGCAAAATCGCGATCCCGATTGTAAGCCGGCCGGCCGCGTACGGCCCAGCACGGCTCAGTCGAGACGTTCGGTAAAGCGTGACGTGATCGGATAGCGCCAGTCGCGCCCGAATGCGCGATGCGTGACGCGAATACCGATCGGCGCCTGGCGGCGCTTGTATTCGTTGATCTTGATGAGCCGCGTCACGCGCGCGACGTCGGCCTCCGCATAGCCGGCCGCGACGATCTCCGCAAGCGGCCGGTCCTCCTCCATGTACATCCGCATGATCGCGTCGAGCACGTCGTACGGCGGCAGGCTGTCCTGGTCCGTCTGGTTCTCGCGCAGCTCGGCCGACGGCGCGCGCGTCAGGATCCGCTCGGGAATCACGTCGCGCAGTTCGTAGTCTGTCGTTGCGTTGCGATAGCGGCACAGCCGGTAGACCAGCGTTTTCGCGATGTCCTTGATCACCGCGAAGCCGCCGGCCATGTCGCCGTACAGCGTGCAGTAGCCGACCGCCATCTCGCTCTTGTTGCCGGTCGTCAACACGATCGAGCCGAACTTGTTCGACAGCGCCATCAGCAGCGTGCCGCGGATGCGCGCCTGGATGTTCTCTTCCGTCGCGTCCTCCGCGCGGCCCGCGAATTCGCCCGCGAGCGCCGCACGGAACGCGTCGAACATCGGTGCGATCGCGATCTCGTCGTAACGCACGCCGACGCGCCGCGCCATCTCCGCCGCGTCGGTGGTCGAGATGTCGGCCGTGTAGCGCGACGGCATCATCACCGCGCGCACGCGCTCCGGCCCGAGCGCGTCGCAGGCGACCGCGAGCACCAGCGCCGAATCGACGCCGCCCGACAGCCCGATCAGCACACCGGGAAAACCATTCTTGCCGATGTAGTCGCGCACGCCGGTCACGAGCGCGCGATAGACCTGCGCGTCGACCGGCAGCTCGGGCGCGATCGCGCCGGGCAGCGGGCGCGGCCCGTCGAATTCGACGATCGCGTGCCCTTCGTCGAACTGCGGCATCTTCGCGACGAGCGCGCCCTGCGCGTCGAGCACGAACGAGCCGCCGTCGAACACGAGCTCGTCCTGGCCCCCGACGAGGTTCACGTACACCATCGGCAGCCCGGTTTCGCGGATCCGCGCGCGCAGGATGTCGATGCGCAGCGCTTCCTTGTTCATGTGGTACGGGGAACCGTTCGGGATCAGCAGCACCTGCGCGCCCGCAGCCTTCGCGATCTGTGCGGCCGACGCATGCCAGGCGTCCTCGCAGATGATCACGCCGTATCTGACGCCGTTGAGCTCGAACACGAGCGGCTCGGTGTCCGTCGCGAAGTAGCGCTTCTCGTCGAATACGTCTGCGTTCGGCAGATCCTGCTTGCGGTACGTACCGACGATCTCGCCGCCGACGATCAGCGACACCGCGTTGTAGGTGTCGGTCGGCGGCACGCCGCGCTCGATCGGGCGGTTTGCATTACCATCGACGGCTGGCGCGTGCGGATCGCCGCCCGACGCATCGCCGCCTGCGCTCCGCAACGGATGGCCGACCAGCACCGCGAGCCCGTCGAACGCGCGCAGCGCATCGGCGAGCGTGTCGAGCGCGGCGGCCGCCGCCGTGTAGAACGCGGGCCGCAGCAGCAGGTCTTCCGGCGGGTAGCCGGACAGCGCGAGTTCGGGCGCGATCATCAGGTGCGCACCATCGTTGTGCGCGGCGCGGGCGGCAGCGACGATCCGCGCGACGTTGCCGGCGAAATCGCCGACGGTGACGTTGATCTGGGCGAGAGCGAGTCGGGTCTTCATGACGGGATTGGCGCAGCCCGGTGGCGCGCCCTGAACGGCTGACGAAATCGTCCCGGACGCGGGCCACGGCGGCACGCATCCGGCGGCATCCAACAGTACGGATTCACGCTTGAAACACGAACGCATCGATTATCGCACGGGCATCCTGTCGTCCCCCGCGGAGGTGCCGGCCGACGAATGGAACGCGCTGCTCGAGCGCGACGCGCAGCCGACGCCGTTCCTGCGCCACGAATTCCTCGACGCGCTGCACGTCGCGCGCTGCGCGGTCGACGACACCGGCTGGTCGCCGCACTTCGTCACGTTGACCGACGCGCGCACGGGCCGGCTCGCGGCCGCCGCCCCCGTCTACGCGAAACAGCATTCGTACGGAGAATACGTGTTCGACTGGGCGTGGGCCGACGCGTACCAGCGCAACGACCTGCCCTATTACCCGAAGCTGCTGTGCGCGGTGCCGTTCACGCCCGTGCAGGGCACGCGCCTGCTCGCCGCCGACGACGACGCACGCCGCCGGCTCGCGGCCACGCTGCTGGCGTTCGCCGAGCAGAGCGACGTGTCGTCGCTGCACGTGCTGTTCCCGACCGGCGACGAAGCGCGGCTGCTCGAGTCGATGGGGATGATGCTGCGCGAAGGCGTGCAGTTCCACTGGCTCAACGACGGCTATCGCGACTTCGACGACTTCCTCGGCACGCTCGAGCAGAAGAAGCGCAAGAACATCCGCGCGGAACGGCGCAAGGTGCGCGATGCCGGTGTCACGTTCCGGCGGCTCACCGGCGAGCAGATCACCGACGCCGACTGGCGCTTCTTCACGCGCTGCTACCGGCAGACCTACCGCGAGCACTATTCGAGCCCGTACCTGAACCTCGACTTCTTCCGCGCGATCGGCGCGACGATGCCGGAGAACCTGCTGCTCGTGATCGCCGAGGCCGACGGCAAGCCGATCGCGAGCTCGCTCGCCGTGTACCGGCGCGGCGCGAACGGCATCGGCGGCACGCTGTACGGCCGCTACTGGGGCGCGCTCGAACACGTGCCCTGCCTGCATTTCGAAACTGCCTACTACCAGTTGCTCGAGTTCTGCATCGAGGCCGGGCTCGACACGTTCGAGGGCGGTGCGCAGGGCGAGCACAAGCTCGCGCGCGGCTTCCTGCCGACCGTCACGCATTCCGCGCACTGGCTCGCGCATCCGGCGTTCTCCGATGCGGTCGCGCGCTTTCTCGAACGCGAGACCGAGCATATCCACGCGTACGTCGACGAGCTGCGCGAACACGATCCGTTTCGGCGGGGCGCCGGGTAGCATCGGCACACCGGCACAGCGACCATCTGCCCGTCCTCTTCAGTGCGCGACGTGCGTCACCGTCTGCGACACCGCTCGCGGGTCGCGCGACGACGCGGCCGCCGACAGCCCGTAACGGCCTGCACCGATCCGCCACGCGTGCGCATTCGCATCCCGGACCGCGAAGCGCTGCGCCGGCACCGCGATGCTGACGGTGCGCGCCTCGCCCGGCTGCAGCGCAATCTTCATCCAGCCGACGAGCCGCTTGCGCGACGGTCACGGCGATCGGTGGCGTTGACGCACGCCATTTCTGAGACACTGACGGCTTCGCATCCCGCCGCCTTCCCATGTCCTGGTTTCTGTATCTGATCGAGTGCGCCGATGACAGCGTCTACACGGGTATCACGACCGACGTCGCCGCGCGCTTCGACGAGCATGCGTCCGGCAAGGGCGCGCGCTATACGCGCTCGCGCAAGCCGCGCGCCGTGCTCGCATCGTTCCCGCTACCCGACCGTTCGATTGCATCGCGCGCCGAGTACTGGGTGAAGCGGCTCACGGCCGCGCAGAAACGCGAGCTGGCGGCCGGGATCAGGACGCTCGAATCGGTATTGCCGGCCGGGATGTCGCTCGACGGAAACGTCGACGCCGCCGAGCCGCAGGACGGCACACGCGGAAGGAAGAAGGTGAAGCGCGCCGACATTGCGAACGAGCTGGCCGAAACCAAAGAGGCTCGCGATAAAGCCGCGAAGAGCGGAACTACCGGAAAAATGCCCGGGGCCGCGAAAACCCCGAAGCACGCACGAGCCGCAACGGCACCAACGTCGGCAAAAGCCTCGCCGGTCGCCTTGAAACGTGCCAGGATCGCCGACGATACGGAAGGGAAAAAGACCGCCTCGCGCGGCACACCGGCAAAACGGGGCAAGCCGGTCACGAACGCATCGCCGAAACGGAAAGCGGCGGCAACCGGCGGCAAGCCCGCCGCGGACGGACGCGCCGCCCCTGCTTCCGCCCCGGCGCGCGGGCGTTCGTCGGCAAGGAGGGGCGCCGCCGAAATCATCGAGGCCGTCGCGCCCCCCGTTGCCCCCGTTGCCCCCGTTGCCCCCGCACGCCGCGCAACGGAAGCGAAACGTGCGAAGACTGCGGCAAGTGCGGGCGCCCAGCCCGCTGCGGCGCGCAAGAAAACCCTCGCACACGCCATCCCGCGCGCAAAACAAAACCGCGCGGCCTCCTGAGGAGACACGCGCGGCTTGCGTTCCGAACGAACCGGCCGCGAGGCCGGCCTGCCGGCTTACTTCTTGTAGTTCGCGGCGCCGTCGGCGATTTCCTTGTGCGCGGCGTCGATGCCGGCCCAGCCTTCGACCTTCACCCACTTGCCCTTCTCGAGCGCCTTGTATTGCTCGAAGAAGTGCTTGATCTGGTCCTTCAGGTACTCGGGCACGTCGTCGATCGACTTCAGGTTCGCCGTCATCGGGCAGACCTTGTCGTGCGGCACGGCGACGAGCTTAGCGTCGACGCCCGACTCGTCGGTCATCTGCAGCATGCCGAGCACGCGCGAACGCACGATCGAGCCGGCCAGCAGCGGGAACGGCGTGATCACCAGCACGTCGACCGGATCGCCGTCGCCCGACAGCGTCTGCGGGATGTAGCCGTAGTTCACCGGGTAGCGCATGCCCGTGCCGATGAAGCGGTCGACGACGAGGAGACCCAGCTCCTTGTCCGCCTCGTACTTCACCGGATCGCTTTGCGCGGGGATCTCGATGATCACGTTGAAATCGTGCGGCAGGTCCTTGCCGGCCGGAACATGATTGAAGCTCATAGCGCTCTCTGTTGGTCGATGGGAATTCAGGACAGGGCGCCGCGGCCGATGCACCGCCGCGGGCGTCCCCGCAGGGAATGCGCCATTATAGCCAATCGACCGGTGGCGTCCGGATGACGATCGGCGCGATAATCGTTCCGGATGTCCGGCCGCCGAACCACGGGCGACGTTCATGGAATCCGGGAACCGCTGAAGCACCGACAGATTTGCATGGGACCGGACCAAGCGCTGAAACGCCAAGTCCGATCGACCGCGAAGCATGGGACCCGAGTAAGTACTGAAGCGCTAACTCGGATCGACCGCGAAGCATGGGACCCGAGTAAGCGCTAAAGGGCTAACTTGGGTCGACCGCGAAGCATGGGACCCGAGTAAGCGCTAAAGCGCTAACTCGGGTCGACAGGAGCAGGCATGGAAGAGGCGAAGCACTTCATCGCGGGCGAATGGACGTTGCCCGCGCAACTGGAGACGATTCCGGTCGTCGACCCATCCGACGGCCAGCCATTCGCAACGATCGCGCGCGGCACCGCGCCCGACATCGAGCGCGCGGTCGCGGCGGCCCGCGACGCGTTCTCGGGCCCGTGGGGCGCGGCGAGCGCCGCCGAGCGCGGCCGCGTGCTGATGCGGCTGTCCGCGCGCGTCGCCGACCACCTCGAGGAACTCGCCGCGATCGAGGCGCGCGACACCGGCAAGCCGTTGAAGCAGGCGCGTGCCGACGCCGCCGCGCTCGCACGCTACTTCGAGTTCTACGCGGGCGCCGCCGACAAGCTGCACGGCGAGACCCTCCCCTATCAGGCCGGATACACGGTGCTGACGGTGCGCGAGCCGCACGGCGTCACCGGCCACATCGTGCCGTGGAACTACCCGATGCAGATCTTCGGGCGCAGCGTCGGCGCGGCGCTCGCGGCCGGCAACGCATGCGTCGTGAAGCCGGCCGAGGATGCGTGCCTGTCCGTGCTGCGCGTGGCCGAGCTGGCCGCCGAAGCCGGGCTGCCCTCCGGTGCGCTGAACGTCGTCACCGGGTACGGCCATGAAGCGGGCGCCGCGCTTGCGCGCCATCCCGGCATCGACCACATCTCGTTCACCGGCTCGCCCGCGACCGGCAAGCTGGTCACGCAGATGGCCGCGGAGAACCATGTCCCCGTCACGCTCGAGCTCGGCGGCAAGTCGCCGCAGATCGTGTTCGCCGACGCCGATCTCGACGCGGCGCTGCCCGTGCTCGTGTCGGCGATCGTGCAGAACGGCGGGCAGACCTGCTCGGCCGGCAGCCGCGTGCTGATCGAGCGCGCGGTCTACGAGCCGCTCGTCGAACGGCTCGCCACCGCCTTCAACGGGCTGCGGGTCGGCCCGAGCCGCGCGGATCTCGACTGCGGCCCGCTGATCAACGCGAAGCAGCAACAGCGCGTGTGGGATTTCCTCTCCGACGCGCAGCACGACGGCATTCCGATGGCCGCGCACGGCCAGGTCGTCGCCGAGGCGCCCGAAAGCGGCTTCTACCAGGCCCCCGCGCTGCTGCGCGACGTGCCGCCGTCGCACCGCCTCGCGCAGGAGGAAGTGTTCGGCCCGGTGCTCGCCGCAATGCGTTTCGTCGACGAAGACGAAGCGATTGCGCTCGCGAACGGCACGCAGTACGGCCTCGTCGCGGGCATCTGGACCCGCGACGGCGCACGCCAGCTGCGTCTCGCGCGCCGCCTGCGCGCGGGGCAGGTATTCGTCAACAACTACGGAGCGGGCGGCGGCGTCGAGCTGCCGTTCGGCGGCGTCGGCCACTCGGGGCATGGTCGCGAGAAAGGCTTCGAGGCGCTATACGGCTTCACCGCGCTGAAGACGATCGCGATCCGGCACGGCTGAACCAGACACACGCGGCCGGCCACGACCGGCCGCGCACCGAAATACCACGCACGATTCCAACACAGGAGACACATCATGCGGCTGAGCGGCAAGACGGCCATCGTCACGGGCGGCGGTTCAGGCTTCGGCGAGGGAATCGCGAAGACCTATGCACGGGAAGGCGCGAACGTCGTCGTCAACGACCTGAACGGCGCGGCGGCCGAGCGCGTCGCGAGCGAGATCGCGCTGGCGGGCGGCAAGGCGATCGCGGTCGCGGGCGACGTGTCGAAGGACACCGACTGGCGCGCACTGCTCCAGGCCGCGCTCGACGATTTCCATTCGGTGCAGATCGTCGTGAACAACGCCGGCACCACGCACCGCAACAAGCCGGTCCTCGACGTGACGGAAGCCGAGTTCGACCGCGTGTATGCCGTCAACATGAAGAGCCTGTTCTGGAGCGTGCAGACGTTCGTGCCGTATTTCCGCGCCCAGGGCGGCGGCGTGTTCGTGAACGTCGCGTCGACGGCCGGCGTGCGGCCGCGCCCGGGCCTCGTCTGGTACAACAGCACGAAGGGCGCGATGATCACCGCGAGCAAGTCGCTCGCGGCCGAGCTCGGCGCCGACCGGATCCGCGTGAACTGCATCAACCCGGTGCTCGGCGAAACGGGCCTGATGACCGAGTTCATGGGCTGCGAGGACACACCGGAGAATCGCCGCCGGTTCCTGGCGACGATTCCGCTCGGCCGCTTCTCGACGCCGCAGGACATCGCGAACGCGGCGCTGTACCTCGCGTCCGACGAAGCCGAGTTCATCACCGGCGTCTGCCTTGAAGTCGACGGCGGGCGCTGCATCTAGCCGCACCGCCGTAATTGCGCGCACCGGCATCGCCGGCCGGCGCCGCATCCAAGCGTCATCATTGCTTCGCACGACCGGATCGGGCGCCGACGCGCCGGCTCCGGACAACGACAAGAACTGGAGACAACATGGCAACATCGACGCAGTCGCTGCCGGGCTCGTCCGGCGCATTCGAGGAAGCAACCTACCGCAAGGTGTCCTGGCGGCTCACGCCGCTCCTGCTGCTGTGCTACGTGGTCGCGTATCTCGACCGCGTGAACGTCGGCTTCGCGAAGCTGCAGATGGCGAGCGACCTGAATCTCAGCGACACGGTCTACGGGCTCGGCGCCGGGATCTTCTTCTTCGGCTACTTCCTGTTCGAAGTGCCGAGCAACATCATCCTGCACAAGGTCGGCGCGCGCGTCTGGATCGCGCGCATCATGGCGACGTGGGGCGTGATCTCGATCCTGACGATGTTCGTCACGACGCCCGCGATGTTCTACGTGATGCGCTTCCTGCTCGGCGTCGCCGAAGCCGGCTTCTTCCCCGGCGTGATCCTGTACCTCACCTACTGGTATCCCGCGCACCGACGCGGCCGGATGACGACGTTCTTCATGACGGCAGTCGCCTTGTCCGGCGTGATCGGCGGGCCGCTCTCCGGCTTCATCCTGAAGGCGTTCAACGGCGTGAGCGGCTGGCACGGCTGGCAATGGCTGTTCCTGCTTGAAGGGATCCCGTCGGTGCTGGCCGGCGTGCTCGTATTCTTCGCGCTCGACGACCGGATCGCGAAGGCCAAATGGCTCACCGACGACGAAAAGGCGCTGCTCGCGCGCAACGTCGACGCGGAGGAAGCGACCAAGGAAGACCTGCCGCTCGGCGCGGTAATGGCGAGCCCGCGCGTATGGCTGATGGCGCTCATCTACTTCTCGTTCGTGATGGGACTGTACGGCGTCGGCTTCTGGCTGCCGACGATCATCAAGGCGACCGGCGTGACCGACACCTTCATGATCGGCCTGCTGTCGGCGGTTCCGTATGCGGCGGCGGTGGTCGCGATGATTCTGATCGCGCGCAGCGCGGACAAGCGGCGCGAACGACGCTGGCACCTTGCGATTCCGGCCGCGTTCGGCGCGCTCGGGCTCGTGCTGTCGGTGATATGGGCGCACCAGACGGCGCTCGCGATGCTCGGCCTCACGCTCGCGACGATGGGCATCCTGACGACGCTGCCGCTGTTCTGGAGCCTGCCGACCGCGTTCCTCGGCGGTGCGGCAGCCGCAGCGGGCATCGCGATGATCAACTCGATCGGCAACCTCGCGGGCTTCCTGAGCCCGTACTTGATGGGCTGGCTCAAGCAGGCGACGGGCGCCAACGACGCAGGCATGTACATGCTCGCCGGGTTCCTCGTGCTCGGCGGGCTGCTCGCGCTGTCGGTGCCGAAGCGGCTCGTCGACAAGTGACGCGGCACGTGACGACGTGCCTGCCGCAGGGCAATGCATGAAAAAGCCCCGAAGGCCGGTTGGCGTTCGGGGCTTTTTTACGCGCGGCGGGCAAGCGCCGCCGCGTCAGACCACGGTGATCGCGAGCGCGCTTTCGCGGTAGTGCTTCGCCGCCTTGTCGGTTTCGCCAAGATGCTCGAACAGGCGTGCGAGCGCGCGGTGCGCACGCACCTTCAGCGCCTCGTTGTCGGCCTGCTTCAACGCGGCTTCGAGGAACGACTGCGCCTTGCCCCACAGCTGCTGCTGCTGGCAGAGACGGCCGAGCGCGAACAGCAGGTCGGCATCGTCCGGGTGATCCTTCTTCCACCCTTCGGCCTTCTGGATCAGCGGCAACGCATCGCCGCCGGCCGTATCCGGATAGCGGCGCAGCAGGCGCGCATCCCAGTTGTGCGCAAGCGCGTCCTCGACGATGCGGCGCGCTTCGGTGCGGCGCTCGAGCGTCACCAGCAGGTCGGCCGCGAGATCGGCCAGGCGCGGCGACTGGCGCTCGAGCGGCGACAGCGACTGCCACACCTCGAGCAGCGCGTCCGGGTCATGCCGGCGTTCGCGCAGCAGATTCTCCGCCGCCTGCTGGCGCAGCCGCACGGCCGCAGCCGGATGCAGCGCCTCGCGCTTCTCGAGCGCCTTCGCGAGCTTCAGCACCTCGGCCCAGTTCTTCAACTGCTGCTGCGCGCGCAGGGCGACCTGCTGCGCATGGATGCGCTTGCCGCCCGCCTGCAGGTCGGCCAGCGCGGCGAGCGCACCATCGGCATCGCGTGCATCCGCGCGCATGTCGGCGGCGGCGAGCAGCCGCGCATCCTGCCATTCCGGCGCGTCGACCTTCGACAGCCAGTCGTCGCGGCGCGTGTACTCGTGCATCCGGTGCGCGGCGGTCGCCGCGACGAGACTTGCGGCGCCCTGGTTCGCATCGACCGCGAGCGCGTCGCGCGCGGCCTTCTCGGCGCGCGAGAAGCGGCCCGCGTACAGGTTCGCGATCGCATCGCGCAGCGACGCCTGAGCCTTCTCGTTGCGCGAACGCGCACGATATGCGGCGACCCGCTGCGGCATGCGCCAGATGTTGCGCACGATACGCAGCAGCGCGTACACGACGATGAACAACACGACGATGGAGATCACGAACAGGTTCAGCGACACGTCGACCCGGTACGGCGGATAGACGAGCAGCACCTGCCCCGCGTCGAAACGGCCGACGGTGGCGAGTGCCGCGGCGATCGCGAACAGGATCGCGAGCCAGACGATTCCTCGAAGCGTCATCGTTACCCCCGACTCTTGAACTGCTGAACGGCGTTCAGGCTCGTGTTCAGGTTCGGCACGGCAACCGTCAGCGATGCGCCGTCGACCTGCTTGAGCAGATCCTCGACGGTTTGCGTGTCCCTCGATGCCTGGTCGAAATACTTGCCGAGCGAGGCCTGCGCCGCATGCAGGTCGGCCTTCATCGCGCCGTCATTGCGCGCGAGCAGCGACAGCCGCGCGGTGAGCAGGCGCAGCTTCACGTTCTCGCGTACGAAGTAGCCCTGGTCGGGCGATGCGAGCATCGCGTCGGCGTTGTCGATCCGGCGCACCTGCACGAGGCCCTTCAGCTGCTGGCCGAGCCCCGCCGAGAAGTCATGCCACCACACCTTCCAGCGCGGCTCGCCGGCCACGGCAGCAGCCGACGACGCGGTATCGGCCGGCACGGCCTTCGGCGCCGCGTGCGGGACGATCGCCTCGCCCGACAGCGGCAGCGCGTCGATCTTCGCGATCGCGTCGTCGAGCTTGATCGCGAGGCCCGTGAGGTCGGCCGACGGTGCGGCTTTCAGCTTCTCGATGTCCTGCGCGAGCGCCTTGCGCACCGTGACGGCCTGCGCGCTCTGGGACGTCGCGAGGCGCGCATCGGCATTCTGCAGCGCGATCAGCGCGAGTTGCGTGTTCCCCGTCAGCTGCAGTTGCTGGCTCGCGCTCGACAGCATCTGGTCGACTTCCTCGAGCATCCAGGCGTCGCGGTTGCGCGACAGGTCCTGGTATTGCTGCTGCAGCGCCTGCTGCGCGCTCTGCGCGTCGGCGAGCTTGCCGTCGAGCTGCGCGAGCTGCGTGTCGACCTGATGCGTGCTCGCGAGCGCCTGCTCCGTCTTCGTACGGGTCTCGGCCGTCTGCGCATCGAGCGCCTTCTGGCGCGCGACGAACGAATCGTCGAGCCGGTCGACCTTGCGGTTCAGCGCATAGCCGCCCACACCCGCCGCGCAGCCGAGCACGACGACGACGAACCACAGCGCCGCGCTGCCACCGCGGCGCGCATGCGGCTCGGACGCGAGATAAGGAGGACTGGACGGCGGTGCGGATGCAGCGGCCGGCTGGGAAGCGACGCCTTTGGAATCGTTGGTATCTGTCATGCGTTTAGTCACCGGTGCGGCTGTCGCCGGTTGGACGGCCTCGTCGGCCATCGTTCGAAACGCGCGGACGATGCGCTCATCGCCCGCGCCGGTCAGCGTAATCCTATCAAAACCCAGTGCGCGCGCGGTCTGCTCGATGCGCGGGTGCGGCGTCACGAGCGGCGCATGCTTCAGCGCCTCGATCTCGGCGTCATTCAGATGCGTGCGCGCGAGTTCGTGCAGGTTGCGCACGCCCTCCGAGCTCGTGACGAGCCACGCGTGCGGCGCGCCGGCGAGCAGCGCATGCACGCGCTCCCACGCGCCGATGCGCGGCTCGGGCACGACGCGCCGGTACGCGGCGACCAGCGTGACCTCCGCGCCGGCTTCGCGCAGCCGCTCGGCGAGCCATTCGCGACCGCCGTCGCCGCGCACGATCAGCACGTGCTGGCCGGCGAGCGCTTGCGCGCCGCCGAACGCGGCCTCGATGCTCGCGAACAGGTGTTCCGAATCGTAATGCGGGACGCCGTCATCGGCGAGCGCCTGCGGCGCGATCACGCGATGCGCGGGCGCCGCGATGCCGTGGCGCGCGAGCGCCGCGACGCTGCCGGGGCCGACGACACCGACCGGCAGCGCATTCGGCCAGATCGCCCCGTACTGCGCGAGCGCGCGGTCGATCGCGTTCGGCGACACGAAGATCACGAGCGCGTAACGCCCAAGCGCCGCGAACGCGGCGTCGAGCGGCACCGGATCGTCGACCGGCGCGATGTCGATCAGCGGGAATTCGAGCACGTCGCAACCGGCCTCGGCCAGTTGGGCCGCAAGCGCGGCCGACTGGCCGTCCGGGCGCGTCAGGACGGCGGTGAACCCGCGCGCGCCGCCCGCCATCAGGCGTCGCCCTTGCCGGCCTGCGAGCCGGCGAGCAGTGCGTTGACGATGTCGCGCGCGCCTTGCGCCTCGAGCTCGTCGGACACCGCGCGGCCGAGCGCGACCGCATCGGCGACGGTCATGACGGCACCGCACTCCTCGGCGGTCAGCACGCGCTGTCCGTCGGTCGTCGACACGCGGCCCGTCAGGTACAACTCGCCCGCGCGCCACACCGCGTGGGCGGCGAGCGGCACCTCGCAGCTGCCGCCGAGCGCGCGCGACACCATCCGCTCGGCCTCGACCGCGAGCGCGGTCCGCGGGTCGTGCAGCGGCGCGAGCCATCCGGCCACGTCCGTGCGACGCGCGGCAATTTCGATGCCGAGCGCGCCCTGGCCGGCGGCCGGCGGGCTGTCCTCGACGCCGATAAGCGCGCGGATTCGCGCTTCGAGGCCAAGGCGCTTCAGGCCCGCGGCCGCGAGAATGATCGCCGCATAGTCGCCGCGATCGAGCTTCGACAGGCGCGTGTCGAGGTTGCCGCGTAGCGGCAGCACGTTCAGGTGCGGATAACGCGCACGCAGCATCGCCTCTCGGCGCAGGCTCGACGTGCCGACGACCGCGCCGGCAGGCAGCGCGTCGAGCGACGCGTAGTCGTTCGACACGAACGCGTCGCGCGGATCCTCGCGCTCCATGATCGCGGCGAGCGCGAAGCCGTCGGGAAGCGCCATCGGCACATCCTTCAGCGAATGCACGGCCAGGTCGGCGCGACCGTCGGCGAGCGCATTCTCCAGCTCCTTCACGAACAGGCCCTTGCCGCCGACCTTCGACAGCGTACGATCGAGAATCTGATCGCCACGGGTCGTCATCCCGAGGATTTTCACGTCACAAGCTGGATATAATTTGCGCAGCGCATCACGCACATGTTCGGCTTGCCACATCGCCAGGCGGCTCTCGCGCGAGGCAATCGTCAGCGTCACGGGGGATTGTGCCGAAGAGATCTCGGAATTCATTGCAGGAACAATCGAAGGACGGGATTGAAGATCGAACAATGGTAGCACGCACGCCCCGGCCCGCCCGGGCCCGGCGCCTGCGCCCGCCGCGCTTCGGCGCCGGCGGCGACACCGATGCGCGGATGTGCCGCACGTAGCTGGTTGCTTGACCGCAGTTCCCGTAGTTTCCGTTGTCCCCGCAGTCCCTTTTTGACTCGAGCTTTCCCAAGGAAACCCATCGTGAAGTCTTCCGGATCGGCGCGTACGGCGCGCCGCAATGCTGCCTTGCCCTCCTCCGACGCCCAGACGGGCTCCATCGCCACCGCCGCGAACGGCCGTGCGAAACCGGCAACGAAACCGAAAGACCCGATACGTCAGACAAAACGCGCGACCACGGCCGCCGGCCCGGCTGCCCGCAAGGCCGGCACGGCGAAGCCCGGCGCCCGCACGCGCGAGGACAAGGACGGTCCGCTGTTCGAGGACATCCGCTACCTCGGCCGCCTGCTCGGCGACGTCGTGCGCGAACAGGAAGGCGACACCGTGTTCGACGTCGTCGAGACCATTCGCCAGACGGCGGTGAAGTTTCGCCGCGAGGACGACAGCGAGGCGGCACAAACGCTGGAAAAGAAGCTGCGCAAGCTGACGCCGGAGCAGACGGTGAGCGTCGTGCGCGCGTTCAGTTATTTCTCGCATCTCGCGAACATCGCGGAAGACCGCCACCACAACCGCCGCCGCCGCATCCACGCGCTGGCCGGATCCGCGGCACAGCCCGGCACCGTCGCGTACGCGCTCGAGCAGCTGAAGACGACCGGCAACGCGTCGAAGCGCCTGCTGCAGCGCTTCTTCGACGATGCGCTGATCGTGCCGGTGCTGACCGCGCATCCGACCGAAGTGCAGCGCAAGAGCATCCTCGACGCGCAGCACGACATCGCGCGCCTGCTCGCCGAGCGCGACCAGCCGCTGACGGCGCGCGAACGCTCGTACAACGAATCGATGCTGCGCGCACGCGTGACTGCGCTGTGGCAGACCCGCATGCTGCGCGACGCGCGCCTGACGGTCGGCGACGAGATCGAGAACGCGCTGTCGTACTACCGCGCGACGTTCCTTGACGAACTGCCCGCGCTGTATGGCGACATCGAGGCCGCGCTCGCCGAGCACGGCCTGTCCGCGCGCGTGCCCGCATTCTTCCAGATGGGCAGCTGGATCGGCGGTGACCGCGATGGCAACCCGAACGTGACCGCCCCGACGCTCGAAGAAGCGATCAACCGCCAGTCCGCGGTGATTCTCGAACACTATCTGGAACAGGTGCACAAGCTCGGCGCCGAGCTGTCGGTGTCGAACCTGCTGGTCGGCGCGAACGACGCCGTGAAAGCGCTCGCGGCCGCGTCGCCCGACCAGTCGCCGCACCGTGTCGACGAACCGTATCGCCGTGCGCTGATCGGCATCTACACACGGCTCGCCGCAAGCGCGCGCGTACGACTGGGCGAAGGCACGGTGCCGGTGCGCAGCGCCGGCCGCGGCGCGCCGCCGGTGCGCGCGGTGCCCTACGCCGATTCCGAAGCCTTCGTCGCCGACCTCAAGGTGCTGACCGCCTCGCTCGACGAACACCACGGCACGTCGCTCGCCGCGCCGCGCCTCGCACCGCTCGTGCGCGCGGCCGAAGTGTTCGGATTCCATCTCGCGAGCATCGACCTGCGCCAGAGCTCCGACATCCACGAAGCCGTGGTCGCCGAGCTGTTCGCGCGTGCCGGCGTGCATGCGGATTACGCGTCGCTCTCCGAGGACGACAAGCTGATCGCGCTGCTTGCCGCGCTGGCCGATCCGCGCCCGCTGCGCTCGCCGTACATCGAATACTCGGCGCTCGCGCAAAGCGAGCTGGGCGTGTTCGAGAAGGCACGCGAGGTGCGTGCGCAGTTCGGCCCGCGTGCGGTACGCAACTACATCATTTCGCACACCGAGACGGTCAGCGACCTCGTCGAAGTCCTGCTGCTGCAGAAGGAAACCGGGCTGCTCGAAGGCGCATTCGGCGCCGCTCACGACAGCGCGCGCAACGGCCTGATGGTGATTCCGCTGTTCGAGACGATCCCGGACCTGCGCGACGCTGCGCGCATCATGCGCGAATACTTCGCACTGCCGGGCATCGACGCGCTGATCGCGCACCAGGGTGCCGAGCAGGAAGTGATGCTCGGCTACTCGGACAGCAACAAGGACGGCGGCTTCCTGACATCGAACTGGGAGCTGTATCGTGCGGAGCTCGCGCTCGTCGACCTGTTCCGCGAACGCAAGATCACGCTGCGGCTGTTCCACGGCCGCGGCGGCACGGTCGGCCGCGGAGGCGGCCCGACCTACCAGGCGATCCTGTCGCAGCCGCCGGGCACCGTGAACGGCCAGATCCGCCTGACGGAACAGGGCGAGGTGATCGCGAGCAAGTTCGCGAACCCCGAGATCGGCCGGCGCAATCTGGAGACCGTGGTCGCCGCGACGCTCGAGGCGTCGCTGCTGCCGCAATCGAACGCGCCCGCGCAGCTGCCCGCGTTCGAAGCCGCGATGCAGACGCTGTCCGACGCCGCGATGGCGTCGTATCGTGCGCTCGTCTATGAAACGCCCGGCTTCACCGACTACTTCTTCTCGTCGACGCCGATCACCGAGATCGCCGAGCTGAACATCGGCAGCCGCCCGGCCTCGCGCAAGCTGCAGGATCCGAAGAATCGCAGGATCGAAGACCTGCGTGCGATTCCGTGGGGCTTCTCGTGGGGCCAGTGCCGACTGCTGCTGACGGGCTGGTACGGCTTCGGCAGCGCGGTGAGCGCGTATCTCGACGGCGCGCCGGACGCGGCCGAACGCACCAAGCGCCTGACGCTGCTCAAGAAGATGAACAAGACCTGGCCGTTCTTCGCGAACCTGCTGTCGAACATGGACATGGTGCTTGCGAAGACCGATCTCGCGGTCGCGTCGCGCTATGCGCAGCTGGTCGCCGACCGCAAGCTGCGCAAGCACGTGTTCGAGCGGATCGTCGCGGAATGGGAGCGCACGTCGCAGGCGCTCGCGGAAATCACCGGGCACGCTGGCCGCCTCGCGACCAACCCGCTGCTCGCGCGCTCGATCAAGAACCGCTTCCCGTATCTCGATCCGCTGAACCACCTGCAGGTCGAGCTGATCAAGCGTCACCGCGCGGGCGACACGAACGCGCGGCTGCGCCGCGGGATTCACCTGACCATCAACGGGATCGCGGCCGGCCTGCGCAATACGGGCTGATCCGTGCGCGGCGCGGGCCTGCTCCGCGCCGCGCCGGCGTTGCAAAACGCGCGCCGCAAAACGAAAGCCGCGATACGCAACCACGCGTATCGCGGCTTTTTCGCATGGAACGGCACGACGGCGGAGGCTGCCGTGTCGCCCCATACGCTCATTGCGCGTCGATCAGCAGCGCATCGTGCTCGAACGACCCGTCCGGCTGCACTGCGTAGTAGCCGCGCACCTCGTCTGGCGCATGCGCCCACAGCGCGCGGATGCCCGCGACGCTGTCGGCCGGCGTGCGGATGCGCTCGACCCATGTGTCGAAATCGATCGGCAGGCGCCAGCGGCTCTGCACGTGTGCGTCGAACCCGGCGCCGCGAAACATCGCGAGCCATTCGTCGGCACGGTAGTCGCGCACGTGCGACGCGTCGCGCAGCACTTCGGCGGCCTGCAGATACGTGTCGAGCAGCGGATGATCGTTGCCCGCGATATCGATCATCAGCACGCGGCCGCCCGGCTTCAGCACGCGACGCACCTCGGCAAGCGCCGCGCGTACGTCGTGCCAGTGGTGCGCGCTCATCCGGCTGATTACCCAGTCGAAAGTGCCGGCTTCGAACGGCAGCCGTTCGGCCGGCCCCTGCTGCGTGCGGACGTTCGCGAGCCCGCGCTCGCGCGCGGCGGCGGCGACGGTCGCGAGCATCGGCGCCGCGAGATCGTAGGCGACCACGTCGCGCACGTGCGGCGCGACCGCAAAGCTCGCATGGCCCGCACCGCAACCGAGATCGAGCACCGCGGCGTCGGGCGTCGCGCGCACGGCGTCTGCCAGTGCCTGCAGATCGGCGCCCGTCGCGTGGACCGTGCTCGTCAGGTAGGCGGCGGCCGTCGTGCCGAATGCGTCGGCGACCTGGTCGTGGTGTTTCATCGTTCGCTCCTTCGTTGGGTGGGACGCCCGCTGCCTGCCAGCGCGCGAATCGCTACAATAGGGCCGCGCTTGTACCAGTACAAGTTAAGCAGTTATTCTGGTATTTGTTACACCTGCCTGATTTCCGGCCCGATCTACGCCGCGCGTCGCGCGCCCCTTTTTGTCGTTTCAGCCGTTTCCGCATGAACCAGCCGTCCTCCGCCCCCACCCCGCCGCTCGACGCCACGCCCGCCCGCGCCCTCGGCGAATTCATCCGCGCGCACCGCGAACGGCTGTCGCCTCAGGCCGTCGGCCTGCCGCCCGGCCCGCGCCGCCGCACGCCGGGGCTGCGGCGCGAGGAAGTCGCGCAGCTGTGCGGCGTCAGCCCGACCTGGTACACGTGGATCGAGCAGGGCCGCCCGGTGTCGGCGTCGGCCGATGCGCTCGCGCGGATCGCCGTCGCGCTGCAACTGTCGAAGGCCGAACGCGCATACCTGTTCGAACTGGCCGCGCAGCGCGATCCGGCCGAGCCCGACGTCGCGGCTGGCGACCTGCCGCCCACGCTCGCGGCGACCGTCGCCGCGATCGCCACGCCTGCATATGTGCTCGACCGGCAATGGAACGCGCTCGCATGGAACGCGCCGGCCGCCGCGCTGTTCACGGGCTGGCTCGACGGCGAGCACGACCGCAACCTGCTGCGCTTCACGTTCATGGCGCCGGCCGCACGCACGTTGATCGTCGACTGGGAAACCCGCGCGCGCCGGCTCGCGGCCGAATTCCGCGCCGACTCGATCCGCCACCTCGCCGATGCGCCGACCCGCGCGCTGATCGACGCGCTGATGGCCGGCAGCGATGCGTTCGCGCAGTATTGGGCGTCGCAGGACGTGTTCGAGCGCGAAGGCGGCCTGCGCGAGTTCGACCATCCGGTCGACGGCCGGCTCGTGTACCAGCAGATCACGCTGAAGCCCGCACACCGCGAAGACCTGAAGCTGGTCGTGCTCGTGCGCGATTGAAGCGGCTTAGAAGCTGATCGTCGCGGTGATCGATGCGCAGACGCTGCGCGCGACGGACGGCACGCCGCTGCCGCCCGGCCTCGACGTTCGCCACGTCGAAAGCGGCCAGCGCACGATCGTCGGCTACGACGGCCTGACCTTCGTCGACGGCCTCGTCCAGAACAATCACCTCGAAATCTCGGGCGGCGGCCGCGACTGCGCCGTCGAATTCGCGTACCGGCGCCCGGACGACGGCACGCTGCCGCGGATCGGACCGCTGACCTACGGCCCCCGGTAATCCGCGCCCGTTCGCGGCCGACGCGCGCGCCGGCCGCCAGCCCCGCGAATGCTAGAATTGCGGGATTCCCTCGGCGGCGCACGCCGCCCAACTCCCCTTCGAAGAATCGCCATGACGTCCCAACTGCACAAAAAGGGCGAGGCCTGGTCGGCCCGCTTCTCGGAACCGATGTCGGAGCTGGTCAAGCGCTACACGTCGTCGGTGTTTTTCGACAAGCGCCTCGCGCTCGTCGACATCGCCGGCTCGCTCGCGCACGCGAGCATGCTCGCGGCGCAGAAGATCATCAGCGCCGACGACCTCGCCGCGATCGAACGCGGGATGACGCAGATCAAGGGCGAGATCGAACGCGGCGAATTCGAATGGCAGCTGGATCTCGAGGACGTCCACCTGAACATCGAGGCGCGCCTGACCGCGCTGATCGGTGACGCCGGCAAGCGCCTGCACACGGGCCGCTCGCGCAACGATCAGGTCGCGACCGACATCCGTCTGTGGCTGCGCGGCGAGATCGACCGCATCGGCGGCCTCCTGAACGACCTGCGCGGCGCGCTGATCGACCTCGCTGAAAAGAATGCGGACACGATCATGCCGGGCTTCACGCACCTGCAGGTCGCGCAGCCGGTCACGTTCGGCCATCACCTGCTCGCGTACGTCGAGATGTTCACGCGCGACGCCGAGCGCATGCGCGACTGCCGCACCCGCGTGAACCGCCTGCCGCTCGGCGCGGCCGCGCTCGCCGGCACCAGCTACCCGATCGACCGTCATGCCGTGGCGAAGACGCTCGGCTTCGACGGCATCTGCGCGAACTCGCTCGACGCGGTGTCGGATCGCGACTTCGCGATCGAATTCACGGCGGCATCCGCGCTCGTGATGACGCACGTGTCGCGCTTCTCCGAAGAGCTCGTGCTGTGGATGAGCCCGCGCGTCGGCTTCATCGACATCGCCGACCGCTTCTGCACCGGCAGCTCGATCATGCCGCAGAAGAAGAACCCGGACGTGCCCGAGCTCGCACGCGGCAAGACGGGCCGCGTGAACGGCCACTTGATGGCGCTCCTCACGCTGATGAAGGGCCAGCCGCTTGCGTACAACAAGGACAACCAGGAAGACAAGGAACCGCTGTTCGACACGGTCGACACGGTCGCCGACACGCTGCGGATCTTCGCCGAGATGGTCGCCGGCATCACGGTGAAGCCGGACGCGATGCGCGCGGCCGCGCTGCAGGGCTTCTCGACCGCCACCGACCTCGCCGACTATCTCGTGAAGCGCGGGCTGCCGTTCCGCGACGCGCACGAAGCCGTCGCGCACGCGGTGAAGATCTGCGACGATCGCGGAATCGACCTCGCCGACCTCTCGCTCGACGAAATGAAGCAGGAACTGCCGAACGTCGCGCACCTGATCGGCGACGACGTGTTCGGCTACCTGACGCTCGAAGGTTCGGTCGCGAGCCGCAACCATCCGGGCGGCACCGCGCCCGATCAAGTGCGTGCGGCGGTCAAGGCCGCTCGCGCCGCGCTCGACAAGTAAGCCTGCCGGCCCGGACGGGCGCCTTCGGCGTCCGTCTTTCACTCGGGCGGCCGTCGTGCCGCCCGACGCCCTTCCCGCTTCCCGGATACCGCCGATGACCTTCTCCGCCGCGCTCTTCGACATGGACGGCCTGCTCGTCGATTCCGAGCGGACCATCATGAACACGTGGATCGACGTGTCGACCGCGCACGGCGTCGTGCTGACCGAGATCGACTACCTGCAGATCGTCGGCCGCTCGTTCGCCGAGGGCCAGGTCATTCTCGCGCGGCTGATCGGCGACACCGACACGTTCGACGCCGTGCGCACCCTCGTGCGCGAACGGCTCGCCGCGCCCGAACCTCACCCGAAATTTCCGCTGAAGTCCGGCGCACTGACGCTGCTCGAGACGCTCGCGCAGGCCGGCATTCCGTGCGCGGTTGCATCGTCGTCCGCGCGCGACGTGATCCGTGCGCGGCTCGACGCGGTCGGCGTGCTGCCGTTCTTCCACGCGATCGCGGGCGGCGACGAAGTCGCGCGCGGCAAACCCGACCCGGCAGTGTACCGGCTCGCGGCCGAACGCCTCGGCGTGCCGGCGCACGCGTGCGTCGCGTTCGAGGACAGCGACTTCGGCGCGCAATCGGCCGCCGGCGCGGGCGCATCGGTCGTCACCGTGCCCGACCTGAAGGCACCGACGCCCGAGATCGTCGCGCTGAGCCTGCACGTGCTCGAGTCGCTCGACGATGCGGTCGCGTTCGTGCCGTCGTGGTTCGGCCGCCTGGACACGCAGCAGCGCGGGTAGGCGCCGCTCGCGGCACGCCATATGCAGACGGGCACCCTCGGGTGCCCGTTTTCCGTTGCCGCGCCGAATGACCGGCGTCGCGGCGATCGTCAGTTGTTGCCGGCCGTCTCCGACAGCCGCTTCATCGTCGCGATGCGCGCGCCGATCAGATCGACGCGTCCGTCCTCGCCGACGAGCGGCGCCGTCGCATCGCTGAACGCGACCCACGCGCGCTGCGCGCGCACGAGTGTCGCGGCCGAATGCGCGGGCATCTTGCGACGCAGCTTCTGGTAATAGCGGTTCAAATCGAACAGCGCGTGCTCGCACGCGGCATCCTGCACACACGGCCGCACGCGGCTTATCGCCGAATCGCGCGGCGCGTTCGCCGGCTTGCCGCCGGCTGGCGCGGCTGTGCCCGGCGCCGTGCCCGCACCGCCCTGGGGGTCGCCTTGCGCACCGCTCGTGGCCGCCACCGGCACGGCGGCAGGCGGCAGCGCATAGCGGTCGGCCGCCGCGCGCAGCGCCAATGCGCGATCGCGCACGGGCTGCAACTGCATGTCGGCGCTCGACATCGCGTACGCGGTGCCGCGCGTCGTGTCGTACACGGCTTTCAGCAGATGAACTTCATCCTTGCGCCACGTGACCCAGTGGCGCTGGCTGTCCTGCCAGCCGCGCTTCACGTTGGCCGGCGCATTGTTCGACAGGCGCTGGTACGCGCCGTCCATCACCGCCTGCCACTGCTGCTGCGCTTCGCCCATGCACTGGATCTGGCCGGCCGTCGACGACCGGTCGCGCCGCGCGAGACACTGCCGCATCGCGACGTCGATCGGATCGGCCGCCGCGACTTCCGCGTGTGCGACACCCACGCCCGCCAGCCCGGCCGCCCCTGCCGCCCAGACGACGAGCGCGGCCAACGCCGCACGCATCGTCCGGATTCGTCCCTGCGTCGCCATCAGTCGCGCACGCAATCGACGAAGTACTCGACGCGGCCGTTCACCTCTTCCGCGACGAGGCCGTGGATGTCGGTGTGGAAGCCCGGGAAGCGCTCGTTGAAGTCGCGCGCGAACCGCAGGTAGTTCACGATCGTCTTGTTGAAGCGCTCGCCCGGAATCAGCAGCGGGATGCCCGGCGGGTACGGCGTGAGCAGGATGCTCGTCACGCGGCCTTCGAGCTCGTCGAGCGGCACGCGGTCGATCTTGCGGTGCGCGAGCTTCGCGAACGCGTCCGACGGCTTCATCGCCGGCTCCATGTCCGACAGGTACATTTCCGTCGTCAGGCGCGCGATGTCGTTCGCGCGGTACACGTCGTGGATCTGCGTGCACAGGTCGCGCAGGCCGACACGCTCGTAGCGCGGATGCTGCGCGACGAATTCCGGCAGCACGCGCCACAGCGGCTGGTTGTTGTCGTAGTCGTCCTTGAACTGCTGCAGCTCGGTCACCATCGAGTTCCAGCGGCCCTTCGTGATGCCGATCGTGAACATGATGAAGAACGAGTACAGGCCGGTCTTCTCGACGATGATCCCGTGCTCGGCCAGATACTTCGTGACGATCGCGGCCGGAATGCCCGTCTCGCCGAACTCGCCGTCGACATCGAGCCCCGGCGTGATGATCGTCGCCTTGATCGGGTCGAGCATGTTGAAGCCTTCCGCCAGCGGGCCGAAGCCGTGCCAGTGGTCGTTCGGCTTCAGCATCCAGTCCTCGCGCGAGCCGATGCCTTCTGCCGACAGGTTGTCCGGCCCCCACACGCTGAAGAACCAGTCGTCGCCATATTCGGCGTCGACCTTGCGCATCGCGCGGCGGAAGTCGATCGCCTCGGCGATCGATTCCTCGACGAGCGCGGTGCCGCCCGGCGGTTCCATCATCGCGGCCGCGACGTCGCACGACGCGATGATCGCGTACTGCGGGCTCGTCGACGTGTGCATCAGGTACGCCTCGTTGAAGCGGTGCTTGTCGAACGTGCGGTTCTCCGAATCCTGCACGACGATCTGCGACGCCTGCGAGATGCCCGCGAGCAGCTTGTGCGTCGAGTGCGTCGCGAACACGAGCGCGCCCGTGCGCGGACGGCCGTCGCCGATCGCGTGCATGTCGCGGTAGAAGTCGTGGAACGTCGCGTGCGGCAGCCACGCTTCGTCGAAGTGCAGCGTGTCGAGCAGGTCGCCGAGCAGGTCCTTGATCATCTCGACGTTGTAGACAACGCCGTCGTACGTGCTCTGCGTGATCGTCAGGATCCGCGGCTTCATGTCCGGGTTCTCGCGCAGCGCCTCGCGCGCGAACGGGTTCGCCTCGATCTTCTTGCGGATGTTCTCCGGCTTGAATTCGTCGCGCGGGATCGGCCCGATGATGCCGAAGTGATTGCGCGTCGGCGTGAGGAACACCGGAATCGCGCCCGTCATCGTGATCGCGTGCAGGATCGACTTGTGGCAGTTGCGGTCGACCAGCACGATGTCGCCGGGCGCGACCGTCGCATGCCAGACGATCTTGTTCGACGTCGACGTGCCGTTGGTCACGAAGAACAGGTGGTCCGCGCTGAAGATGCGCGCCGCGTTGCGCTCGGACGCCGCGACCGGGCCCGTGTGATCGAGCAGCTGGCCGAGTTCGTCGACCGCGTTGCAGACGTCGGCGCGCAGCATGTTCTCGCCGAAGAACTGGTGGAACATCTGGCCGAGCGGGTTCTTCAGGAACGCGACGCCACCCGAGTGGCCCGGGCAGTGCCACGAGTACGAGCCTTCGTCCGCATACTTCACCAGCTCCTTGAAGAACGGCGGCGCGAGCGAGTCGAGATAGACCTTCGCCTCGCGGATGATGTGGCGCGCGACGAACTCCGGCGTGTCCTCGAACATGTGGATGAAGCCATGCAGTTCGCGCAGGATGTCGTTCGGCAAGTGGCGCGACGTGCGCGTTTCGCCGTACAGGAAGATCGGGATGTCCGCGTTGCGGCGGCGCACTTCGGTGACGAACGCGCGCAGCTCGATGATCGCGGTCGCGAGCTCGGGCAGCTCGCCGTCCGGGCCCGTTTCGCCGAGCATGAGTTCGTCGTCGTCGATCGACAGGATGAAGCACGACGCGCGGCTCGATTGCTGCGCGAACGACGTCAGATCGCCGTAGCTCGTGAGGCCGAGGACTTCGACGCCCTCCTTCTCGATCGCTTCGGCCAACGCCCGGATGCCGGAGCCCGAGATGTTCTCGGAGCGGAAATCTTCGTCGATGATGACGACGGGGAAACGAAACTTCATGGGCGATTCTCCAAAAAGAACGACCGCGGCGCGTCACGCGCAGCGGTCACCCGGAAACTGGTGAGACGTTATGCAACCAGATCAGGTTTTCGGCAGCGTGACACCGCGCTGACCCTGATACTTGCCGCCGCGATCGGCGTACGACACGTCGCACACTTCGTCGCTTTCGAAGAACAGCACCTGCGCGACACCTTCGTTCGCGTAGATCTTCGCGGGCAGCGGCGTGGTATTCGAGAATTCCAGCGTGACGTAGCCTTCCCACTCGGGTTCGAACGGCGTCACGTTGACGATGATCCCGCAGCGCGCGTACGTCGACTTGCCGAGGCAGACGGTGAGCACGGTGCGCGGGATGCGGAAATATTCGACGGTGCGGGCCAGCGCGAACGAATTCGGCGGGATGATGCACACGTCGCCCTTGAAATCGACAAACGAACCCTCGTCGAAGTTCTTCGGATCGACGATCGTCGAATTGATGTTCGTGAAGATCTTGAATTCGTCCGCGCAGCGAATGTCGTAGCCGTAGCTCGACGTGCCGTAGCTGACGATCCTGCGACCGTCCTCGGACGCGCGAACCTGATCGGGCACGAACGGCTCGATCATCTTGTGTTCTTCGGCCATGCGCCGAATCCACTTGTCGGACTTGATGCTCATAACAGGGCGCCTGGAAACGCTGCGTGACAGTCGGTGAGGGCCGGACCCGCGAGGCCGCGGCCGGGAAAGGCGCACATTTTACGCGATCATCGGCCGGCGCATGCGGCGTCCGTCATCGGATCACGCCACACGCGAGCGCCGGCCCCGCGCCGTGCTGCGGAAACGCCGGGTCGCTCGGGTCGCGGTGCACCAGCGCCGCGCGATTCAGCGCGGAGCGCACACCGTCGAGGGCCAGATCGGGCGCGACGATGAAACCCGCCGCCACGCCGTTCGCATCCGCATGGATGTTGCCGAGATCGCCGGCGACGCGCGCACCCGCGCGCAGCCGGTCGGCTGCCGGCGCGAACACCTGGCCGGCGCTCGAGCCGTCGCCCGCGTTGCAGTCGCCGCGCTCGTGCACCTGCAGCGCGTGATCGCTGTTCGGCGGCAGGCCGGCCAGGTTGTACGTGACCTGGACGCCGTCCGGGCGTTCGACGAACGTCACCGCACCGCGTGCCTGCGAGCCGACGGTCGGCTGCAGTTGCGCGTCGGCGCGCTTTTCGTGCGACGAGGAAAAAGAGGTACAGCCGGCCAGCAGGCCCAGCGCGGCGGCGGCCAGCAGCGCGCGCCGCGCGCGGCCGGCGTGCACGCCGTGATGTCGTTGGTTCATTCGATCCTCATGCCGGCTGGCGGCCGTTCGACACGGCGGCCATGCCGGGCGGGTAAAGGGACCCGGGAAAAGTCGCCATGATACCGCGCCTCGCGGCGCCGTAAACAGCGTGAGGCCCCGCCCCGCAAGGGTTTTACGTATTTTGAACAACGATCGACGGGAACTTCGACGTCATATCGCGCGCGCGCTCGGCGATCGCCAGCGCGACCCCGCGCGCGATATCGCGGTAGCGCCGCGCCAGCGCGCCGTCCGGTTCGGCCACGACCGTCGGCGTGCCGCTGTCGGCGCGCTCGCGGATCGCGATGTCGAGCGGCAGGCTGCCGAGCACGTTCACACCGTAATCCCGGGCCATCCGCTCGGCACCGCCCGCGCCGAAGATGTGCTCTTCGTGGCCGCAGTTCGAGCAGACGTGGATGCTCATGTTCTCGACGATACCGAGGATCGGAATCCCGACCTTCTCGAACATCTTCAGGCCCTTCTTCGCGTCGAGCAGCGCGATGTCCTGCGGCGTCGTCACGATCACGGCGCCCGTCACCGGCACGCGCTGCGCGAGCGTGAGCTGGATGTCGCCCGTGCCCGGCGGCATGTCGACGATCAGGTAGTCGAGCTCGCGCCAGTTGGTCTGCCGCAGCAGCTGCTCGAGCGCCGACGTCGCCATCGGACCGCGCCACACCATCGGGTTGTCTTCCTCGATCAGGAAGCCGATCGAGTTCGCCTGCAGCCCATGGCCGACCAGCGGATTCATCGACTGGTTGTCCGGCGACTCGGGGCGCTGGCCGTGAATCCCGAGCATCGTCGGCAGCGACGGACCGTAGATGTCGGCGTCGAGAATGCCGACCGACGCGCCTTCCGCGGCGAGCGCGAGCGCGAGGTTCACGGCCGTCGTGCTCTTGCCGACGCCGCCCTTGCCCGATGCGACCGCGACGATGTTCTTCACGTTCGGCAGCAGCTTCACGCCACGCTGCACCGTGTGCGCGACGATCTCCTGCGACACGGCGACGCGCGCGTCGTGCACGCCCGGCACGGCCTTCAGCGCATCGGCAATGCGCGCGCGCACCTCGTCGTGCTGGCTACGCGCGGGATAGCCGAGCACCACGTCCACCGCCACGGCCTCGCCGTCGATCGCGACGTTGCGCACGCCCTTGTTCGCCGCGTACGGACGGCCGGTATTGGGGTCGACGACAGCCGCCAGTGCGGCGTCGACTTGTGCCCGGTCAATGCTCATTGAAACTCCGTGAAAACGTTTTTCTCGCGCGCAAACGTCAAGAAATATCAAATAACGCTGCGAAAATCGGGAAAAGTGAAAGAATCTGTTGCACGCCATTGCGCGAACGCGCGCGTCGGAGCAATCTTCGCGTGCGGCATGCTATGGGGCCAAATCGGCCACTAACCGCCTATATTGTAGAGGCTGATGCGTCGCCCTGTCCGGAACAGCCCCGCTGACGAACAGGGCATGCGGCCGCCTCGGCGGCTGCCGCGGCACGGGCCTGCCCTTCCTTTTTCGGGCGGCCGTGCAGGGAGCCGTAACTGTTGTTTGTCGTCGTTGTCGACTCGTTCAACCAAGAGAGGAATCCAAGATGAACATGAAAATCGCGACTCGCCTGTCCGTCTTCGCACTCGCCGGCGCGCTGCTGGCAGGCTGCGCCACGCAGCAAGGCAGCAATACGGCCGTCGGCACCGGCACGGGTGCGGCGCTGGGCGCGGGCATCGGCGCGCTGGCCGGTGGCGGCAAGGGCGCGGCGATCGGCGCGGGCGTCGGCGCACTGGTCGGCGGCGTGACGGGTTACAACTGGCAAGCGATCAAGAACAAGCTCGCGCCGTCGGCAGCCAAGACGGGCACGCAGGTGACCGAGCAGCCGGACGGCTCGCTGAAGCTGAACGTGCCGAGCTCGGTGACGTTCGCGACGAACCAGTACGCGATCACGCCGGCCTTCACGCCGCTGCTGAACGACCTGGCCACGACGCTGAACCAGAACCCGCAAGTGACGGCATCGATCGTCGGCTACACGGACAGCACGGGCTCGGCACAGCTGAACCAGACGCTGTCGCAGAACCGCGCACAGAGCGTCGTGAACGCACTGGTGCAGCGCGGCGTCGCCGGCGGCCGCCTGTCGGCACAAGGCATGGGCCCGTCGAACCCGATCGCGGACAACGCGACCGAAGCCGGCCGTGCGCAAAACCGCCGCGTCGAGATCTACCTGCGCGCAGCACAGCAGTAAGCATCGCCGCGAGAGGAGGAAACGGGGGCGCGCGCCCCCGCCGCTCAAGGCTTCCAGCGGGATCCGTAACGAATCGAAAAAAATTTCGAACTTCTGTCGCGGCCCGCGGTCTGTCTTTACGGTACGCGGCTGGCGCAGCCGGCGCGTCACCATTCTCCTCTTGTCGTTGTTGCTCCGGGGCCGAATCCGCCCCGGTTTTTTTTGCCCGGAATTCGTATGCTGCGCCGCAGCATTGCGCCACCGGGCAAGCCGCCACGGCGGCCCCGCCCCGTCCTGCGTCCGCGCCATGGCGCCCGCGCCGGCTGACCTGCCCGCGCCCCTGCTAGAATCGCAGTTTCCGTCGTTTCCGCCGTTCTTCTACAGACCCTATGTCCGCATCCGACCTCACTTCCGTGCAGGCTGCGGCGCCGCAAGGCAGCCGCCAGATCCTCGTTACGTCCGCACTGCCCTATGCCAATGGCCAGATCCACATCGGCCACCTGGTCGAGTACATCCAGACCGACATCTGGGTGCGGACGCTTCGAATGCACGGCCACGAGGTCTACTACATCGGCGCCGACGACACGCACGGCACGCCGGTCATGCTGCGCGCGGAGAAGGAAGGCCTGACGCCGAAGCAGTTGATCGACCGCGTGTGGACCGAGCACAAGCGCGATTTCGACAGCTTCGGCGTGTCGTTCGACAACTTCTACTCGACCGACTCGGACGAGAACCGCGTGCTGAGCGAGAAGATCTACCTCGCGCTGAAGGAAAACGACCTGATCGCCGAGCGCGAGATCGAGCAGGCGTACGACCCGGTCAAGGAAATGTTCCTGCCGGACCGCTTCATCAAGGGCGAATGCCCGAAGTGCCACGCGAAGGACCAGTACGGCGACAACTGCGAAGTGTGCGGTTCGACCTATCTGCCGACCGAACTGCTGAATCCGTATTCGGTCGTGTCCGGTGCGACGCCGGTGCGCAAGACGTCGACGCACTATTTCTTCCGCCTGTCGGACCCGCGCTGCGAGTCGTTCCTGCGCGAATGGGTCAGCGGCCTCGCTCAGCCCGAAGCCACCAACAAGATGCGCGAATGGCTCGGCGACGCCGGCGAAGCCCGCCTCGCCGACTGGGACATCTCGCGCGACGCGCCGTACTTCGGCTTCGAGATCCCGGGTGCACCCGGCAAGTACTTCTACGTGTGGCTGGACGCGCCGGTCGGTTATTACGCGAGCTTCAAGAACCTGTGCGACCGCAAGGGTATCGACTTCGACGCGTGGATCCGGTCGGGCTCGACCGCCGAGCAGTACCACTTCATCGGCAAGGACATCCTGTATTTCCACACGCTGTTCTGGCCGGCGATGCTCGAGTTCTCGGGCCATCGCACGCCGACCAACGTGTTCGCGCACGGCTTCCTGACGGTCGACGGCGCGAAGATGTCGAAGTCGCGCGGCACGTTCATCACCGCGCAGAGCTACATCGACACCGGCCTGAACCCGGAATGGCTGCGCTACTACTTCGCCGCGAAGCTGAACGCGACGATGGAAGACATCGACCTGAACCTCGATGATTTCCAGGCGCGCGTGAACAGCGATCTCGTCGGCAAGTACGTGAACATCGCGAGCCGCGCGGCCGGCTTCCTGCTCAAGCGCTTCGACGGCCGCGTGCAGGACAGCGCGATGAACCATCCGCTCGTCGCGAAGCTGCGCGATGCGATTCCCGCGATCGCCGCGCACTACGAAGCGCGCGAATACAGCCGCGCGCTGCGCCAGACGATGGAACTCGCTGACGAAGTGAACGCATACGTCGACGGCGCGAAGCCGTGGGAACTCGCGAAGGATCCGGCCAACGCGGTCGCGCTGCACGAAACCTGCAGCGTGAGCCTCGAGGCATTCCGCCTGCTGTCGCTCGCGCTGAAGCCGGTGATGCCGCGCGTGGCCGAAGCCGTCGAGACCTTCTTCGGGATCGCGCCGCTCACGTGGGCCGATGCCGCGAAACCGCTGTCGTCCGCGCAGCCGATCAAGGCGTACCAGCACCTGATGACGCGCGTCGATCCGAAGCAGATCGACGCGCTGCTCGCCGCGAACCGCGATTCGCTGCAGGCCGAGGCCACCGGCGCGGCTGCCGCAAGCGCGGCCAACGCCGCGAAGGAAGGCAAGAACGCCAAGGCGAACGCGAAGGCCGCCGCCGCGAACGGCGCCGACGACGGTCCGATCTCGATCGACGATTTCGCGAAGGTCGACCTGCGCATCGCGAAGATCGTCGCGTGCCAGGCCGTTGAAGGCTCGGACAAGCTGCTGCAGCTCACGCTCGACATCGGCGAGGAAAAGACCCGCAACGTGTTCTCGGGCATCAAGTCCGCGTACCAGCCCGAGCAGCTCGTCGGCAAGCTGACGGTGATGGTCGCGAACCTCGCGCCGCGCAAGATGAAGTTCGGGCTGTCCGAAGGGATGGTGCTCGCCGCGTCGGCCGCCGACGAGAAGGCCGAGCCGGGCCTCTACATCCTCGAGCCGCACAGCGGCGCGAAGCCCGGCATGCGCGTGAAGTAAGCAGCACGCGCCGCCCGTTGCGCACGAAAGCCCCGCACGATGCGTGCGGGGCTTTTTTCATGCGCGACGACGGTGCGAGTCGCGACGACGATTCCGATGCGCGTCGAAGCGCGTGCCGTCACCGCCGGCTGAACCAGCGATCGAAGCGCCGCGTGTAGTTCAGGTCGACGCCCTGGAACGTGCCGCCGTATGCAGACACGGACCAGAAGCGCGTCAGGTTGATCGTCGCCTTGAACGCGTTGCTCGCCGACTGCAGGCCCTGCTCGAAGCCGAGCACGAAACGCTCGTTGATCGCCTTCGAGACCTGGATGACCTGCGGATCGGTCAGACCGACGTCGCTGCGGCCGATCGAGAATTCGTCGAGGCCGAAGGTCTGCGCGACGCGCTTGCCGGTCACGCTGCCGAGCAGCGCGAGCGCCGCCGTCATCGTGCCCTGCTGGCCGACGTTGTTGCCCTGGTCGGTGCCGTGCCCGAACAGCAGCCACGACAGCTTTTCGTTGTCGGTGACGTTGGGTTCCGACACCAGCTTGACCGTCAAAGCCTGGATCGTGCCGGTGACCTGCACCCCGGCCTCGACCTCCTGGTTGCGCCGCATCGCGAGGATGTTCACGCCCGGATTCGACACGGGGCCGTTGAACGTGAAGAAGCCGTTCTCGACCGCGAGCTTGCGGCCGAACGACGTATACGTCGACCCTTCGGTCACGCGCACGTTGCCGATCGCGCGCAGTGGCACGCCAGGCGCGCTCATCACGGTGATCGTGCCGCGCAGCCCGAGATCCGCGCCGTGTCCCTTGAAGCGGAAGTTGTTGCCGAGGCCGATGTCGATGTTCGCGCGCGGCGCGAGCGACGGCGCCGGCTTGTCCTCGACCTTCTGCGGCTTCGCGACCGCCGTGCCGGTCGGCGTCTCGCCGCGCACGGTCCCGTCCGGTCGCACCACGACGACATCGTCGGACAAGTGCGGCGCCGCGTCTTCCGGCAGGTCGAACAGCGCACGGTCGACGACGAACTTGCCGTCGATCGACAGCGCGCCGCGCGGCCCGTCGTTCGCGACGGTCGCCTTGCCGGACAGCGACAGCTTGCGGTCCGGCGCCGCGAACAGTTCGAGTTTGTCGGCGACGATGCTCGCGGTCAGGTCCGGCGCCTCGCCGTCGAGACGCACACGGCCGATCGCGCGCAGCGTGCCGTCGCCGCCATGGAACTCGACCTGCTGGAATTCGACGAGGTTCTCCGCGAGCTTCACGCGCACGATGCCGTCCTTCAGCTGCACGCCCTGGTCGACGAGCGTCGCGGACAGATCGTCGCCCGTCAGCATGCCCGACACGTTCGGCTTCACCGGCGTGCCAGCGATCGTCAGCTTCAGCGCCGCGCGCCCGCCGAGCAGGTAGCTCGGCCCGAACAGGTTGCCGGTCGCCTTCAGCGACGGGATGTCGGCGTCGATGCGGCCCGCCAGCGGGCCGTCGTCGACGACGCCGAACACGCCGTCGCGCAGCGCGAACGGCACGGTGACGTTCGCGTCGAGCGTGCCGACCCGGTTCGCCTTCGCCAGCGCCACCACGTTGAGCCGGTTGCCCGGCGCAAAGCTCGCGCGCGCCGACAGGTCGGTCAGCCCGAGCGACGCGATGCCGCGCCCGGTCTCGATCGTCACGTCGCCGCCGCGCCGCTTCACCTGCACGTAGCCCGTCGCGTTCGCGCCGAGCGAGAAATCCCAGTCGGCATCGAGCACGACGTCGGTGCGCACCGGCGACCGCTGGCCCGTCAGCTCCTGGCGGATCTCGAGGAAGCGCGCGACCGACGCGCCGCGCACGGTGCCCGCCGAGCGCATCTGGCCGTGATCGAACACGAACGACTTCAGGTCGATCGCGGCGCCTTCGAGCGTGAGCCGCGTCGCGCCGAGCGTCACGCGGCCGGCGCCGGCCGACACGGCGAGCGGCGACTGCAGCGCCACCGCCGGCGTGCCGCGGTTCGCGAGGCGCGTGACGGTGCCGTCCCAGCGCATCCCGTCGCGATTCTCGACCACGCCGCCGTTCGCCGCGAACGTCAAGTCGATCACGCGGCCGCCGGCCGTCCCGAGCGCCGACGCGTCGAGCGTATGCTTCGCGCGCGTGCCGTCGAGATTCGCGCGTAGCGATTTCAATTGCAGCGAGCCGAGCGCGATGTCGGTCGCGTCGGCCGTGAATACGAGCGCACCGTGCGCGCCGTCGCGGATGTCGGCGCGCCCCTGCGCGGCACCGATCCGGTTCGAACCGAGCACGACGTGCTGGGCCTTGTAGGTGGCCGTCACGTTCGGATGCGCGAAGCTGCCGGTCAGCTCGCCCTGCGCCTGCACGAGGCCCTGCACGCCGAAGCCGAGCCGGTCGAGCTCGGGCGCGTCGACGACGAAGCGCAGCCGGTCGCCCGGCGCGCCGAAACTGCCGCGCAGGTCGACGTGGTTGCCCGCGATCGTCAGGTTCGCGTTGCTCGGCAGGATCCGCGCGCCGACGAGCTGCACGACGCCGGCGCCGGTCAGGGGCACGCCGTCGTAGAGGCTGTCGCCGAGCTTGAAGGTCGCCTTCGTCGACACCTGTGGCTCGAACGCGCCGGAGGCCGTCAGCGTGCCCGATACGCGCGTCTCGCCGCGCCTGGCCGGCGCCTTCGCTGCTGCCTTCGCCGTTCTGGCGGCCGGCTTGCCGCCGCCCGCGCCCGGCGCGCGCATCGCGGCGAGCAGCAGCGGATCGAACGCGGTCAGCGTCGCCTTCGCGTCGTAGCTCGAATGCGCGTCGTGACGGAACACGCCGGTCAGGTCGATACGGCCCTTGCCCGCCGTCACGCGCGCATCGGTCAGCACCGTCTGCTGCCGCGTCAGCGCGACCTTCGCACGTGCGCCGAGCGCAAGCTTCGGATCGTTCAGGTTGAAGTCGACGGTCGTCACGTCGCCGGCGAGCGTCACGCCGAGCGGGCCGCCGAGGCGCATCGGCCGCAATTCGGCGACGAACGCATTGAGGTCGAGGTTCGCGACCTTCAGGTCGAAGCGGCCCTTGCCGCCCGTCAGCGTGCCGTTGCCGGTCACGCTGCCGTCGCGGATCAGTTTCAGCGCGAGGCCGTCGATCCGCTGCGCGTGCGCGTCGAGATTGACGGTCGCATGGGCGTCGACGACGGGCAGCAGGTGCTCGCCGAGCGTGCCGGGCTTCGCGTTGACGATCGACACCGGGCCGGTCACCGCGAAACCCTTCGCCGGTGCGGCGCCGGCCGGCGCGGTCACGGGCGCCAGCTCCGCGCGCACCGCGAGATCGGCGGCCGGCGCGCCCGGCGCGATCGCCTGCGGGTTCACGTGATCGAACGCGAGCGATGCACGCGTGAGCGGCACCGCGCCGAACGGCGCGGCCTCGACGTGCGCGCGCCCGTTCAGCTTCATCCCGCTCGCGGCGACGTCGGCGACGAGCGCTTCGAGCGAACCCGATACGTTCGCGCTCGCGTTGACCGGTTCGTTCGCGAGCTTGCCCACGTAGGTCGCGTTGCCCGTCAGCGCGAACGGCTTCACGCCGTCGAGCTTCGCGCGGGCGGTCAGCGCGCCGTACGGTGTGTCGACGCCGTCGAGCGCGAGTTCATGGTGACGGCCGTCGCTGCGGCCGTTCAACGCGAGATGGTCGAGCTGGGTCGTCGACCCACCTTCGTGAATCGCCAGGTGATCGACGCGCAGGTCGTCGATCCGCAACTGCAGCGGCAGGCTCAGGTCCTGCGGCGTCGCGGCCGGCGTCGACGGACCCGGCGCGATCCGTACATCGATCGTGCCCGCGCGAAGGTAGTCAACGGACAACCGCCACGGCGCGCGGGTGAGCGCCCAGCGGCCGTCGAGCCGGTCGATCCGCACTTCGGTGCCGGCGCCGCCGGGGCTCGTCCACGCGAAGCCGCGCACGCGCACGCCGGTTGCGAGCGAACCGCCGTCGAGCGTGCCCGCCAGCCGGCCGCCCAGCACGCGCACGGCCGTCTGCCACGCGAGCCGCGTGCCGCGCTCGGTCGTCGCCGCGGCCAGCACGAGCCCGGCCGCCAGCACGACGAGCAGCACGACCGTCACGAGCGCCCACGCGGCGATCCGGCCCCCACGCACGCGGCGCGGCGGCGCGTCCGGCGCGCGCTCGGGCGAGTCCGGATCGTTGGGCGGCGGCGTGTCGTTCGGATCCTTCGTCATGCGGTTCGTCGTGGCTCGTGCAACAAGGTCAGAAAGCGATGCCGAGCGTCAGGTACGGGCGCACGCTGTGGTTGCGCAGTCCGTACGCGACGTCGACGTTGATCGGGCCGACCGGGCTGCGCCAGCGCGCGCCGATGCCGACGCCCGGGTAGAACACGCGCTCGCCCCACGCATCGGTCGCGGTGCCGATGTCGAAGAAGGTCGCGGCGCCCCAGTCGCGGTTGAACCAGTGCTGGTATTCGGCGGTGCCCGTCATCAGGTACTTGGTCGGCAGGACGGAGCCGTCGACGCTGTTGCCGATGCTCTGGTAGCCATAGCCGCGCACCGAATTCGAGCCGCCCGCGCGAAACAGCAGCGACGCCGGCACGCCGCTCGAGCTGCCGCTCGTGAACACGCCGCCGAGCTCCGCGCGGAACACGAACAGGTCGCGCTTGCCGATCGGCAGGTACTGCTGGCCGCGCGCGTAACCGCGGATGAAGGTCTGATCGGTCAGCACGCCCTTGATCGCGAAGCCGGCCTCCGCGTGAATCAGGTTGCCCGAGCGCGGGAACAGCGGATCGTCGACGTTGCGGCGCGTCCATGCCCATTGCGGCACCAGCGCGCGGCTCGTGGTCGGGCCGGCGCCGTTCTGGTCGAGCCGGTCCTGGTAGAACATCAGCGAGTACGCGTAGTCGATGAACTGGCCGGTGCGTGTCCGCTGCACGCCGACCCGCGCGCTGTAGATGCGCGTGTCCGACACGTTGGTGTTCGTGTACGACGCGAGCACGCTGTTGGTCCATCCTTTCTCGCCCGGCGGCATCGACAGCTGGACCTGGCCGTACTGCTGGATCTGGTCGAGCCGGCCCGACACGGTGAGCGGCCACGCGGCGCCGAATGTGTCGAGATACGTGTAGGAGCCCTGCACGTGCGGGCCCGTATCGGTCGCATAGCCGACGCCGCCGCGGATGTTGTTGTACGGAAACTCGCTGACCTTCACGTGCACGGGCGTGCGCTCGGGCTTCGCCGTATCGTCGCCGACGTCGATCGCGACGCTCGCGTAGTACGGCGTGTTCTGCAACTGCCGCTGCAGCTCGGTGATCCGCTGCACGTCGTAGATCTCGCCTTCCGACAGCGGATTGACGTTCGTGACGATCTTTTCCGGATAGCGGCGCACGCCGTCGACGTCGACCTTGCCGATTGTAAACGTCGGGCCGCTGTCGAACGTGACGGCCAGCGTCGCGCGCTGCGTGCGTGGATCGACGCGCGCCTCCGACGACGCGATCTTCGCGCCCAGGTAGCGGCGCGACTGCAACTGCCTGAGCGCCGCCCCCTTCGCGCCGTCCCAGTCGGACTGCGTGAACGGGTCGCCCGGCTTCAGCGAGAACGCGAAGCGGGTCGCGGCCTCCTGCTTCGGATCCTCGGTGCCGACCGGGCCCTTGAATGCCAGGTCGACCGTCGACACGACGGTCTGCGGCCCCGGATCGACGGCGACGCGCACGTCGCGCTTGCCGTCGCGCGTGCGCACGTCGGTGCGCACGACCGGCGAGAAATAGCCGGCCGTCGCGGTCAGGTCGCGCACCTGCTGCGGCGTGGCGGTCACGAGGAAGTCGAACTGGTCGTCGCTGATGTCGTCGCGCTTGGCGAAGCGCGCGATGTCGAGATGGGCCTCGAGGAGCTTGCGGATCGCGCGCGGCGCGTCGATATCGACGTCGTACTTCGCGTAAGCCGGCAGCACCACGAACGCGGCGAGACAGCCCACGAGGGCTGCCCGGGCCGCCGCACCGGCGCCGCGCCGCGCGCGACGACCGCGGTGACGCGCCGCGCGCGGGCTCGCCTCATGCGCCGTATGTGCCTGCTGGTTCACCTGACCCGCCAAATATGACCTCGTCCTCGGTTGTCGTGATTGTGTGGAAAACCCCGTATTTGACCACAGGGCGGCGGCTCTGCCCGCACGGGCACCGCTTTGACGCCGGGACGCAACGAAGCGCGCGCGGGCCCGGCCGGTCGGGCCGCGGGTGTCGGCCAGCGGATTCGACGCGCGATTGCCGCCGGCTGTTCCCCGCGATGCGGTAAAATCCCGCCATCGCGAACCCGGCGCGTCGTGCGCCGCCCGAAACGGAAAGCCAAGCCATGCCGTACCAGTCCGACGTCACGCAATTCCTGAACCAGCTCAAGCAACAGAAGCCGACGCTCGAAGAAGAGCAGCGCAAGGGCCGTTCGCTGTTGTGGGACAAGCAGCCGATCGACCTCGACGAGCGCGCCGAGCAGCAGGAATCGCGCGTGAAGCAAACGTCCTACGTCTACTACCAGAACTTCTGACGACGTGAGCGCCGCCGACGAGGCCAGCGCCGCCCGGCAGGACGACGCGATTGCCGCGCCCGCGGGCGCCGATTCGACGCCCGACACGGTTGACGGTGTCGCGGCGTTCGCACGTCTGTACGGCGAGCCGCTCTTCAAGCTGCCGCAGGATCTCTACATCCCGCCCGATGCGCTCGAGGTGTTCCTCGAGACGTTCGAAGGCCCGCTCGACCTGCTGCTGTACCTGATCCGCAAGCAGAACTTCAACGTGCTCGACATCCCGATGGCGCAGGTCACCGCGCAATATCTGGGCTACGTCGACCAGATCCGCACGTCGAACCTCGAGCTGGCGGCCGAATACCTGCTGATGGCCGCGATGCTGATCGAGATCAAGTCGCGAATGCTGCTGCCGGTCAAGAAGGCCGATACCGGCGAGGAAGCCGAGGATCCGCGCGCGGAACTCGTGCGCCGCCTGCTCGAATACGAGCAGATGAAGCTCGCCGCGCAACGCCTCGACCAGCTGCCGCAGCTCGGCCGCGACTTCCTGCGCGCCGAGGTCTACATCGAGCAGAGCATCACGCCGCGCTTTCCGGACGTCGATTCGGACGACCTGCGCGCCGCATGGGCCGACGTGCTCAAGCGCGCGAAGCTCGTCCAGCACCACAAGATCTCCCGCGAGGAGTTGTCGGTGCGCGAACATATGAGCCTGATCCTGCGCCGGCTGCAAAACGCACGCTTCATGGAGTTCGCCGACCTGTTCGACACGTCGCGCGGCGTGCCGGTCGTCGTCGTGAACTTCATCGCGATGCTCGAACTCGCGCGCGAATCGCTCGTCGAGATCACGCAGGCCGAACCGTTCGCGCCGATCTACGTGCGCCTCGCGTACCTGCCCGCGTAAGGCGCGCCGCTGCGCCCGCGCCACCCCGCACACCGAAATGCACCGCATCCTGCCGCCGGGCCCGCCGGCGCGGCTCGCTCGCGGTGCGCCCGATCAAAAAGTGAACGATCGTACTTTTTTCGATGCGCCCGGCGGCCAAATCCTCTACAATCCGCCGACGCCCGATGCGCCGCCCGCGCGCCGGCGTTCTCCGCTTCGACCCCGACGCCGCTGTTGCGGCGCCAACGCGCGCCTGCGCGAGGAACCCGCTACCCGATCATGAAAGTCATCAGCTCGATCCAGGAACTGCGCGACCAGTTGCGCGGACAGAACCGCACGGCGTTCGTGCCGACGATGGGCAACCTGCACGAAGGTCACCTGTCGCTGATGCGCCTCGCGCGTCAGCACGGCGACCCGGTCGTGGCGAGCATCTTCGTCAACCGGCTGCAGTTCGGCCCGAACGAGGATTTCGACAAATATCCGCGCACGCTCCAGGACGACATCGAGAAGCTGCAGAAGGAAAACGTCTACGTGCTGTTCGCGCCGACCGAGCGCGACATGTATCCGGAGCCGCAGGAGTACCGCGTGCTGCCGCCCGACGATCTCGGCGGGATTCTCGAGGGCGAGTTTCGCCCGGGCTTCTTCGCCGGCGTGTGCACGGTCGTCACGAAGCTGATGTCGTGCGTGCAGCCGCGCGTCGCCGTGTTCGGCAAGAAGGACTACCAGCAGTTGATGATCGTGCGCCGGATGTGCCAGCAGCTTGCGCTGCCCGTCGACATCGTCGCGGCCGAGACCGTGCGTGACGAGGACGGCCTCGCGCTGTCGTCGCGCAACCGCTACCTGACGACCGACGAGCGCAAGGAAGCGCCCGAACTCGCGAAGACGCTGCAGCGCGTGCGCGACAGCGTGCTCGGCGGCGAACGCGACCTCGGCAGGCTCGAGCAGACCGCGCGCGCGCACCTGGCCGAGCGCGGCTGGGCGCCCGACTACATCTCGATCCGCCGCCGCGCGAACCTGATCGCGCCGAGCGCCGCCGAACTCGAAGCCGGCGAGCCGCTCGTCGTGCTCGCGGCCGCGAAACTCGGCGCGACGCGCCTGATCGACAACCTGGAAATCTGACGGGCCGCCCGCCCTCGCCTCTCACGCATCACGGAGATACCATGCAGCGCCATATGCTCAAATCGAAGATCCACCGCGCGGCCGTCACGCACTGCGAGCTGCATTACGAAGGCTCGTGCGCGATCGACGAAGACCTGCTCGAAGCGGCGGGCCTCATCGAAAACGAACGGATCGACATCTGGAACATCAACAACGGCGAGCGCTTCTCGACGTACGCGATCAAGGGCGAGCGCGGCAGCGGGATGATTTCGCTGAACGGCTCGGCCGCTCGCCGCGCGCAACTCGGCGACCTCGTGATCATCGCGGCGTTCGCGATGGTCGATGAAGCCGAGCTGCAGGCCGGCTGGAAGCCGAAGCTCGTGTTCATCGACGAAGGCAACAAGATCAAGGGCCACCGCGATCACGTGCCGACGCAGAACTGGACCTGATCCACGCCGCGGCCGGCGTGTCGCGACGCGCCGGATCGCTGCCTCGGCGCGCCCACGCGCCGTGACGGCGGGCGCCGCGCAGTCGCATATGCAGGAAGAGAAAGGGCCTGATCCGTCACGATGCCGGATCAGGCCCTTCTTCATTCACCCTGCTGCACCTGGCCTCGCCGGTATTCGGCCATCGGCGATCAAGACGCCTTGGCGACCTTCTCCGCTTTCGGCGCGCGACGCTCGGCCCATTCGACGATCGGCCGCCACTGTTCGAGATCCTTCTCGACGCGGCTTTTCGCGACGTCCCACAGCGTCAGGCCGTGCGCGGCGATCTGCACGTAGTTCTGCGTGTCGCGCACGTAGCCGAGCACCGGCAGCCCGAGCCCTTCGACGAAACGGTGCAATTGGTCGGACGAGCGCGTGCGCGCGTCCACCCGCATCCCGACGATCCCGACCTCGACGCTGCCCTTGCGCACGGCCTTTTCGCCGGCGAGGCGCTCCAGAAACTGCTGGGTCGCGAGAATATCGAACATCGACGGCTGCAGCGGCACGATCACCTTGTCGGCGAGCTGCAGCGCGACGTTCAGCCGGTTGCCGTGCAGGCCGGCCGGCGTGTCGATCACCGCATATTCGAGGCCGCGCGGCGGCTTCGACGGCGCGTCCGGATCGAGACTCCACGCCTCGATCGCCGGCAGGCCGGCCGGCCGCAGGTCGAGCCACGCATGCGCGGACTGCTGCCGATCCAGATCGGCGAGCGCGACCCATGCGCCCTGCGCCGCGAAATAGCCGGCAAGATTGGTGGACAGCGTGCTTTTCCCCACGCCGCCCTTCGGATTTGCCACCACGATGACCGTCATGAATTCCCCCGAAAAAGCCGCGCGGCACCTGCCGCCTGGCAGGCGCCGCTCGATTGCGGATACAGGGAGCGATGATATCGGCAAACGGGGTGTCACCGGAACGGGTTGCGCCGATGCGCGCCCCCTTTCAAGCGGTTCGCGCCGCGGCACGCGGTGCGCCGAGCGCGAACGCGCCGCCGCCCAGCAGCGCCTGCACGGCCAGCGTGACGGCCCAGAACGCCGGATATTCCCAGCCGCCGTTCGGCGACGCGAAGCTCCAGCCGTTGGGCAGATGCGCGGACACCGCGCCGAGCATGAACGGCAGCAGCGCCAGCGCGGCGATACGCACGCGGAAGCCCGCGAGCAGCGCAAGGCCGCCGGCCAGTTCGACGAACGTCGTCACATACGCGAGCCAGCCCGGCAGGCCGATCGACGCGAAGAACTGCGCGGTGCCGGGCAGCGTGAAGACGAACACCTTCTGCGCGACGTGCGCGAGGTACAGCACACCGAGTGCGACGCGCAGCAGCGTCGCGCCGAGATCGTTCAGGCGATGCGAGGTCATGGCGAATTCCTTCATGAGTGGATGAGAATGGATCGCACTCTATTCGAATCAATTCGACCAATAAACACGCGATACGGCTTTAACTGATTCCCCGCAGGAACGAATTGCGTCGTAAAAAGGGGCACGACCGATCGTGCCCCGCTGCCCGTACTGGCTACTAACGTCAGCCGCCGCTTTTGCCTTGCGCGGCGTCACCCGAACCGGCCGGGCCGCCGCCCGGCGCGTACGAGTCGCACGCATGCGCCACCGCCGACGCGCCCAGCAGCGCCGCGAGCAGCATGCCCAACCACCATCGAGCCTTCATCGTCGCGCTCCTTCGGCGGACCTCCGCCCATCTGAGTTGTACACGCTCCGCCGCAAAATGCCAGGCCAGGCACGCCCTGCGTCAGCGGAACTCCGCGTACAGCGCGCGCAGGTCGAGATGCTCGGCGAACGAATCGGCCAGCCGCTCCAGCGACGCCTCGCGCAGCGCCGGGTAGTCGATGTGCGCCGCCCCGTCGAGCCCCGCCCACGCGAGGAGTGCCGCACACGCGTCGGGCGCGTCGAACAGCCCGTGCACGTAGGTCGCGAGGATCTGCCCGTCGGCCGACCGTGCGCCGTCCGTGCGCACGCCGCCCGGTGCGTCGCCCGCCGCCAGTTCCAGCGCGGGCGACGCGAGCGCAGGGCCGCGCGTGTCGCCCATATGGATCTCATAGCCGTGCACGGCGGCCGCGCCGGGCAGCGCGAGATGCCCGGTCACGTTCTTCAGCGTCTTGTCCGGCTGCAGCGTCGTGTCGAAGTCGAGCAGCCCGAGCCCCGGCATGCTGCCGGGCGCGCCTTCGAGGCCGAGCGGATCGTCCAGTGTGCGGCCGAGCATCTGCATGCCGCCGCAGATGCCGATCACCTTGCCGCCATAGCGCAGGTGCCGGCGGATCAGCGCGTCCCAGCCCGCGTCGCGCAACCACGCGAGATCGCGCTGCACGTTTTTCGAGCCGGGCAGGATCAGCAGGTCGGCATCGGGCGCCGGGCCGCTCTTCCAGTACGTGAACTCGACCTGCGGATGCGCGCGCAGCGGATCGAAATCGGTATGGTTGCTGATCCGCGGCAGCGCGGGCACCACCACGCGCAGCACGCCGGCGTCGCCGCGCAAGGCGGCGGCGCTGCGCGCCTGCGATGGCAGCATGTCTTCCGCGTCGAGCATCAACCCGTGCAGGTACGGGAGCACGCCGAACACCGGCTTGCCCGTCTGCGCGCGCAGCCAGTCGAGGCCCGGTTCGAGCAGCTTGATGTCGCCGCGAAAGCGGTTGATCACGAAGCCGCGCACGCGCGCGCGCTCGCTGTCCGACAGGCACGCGAGCGTGCCGACCAGGTGCGCGAACACGCCGCCGCGGTCGATGTCGGCCACCAGCACGACCGGGCAGTCCACGCGTTCGGCGAAGCCCATGTTCGCGATATCGCCTTCGCGCAGGTTGATTTCGGCCGGGCTGCCCGCGCCTTCGACGAGCACCGTGTCGTAGCCGGCACGCAGCCGCGCGTACGACTCGAGCACCGCGTCGAACGCAACCGGCTTGTAGTCGTGGTACGCACGCGCATCGAGGTTCATGCGCGCCTTGCCGTGGATGATCACCTGCGCGCCGCGATCGCTCGTCGGCTTCAGCAGCACCGGGTTGAAATCGGTATGTGGCAAGACACCCGCGGCGAGCGCCTGCAACGCCTGCGCGCGGCCGATCTCGCCGCCATCGGCCGTCACCGCGCTGTTCAGCGCCATGTTCTGCGGCTTGAACGGCGCGACGCGCGCGCCCGCGCGACGCGCGAGGCGGCACAGGCCCGCGACGAGCGTGCTCTTGCCCGCGTCGGACGTCGTGCCCTGGATCATCAACGTGCCGCGCGGCTGCGGTTCGGGTGCGTTCATCGTATGCAAGGTCGTGGCGAAGCAAAGGCCGCATTATCGCCCGCGCCGCCACGCGTGCGCCGTTACAATCACGCGATGATTCCGCACGACCTCACCTTCGTCCTCGGCGGCGCGCGCTCGGGCAAGAGCGCGCACGCCGAGCGGCTCGCCGCCGACAGCGGCCGCCCCGTCACCTATATCGCGACCGCGGCCGCGACGGCCGCCGATGCCGAATTCGAACGGCGCATCGCGCATCACCGCGCGCGCCGGCCGGCCGACTGGGGCTTCGCCGACGCACCCGTCGACCTCGCCGGCACGCTCGCGCGGCTCGACGATCCGCGCGCGTGCCTGCTCGTCGACTGCCTGACGCTGTGGCTCACGAACCTGCTGTGCCCGCTCGACGGCGAACCGCTCGACGATGCGCAGTATGCGGCGCAGGTCGAGCGGCTCGAGCACGCGTTGTGCGGTGCGCGCGCGAAGGTGATTATCGTCAGCAACGAAATCGGGCTTGGCGTCGTGCCGCTCGGGTCGGTCACGCGCCGCTACGTCGACGAACTCGGGCGCCTGAACCAGCGCATCGCCGCGCTCGCGACGCGCGTGACACTGCTGGTCGCCGGGCTGCCGCTCGAACTCAAGGCCGGAGCGCCGTCATGCTGATGCTGTCGCTGCCGGTCGTCGCGATGCTCGCGGTCGCGGCCGCGATCGTCGATCGCATCGTCGGCGAACCGGCCGGCTGGCATCCGCTCGTCGCGTTCGGCCGGCTCGCCGCGCGCATCGAAGGCGCGCTGAACACGGGCCGGCGCGGCCGCATGGTCGGCGTCGCCGCATGGCTCGCGGCGGTGGTGCCGCCGGTGGCCGTCGCCGCATGGCTCGCGGCCGTGCTGCCCTGGCCGCTCGCGGCCGCGCTGCACGTCGCGCTGCTGTGGTTCGCGCTCGGCGCGAAAAGCCTCGCCGACCATGTCGCACCGATCGCCGCCGCGCTGCTGCGGCACGACCTCGACGCCGCGCGCGCGCTGACCGCACGCATCGTCTCGCGCGACACGAGCGAAGCCGACGAAGGCGCACTGTCGCGCGCGGCCGTCGAATCGGCGCTCGAGAACGGCAACGACGCGATCTTCGGCGCACTCTTCTGGTTCGTCGTCGCGGGCGGCCCCGGCGCGCTGCTGTTCCGGCTCGCGAACACGCTCGACGCGATGTGGGGCTACCGCACACCGCGCTTCCTGACGTTCGGCTGGGCCGCCGCGCGCCTCGACGACGCGCTCAACTGGATTCCCGCGCGCCTCACCGCCGCGAGCTACGCGCTGCTCGGCGACACGGCCGCCGCGTGGCGCTGCTGGCGCACCCAGGCGCGCCACTGGGACAGCCCGAACGCAGGCCCCGTGATGGCTGCCGGCGCCGGCAGCCTGAACGTGCAGCTCGGCGGCCCGGCCGTCTATCATGGCGAAATCGAAGACCGTCCCGCGCTCGGCACCGGCGCGCCGGCGACGGCCGTGCACGTCGTCGCCGCGCTGTCGCTCGTCACGCGCACGCTCGCGCTGTGGCTCGCGCTGCTCGTCGCGAGCGGCGCACTCATTCTCGCTACCCATCATGTCTGACGCACGCATCCCGCACGGCGGCAACCTGCACGAAGCCGCGCGCCGCCACGGCATTCCGTACGACGCCTGGCTCGACCTGTCGACCGGCATCAATCCCGTCGGCTATCCGGTGCCGCCGGTCCCGGCCGACGCATGGCGCCGGCTGCCCGACGACGGCGATACGCTCGCCGCATGCGCGGCCGGCTACTACGGCGCACCCAATGCCGCGCACGTGCTGCCGGTCGCCGGCAGCCAGGCCGCGATCCGCGCGTTGCCCGCGCTGCTGCCGACTGGCGACGCCGGCGTCGCTGCGCTCGCGTACGGCGAATACGCACCTGCATTCGCGCGCCACGGCCATCGCGTCGTCCCGCTCGACATCGACGCGGACGTGCTGCCCGCAACGCTACGCCACGTCATCGTCGGGAATCCGAATAATCCGACCGCAGAATTCGTTCCGGCCGAACGGTTGCTCGGCTGGCATGCTCAGCTGTCGGCACGCGGCGGCACGCTGATCGTCGACGAGGCATTCGCGGATACGGGCGCCACGCCATCGCTCGCGCAGTTCACCGATCGTCCGGGCCTCGTCGTGCTGCGCTCGGTCGGCAAGTTCTTCGGACTCGCCGGCATTCGAGCCGGCTTCGTGCTCGCCGGTCCCGAGCGGGTCGCCGCGCTGCGCGACATGCTCGGCGCATGGACCGTGAGCGGCCCCGCGCGTCACGCGGTCGCCGCCGCCTTCGCCGACCGCGCATGGCAGGCCGCCGCGCGCGCGCGGCTCGCGGCCGACGGCCAGCGCCTCGCCGCGCTACTGCGCACGCACGGCTTCGCGGTGCACGCGACGCCGCTGTTCAGCTGGACCGACGATCCGCGCGCCGCCGCGCTGCACGCGGCGCTCGCCGCACACGGGATCTGGACGCGGTACTTTGCACGACCGTCGAGCGTGCGCGTCGGCTTGCCGGGCAACGAAGCCGAATGGCGGCGCGTCGCCGACGCACTCTCGCAGTGCGTCCCGACGGTGTCACAGGCATCCGCATGAACGCCTGCCTGTTCCGCCGGTTGCCGGCCCTCGCGTCGCTGGTCGCGCTCGCGCACGCGCCCTTCGCTCACGCGGACGTGACGACCCGCGACGATGCCGGTAATACGGTCGCGCTGCCCGCGCCGGCGCAACGCGTGATCAGCCTCGCGCCGCATGCGACCGAGCTGGTCTACGCGGCCGGCGGCGGTGCGAAACTGGTCGGCACGGTCACGTACAGCGACTACCCGCCCGCCGCGCAAGCCGTGCCGCGCGTCGGCGACAACAAGGCGCTCGACCTCGAGCGAATCGCCGCGCTGAAGCCCGACCTGATCGTCGTCTGGCGACACGGCAACGCCGAGCGGCAAACCGACGCGCTGCGTGCACTCCACATTCCGCTGTTCTTCAGTGAACCGAAACATCTCGACGACGTGGCCACGTCGCTGCGCCGGCTCGGCACGCTGCTCGGCACGGAACCGGTCGCCGACGCGGCCGCGGCATCGTTCTCGTACGATATCGCCGCGCTGCGCGCGCGTTACGCGGCACGCCCGCCCGTCACGATGTTCTTCCAGGTATGGGATCGCCCGCTGACGACGCTCAACGGCGCGCATCTGTTCAACGAAGTCATCACGCTGTGCGGTGGTCGCAACGTGTTCGCGGCGCTGAAGCCGCTCGCGCCGACCGTCACCGACGAGGCCGTGCTTGCGGCGAATCCGGAAGCGATCGTGACGACGAGTGCCGGCGCGACACGTTCGGACGCACCGCTGCCGAGCCTCGCGCGCTGGCGTGCGTGGCCTGCGCTGACGGCCGTGGCGCGCAACAACCTGTTCGCGATCGACGGCGATTTGCTGACCCGCCCGTCGCCGCGCATCGCGCAAGGCGCGGCCGCACTGTGCGAGGATCTCGACGCCGCACGGGCGCGGCGGCCGGCGCGCTGACTTCGGGCCTCGATGCCCTTGCGCGCGTCAGACGAGCAAGCGCTCGCCTATTCGTCCCAGTGGACGACTTCCCATGTGCGCGCAGCATCCTCCGTCCGCAACCAGACGACGCCGCCCGTCGGCACCGGTCGCGACAGCAGCGTATCGAGCGGCACGCGCAACGCATGCGACGCGAATGCGCGAATCACGCCTGCATGCGTGAGCGCCCATTGCTGCGCGTCGGTCCGCGCGACCGCGTCCGCGATCCGTGCGACGCGCGCGGCGAACCGTGCGACGCTTTCGCCGCCATGCGCGCACGCATGCATCAGGTCGGCCGCCCATGCATCGAGCGCCGCGCGGTCGATATCGTCCCAGCGCCGCAGCTCCCACGCGCCGAAGTCCATTTCCTGCCAGCCGGCATCGCGCCGCAGCGGCACGTCGAACGTCTGTGCGAGCCGCTCGGCGACCGACGTGCACCGTGTCAGCGGGCTCGTCCAGACCTGCTCGGGCAACGGCGCCCCGAGCGCCGCCAGACGCTCGCGCACGGCCCGCGCCCCCGCCTCGGCCGATGCGGCGAGCGGCACGTCGCTGCGTCCGTAGCAAACGCCCGGTTCGACATCGACGGCCGGATGGCGAATCAGTACGAGATCCATCCGAGCACCACGAGATAAATCGCCAGCTCGCTCAACTGCTGCGCGAAGCCGAGGCAGTCGCCCGTATAACCGCCGATCCGCTTCACGAAATAGCGGGCCGCCCATGCGCGCACGAGCACGAGCGCGACGAGAGCCGCGAGACCCGCGCGCCAGTCCGGCCAGAACAGCCACGGCAGCCCGAATGCGGCCGCGATCCAGGCGGCGCGTGCGCCCATGCGTTGCGCGACCGGTTTCGCCTTGCCTTCCGGCCGGACATAGTCGAGCGACATCAGCAGGCTCACGGCCCCCGCGCGGCTCGCCGCATGCGCGGCGATCATCGTCCACGCGGCGCGCAGCGGCGGCATGGTCGCGAGCGCCTGCCATTTCAGGCCGAGCGCGATCACGAGCGCGACCGCGCCGAACGTGCCGATGCGCGAATCGTGCATGATGCGCAGCACGTCGTCTCGCGCATAGCCGCCGCCGAACGCATCGCAGCTGTCGGCCAGGCCATCCTCGTGGAACGCGCCGGTCGCGAGCAGCGTCGCGGCCATCGACAGGCCGACCGCGATCGACGCGGGCAACACGCGCAGTGTCGCGAGATAAACGAGCGCGCCCCACGCGCCGACGCACGCGCCGACCAGCGGAAAGTAACGTGCCGCCTGATCGAGATCGCCGGCTGCGTAGCCGATCGCGCGCGGCACCGGCACGCGCGTGAAATAGCCGAGCGCGACGAAGAAATAGCGCAGTTCGGCGCGTACACCGCTCGCGCGCTCAGGCGTCACGATTGTCTACGCCCGCGGATTCGAAGCTCGCCATCTCGGTGAGGAACGCGACCGCCGCGCGCACCAGCGGCAGCGCGAGCGCGGCGCCCGTGCCTTCGCCGAGGCGCAGGTCGAGCGCGAGCAGCGGCTTCGCGCCGAAATGCTCGAGCATGCGCCGGTGCCCGGCCTCGTGCGACGCATGCGAGAACACGCAGTAGTCGCGCACGCCGGGCGCGATGCGCTCGGCGACCAGCAGCGCGGCCGTCGCGATGAAGCCGTCGACGAGGATCGTCATCCGCTCGCTCGCGGCCGCGAGATACGCGCCCGTCATCATCGCGATCTCGAAACCGCCGAACGTCGCGAGCACATCGAGCGGCGCGATCGCGTGCGAATGCCGGACGAGCGCGCGGCCGAGCACCGCGCGCTTGTGCGCGAGCCCCTGGTCGTCGAGGCCCGTGCCGCGCCCGACGCACGCGTCGATCGGCACGTCGAGCAGACGGCTCATCAGGCATGCGGCCGACGACGTGTTCGCGATCCCCATTTCGCCGAAGCCGATCACGTTCGTGCCTAGCGAGGCGTGCAGGCGCACGCGCGCCGCACCGGCGGCGAGCGCCGTCTTCGCTTCGTCGGGCGTCATCGCCGGTTCAACCGCGAAGTTGCGCGTGCCGTGCGCGACGGGCAGCGACACGAGCCGGTCGGACACCGGCAGCGGCGACGCGACGCCCGCATCGACGATCTCGAGCACGCTCTGCGCGACGCCCGAGAACGCATTGATCGCCGCGCCGCCGGCCAGGAAGTTCGCGACCATCTGCGCGGTGACCGCCTGCGGATACGGGCTCACGCCCTCGGCCGCGATCCCGTGGTCGCCGGCGAACACGATCGTCACCGGACGCTGTACATGCGGCTTCTCGGTGCACTGGATCAGGCCGATCTGCAGCGCGAGAGCCTCGAGCTGGCCGAGGCTGCCGGGCGGCTTGGTCTTGTGATCGATCACATGCTGCAGGCGCTTTCGCAGCGTGTCGTCGAGCGGCGCGATTGCGGGCGGGAAGTCGGTCGGATTCGTCATCGGAAGGTTGCCTTGTTGGCGCGGCCGGTGCCGCGCATCGAAAGAATGAAGTTCATCGTCGCTCGGGCCACGCAGGCAGCAGCGCGTCGCGGCCGTTCTCGCGGATCAGCACGAGCGGGTAGCCGAACGCGTCGCTCGCGCGCGCCGGCGTCAGTACATCGTGCACGGGGCCCGCCCACGCATGGCCGCGGCCGTCGAGCAACAACGCGTGCGTCGCGAAACGCCGCGCGAGATTCAGGTCGTGGCATGAGAACAGTACAGTGCGCGGGCCCCCGTCGAGCCATGCGCTCAGCGCGGTCAGGCCGTCGATCTGGTGATGCAGGTCAAGATGGGCGAGCGGTTCGTCGAGCAGCATCAGCGGCGCGTCCTGGCACAGCGTCGCGGCCAGCGCGACGCGCTGCCGCTCGCCGCCCGACAGCGACAGCACGTCGCGCGACGCGAGTGCGGTCAGCCCGAACGTCGCGAGCGCGTCGCGCGCGGCCGCGCGGTCGCCGTCGCGCTCCCATCCCCAGCCGCCGAGATACGGGAAGCGGTTGAGCAGCACCGTGTCGAATACCGTCGCGCTGAACGCATCGTGCAATTGCTGCGGCATCAGTGCGCGGCGCCGTGCGAGCTGTTCGGGCGGCCATGCGGCGAGCGGCCGGCCGTCGATCTCGACGTGGCCGCCGGCCGGTCGCTGCAGGCCCGCGAGCGTCGCGAGCAGCGTCGTCTTGCCCGCGCCGTTCGGCCCCGCGACGCACCAGATCTCGCCGGAACGGAACGCCTGCGTGAAGCCGTCGAGCAGCGTCCGTTCGCCGGCCTTCAGCGTGAGATCGATCGCTGCGTAGGTCATGTCGCCGGCAGTGTGCGGTGCGGCGTGCGTCATCGCATCGGTCTCCTCAGCAACATCCACAGGAACACCGGCACGCCGATCAACGCGGTCATCACGCCGACCGGCAATTGCGCGGGTGCGATCGCCGTGCGCGCGAGCAGGTCGGCGGCCATCACGCCGCCGCCGCCCGCGAGCATCGCGGCGGGCAGCAGCATGCGCTGGTCGTTTCCGAATGCGAGCCGCAACCCATGCGGCACGACGAGGCCGACGAAGCCGATCGTGCCGGCCGTCGTCACCGCGGCCGCCGCGGCCAGCGACGCGACGAGGTAGATCCGCACGCGAACTCGCGCGACCGGCACACCGAGCGCGAGTGCGGTCGCGTCGCCGCGCAGCAGCACGTTGAGCTGCGGCGCGGCCGGCAGCGCGACGCATGCGGCCACCAGCAGCGCGCCCCATGCGAACCACGGCGCCGTCACGCCGTTCAGGTCGCCCGTCAGCCAGAAGATGATGCCGCGCAGTCGCGCATCGGGCGCGAGCGACAGCAGCAGCGTGACGAGCGCGCCCCACCCGGCCGCGATCACGACACCCGTGAGCAGCAGCCGCGGCGACGCATCGCGCGAGTCGCCGCGCCACAGCTCGCGGCGAGCAAGCCCGAGCACGAGCGCGACGGAAACGAGCGCGCCGGCGAACGCGGACGCATCGACGAGCCACCACGCGCCGCCCGCGATCATCGTGACGAGCGCGAAGCCGGCCGCGCCGCCGGACACGCCGAGCACATACGGCTCCGCGAGCGGATTGCGCAGCAGCACCTGCAGCAGCGCACCGGCCAGCGCAAGCAGCGCGCCGCACGCGAACCCCGCAAGCGCACGCGGCAGCCGGAGCGTGCGCACGATGTCGGCGAACAGTGCGTCGCCGCCGTGCGGCACAAGCGACGCGAGCGCCTGCCACGGTGACATCGGCACGCTGCCGATCGACAGCGATGCGACGAACAGCAACGCGACCACGGCCGCGAGCGCTAGCCAGATCGCGGCGGCACGCGCGGCGCTCATGCGCCGCACGGCATCGCGCACGACGCGCGATGCTTCCGCCGACCATCGTTGCCGGCCAGGCGCGGCACCAGCGTCGCGCTCCGGTGTGTTGCAGACTTACGCAAGCTCGTCATCCTCGTCGAACAGGTTGTTGATGCGTGCACGGACGAACAGCGACCCGGTGATGTCATCGCGCGCGCGGCTCGGATGCCATGCCATGTGCGGCAGAGCGAGCGATGCACGGCCGGCGGCGCACCATAGCGCGCACCACGATCGATACCCCGATTCCCACGTTTGGCCGATCGCGTCCCGCAAGCATTCGGCCGGCCGAACGTCGGTCGCACCGGCGTGACACGGCCACGATCCATCGAGCCGCACCTGCGTGCGGTCGACATTCTGCGCAATATAGAGGAAGCCGCCGCATCGGGTCGATCGGCATCGCGGTTGCGTCGTAGCCATCAGGCATGTTCGGCGCGGCGACCGCGACATCCGGCGGCAAAGGCGCGTCGGCGCGCGGCGCGACAGGTGCCGGCGCCGCAACGGCCTGCGTCGTCGCCGATCCGGGCGAACCAGCCGCCGCCGCAGTGTGCGCGACGGCGAGATGCGGCGCGCCGCGGCGTGCGCCGGAGGCCGTGCGGACGATTGGGGTCAGCATCGAAGACAAGTCCCGTGAAGCACTGCGCGCCCCGCGTCCCCGCAGGCCGCGCGTCATGAAGCCGTACAGGCTCCCCGCCTCGGCCGGTATCCGGGCTGGCGGCGTACCGGCTCGCCTTCCCGCGCGTATCACGCGCAGTGGCCCGCGCCCGCGTGCGACCTGCACGCGAAACGCGCCCGAGCCGGCCTGCGTCGTCCGACGCGGCCGCTTACCGTTGCGGGGGCAGCGCAGGTTGGCGATCTCCATGCGGAGCACGCGCCCTGCTTCCCGTTTAACCGCGCGACACGCGCGCGAGCACCGAGGCGGCGCCAGTTTAGGAGCGGGTCGCGCAAGCGTCAAGAAAGCGGCCGAACGTATGCCGGGAGCACGCCGCGAACACGCCGGAGCCGCGTATTCGCGGCAAGAAGCCGGGGTGTTACGACTGGAAACGTTACAGATGTCGGAATGCGCGTTATTCCGCGCTAAAATGCTGGGTCTTTAGAGGACGCAGCAAATGCTCAACGAACTCGAAACCTTATCTCAAAATATTGGCCGTCTGATCTCGCTGAACAAGCGCTATCACGCGGAACGGCTCGCGCTCGAGGAGCAAGTCGCGCAAATGCGCGCGGAAGCGGACACGGTCCGCGCGGAACTCGCGCAACTGCGCGACGAACGCAATGCGCTCGCGGCCGAGCGCGACACGCTGTCGGCAAAGATCGACGACGCTCAGGTCAAACTGAACGCGATTCTCGAAAAGCTGCCGCGCACGAAGAACGCAGAGCAAGCCGACAACCAGCTCGACCTGCTCGATGCGCAGGCGCGCACGGATGGCGACGACGCGGCCAGCCACGGAGAACATGCATGAGCACCAAGCAGATCGAAGTCTCGATTCTCGGCCAGCCCTATCGGCTCGCCTGTTCGGCCGAGACCGAAGCGGCGTTGCTCGAGGCCGTCGCACGCGTCGACGCTGAAATGTCGAAGATCCGCGCGAACAGTTCGGTGCGCGGCACCGACCGTATCGCGGTGATGGCGGCACTGTCGCTCGCATCCGAATTGCTGCGACTGCAAACGAGCGTGCGTCACGGTGAAGCATTTCCGGCGGAAGAAATCCGTCGTACAATGCACCAGATGAACGAACAGCTCGGCGCGGTGCTCGCACAGCACGAGACGCAGTAACGTTTGATCGATGCGTCGATTCCCCTTGATCTCGGCGATCAACGGTGGTCAAATTGGCGCAACGAAACACAGTTCAGTCAGCTTCCCTGCCTGGTTCGCCAAGGTCATATATTCCTTGAACCAATGCCATGTGCACGGTTGCGGAAATTTGTAGCACGGGCGCGCGCGTCACTCTGTCTGATGTACCCGAAGTGCTGCTAACTGCGACCAATTCTGAACCCCAGGTTCAGGATGCCGGCCTAGCGGCCAAGGCGGGGGCCTATCCAACGGCATCGGGGATCCCCGATGCCGTTTCCTTTTGTAGCAGCCCTTTCTGCGTCGATTACGATCCATGCAATACTGGCTGATGAAGTCCGAACCGGACGAAGCAAGCATCGACGATCTCGCGCACGCACCGCAGCACTCGCTGCCATGGACCGGCGTGCGCAACTATCAGGCGCGCAATTTCATGCGCGACACGATGAAGATCGGCGACGGCGTGCTGTTCTATCACTCGAGCTGCCCTGAGCCGGGCATCGCGGGCCTCGCCGAAGTCTCGTCGACGCCCTACCCCGACCCCACCCAGTTCGATCCGAAAAGCCCGTATTACGATCCGAAGTCGACGCAGGAAGCACCGCGCTGGCTGCTCGTCGACGTGCGCTTCGTGAAGAAGTCGCCGCTCGTGCCGCTCGCCGCATTGCGCGAGCATGACGAACTCGCCGACATGCGCGTGCTCGCACGCGGCAATCGGCTGTCGATCACACCCGTCACGCGCGCCGAGTGGCGCTTCATCACCGAAAGGCTGATGAAGTAGGCGCACGCAGTCGCGGCACGCGCAACAGACAAACAGCAAAGGTCAAATCCCGTCAAGACGCGCCGCCGCCACGGAACTCGCGACGCGTTCGTGCAGCCTAAGCAACCGCTGTCGCCCGATCGGGACGACGGCCGTTTTTTCGTCGCGCGGTACGCCCGCGTCGCGCACGCGTGATCCGCATGCGCGCCCTCGCACAAGGAGTCCAACAATGACCAAGAAATCCGCACTCGCGCTGTCGCTCGCCCTCGCCGCCGCCGTGCCCGTCGCGCTGACGCTCGCGTCACCGGCCGCGCACGCGCAGACCGCGAACCCGCACTTTCCGGAACCGGCGGGCGTGCTGTCGCTGTCGTCGCAGGCCAGCGCCGACGTGCCGCAGGACATCATCCACATCACGCTGTTCTACGAACAGCAGGCGAAGGACCCGGGCAGCCTGACGTCCGCGCTCAACCAGCGGGCCGACGCGGCGCTCGCGCAGGCGAAGGGCGTATCGGGCGTCACCGCGCACACCGGTGCGTTCTCCGTGTATCCGAGCACCGATCGCGACGGCAAGATCTCCGCATGGCGCGGCCGTACCGAAGTCGTGCTCGAATCGCGCGATTTCGCGGCGGCGTCGAAGCTCGCGGGCCAGCTGTCGAACCAGATGCAGGTCGCGAACGTCGAGTTCTCGTTGTCGCCCGAAGCACAGCGCACGGCCGAGCAGAAGCTCACGACCGAAGCGATCAAGTCGTTCCGCGCGCGCGCAGACGAAGCCGCGAAGGCCTTCGGCTACAACAGCTACTCGATCCGCGACGTGAACGTCGGCGGCAGCCGCAACGTGCAGCCGTACCCGCGCATGCTGGCGATGGCCGCGGCACCGACGGACAGCGCGAAGATGAGCGCGCCGATCTCGGTCGAAGGCGGCAAGGCGACCGTGTCGGTCACGGTCAACGGCTCGGTGCAGATGAAGTAACGCACGTCGCACAACGCGCGGCAGATGCGAAAACGCCGGCCTTCGGGCCGGCGTTTTTCGTTCGAGAGCCTGCGATCGATGCGCACGCCGATCGTGCGCATCCGCATCGCATCACGCATCACGCGTCATGCGTCACACAGCTCGCGCGTGACGCAACCGCATGACGCAGCAACATCACGCCGCCACGCTCGCCGCGCGGCGACGGTACGCCCACACCAGCAGCGCGATGCCCGCGAGAATCATCGGCAGCGACAGCCACTGCCCCATCGACAGGCCGAGGGCAAGCAGGCCGAGGAAGTCGTCCGGTTCACGCGCGAATTCAACCGTGAAGCGCGCGAGCCCGTAGCCGATCAGGAACAGCGCGGATATCGCGCCCATCGGCCGCGGCTTGCGCGAGAAGAAGAAGAGCACGAAGAACAGCGCAACGCCTTCGAGCGCGATTTCGTAGAGCTGCGAAGGATGGCGCGGCAACATCTGGTACTGCATGAACACGTCGGCGAGATGCCACTTCTCGACGAGCGCCGGATGCCTCGGCAGCCACGCCGCGTCGTCACGCATCGCGCCCGGGAACAGCATCGCCCACGGCGCGCTCGGATCGGTCACGCGGCCCCACAGCTCGCCGTTGATGAAGTTGCCGAGCCGCCCGGCCGCGAGCCCCGTCGGCACCATCGGCGCGACGAAATCGGTGACCTGCAGCCAGTGACGCTTGCGCTGCCACGCGAACAGGGCCATCGCGAGCGTCACGCCGAGGAAGCCGCCGTGGAAGGACATTCCGCCTTCCCACACCTTGAACACGTCGAGCGGATGCGAGAAGTAGAAGTCGGCCTTGTAGAACAGCACGTAGCCGAGCCGGCCACCGAGCACGGTGCCGAGCACACCGTAGAACATCATGTCGTCGATGTCCTTGGCGGTCCAGCCCTGCGCCGCGACGTACGGCAGCTTCAGGCGGATCCGGCCGACGACGATCGCCGCGATGAAGCCGACGAGATACATGAGGCCGTACCAGCGCACGGCCAGCGGCCCGAGATGGATCGCTACGGGGTCGAAATTCGGGTGAATGATCATGGGTTAGCGATGAAGTTTTCGAATGCGGTACGGCGCTCGCACCGGCGCCGCACCGCGCATTGGACGGCGCTGGCGCGCCATCGTTCGCATCATGCGGCAAGACCGTGCGCGCGCACGACGTCGATGAAGCCGGCGAGCACCGGGCTGACATCGCCCGTGCGCCACACGAGGCCAGTCTCGACGACCGGTGCGTCGCCGGCGAGCGGCCGATAGACCACGCCGGTGCGCCGCAGGTTACGCAACGACTGCGGCACCAGTGCGACGCCCATGCCGGCCGACACGAGGCTGACGATCGTCTGCATCTGGATTGCCTCCTGGCCGATGCGCGGGGTTTCCCCCGCCGCGCCGTAGCAGCCCGTAATGATGTCATAAAAGCCGGGCGCCAAACGACGCGGGAAGATGACGAGCGGCAGCGCGGACAGCTCGGCCAGATGCACGGGTTCGTCTTCGGGCACGCCGGGGGCCGCGGCCGCCGGCATCGCGACCACCAGCGGCTCGCGCACGACCGGCAGGTACGACAGCCCGGCCGCGTGGCGCGGCGGCACCGGCGGAATCACGAGCCCCGCGTCGATGCGGCCGGCGACGAGTTCGTCGATCTGTACGTCGCTCGTCGCTTCCGCGAGCTGCAGCCGCACGTGCGGATAGCGTGCGCCGAACGCGCGCAGCAGCGACGGCAGCAGCCCGTAATCGGCGGTCGACACGAACGCGAGCGACAGCGAACCGGCTTCGCCGCGCGCGAGACGCCGCGCGAGCGGCGGCAGCGCGTCAGCCGACGCGAGCAGCCGGCGGACGTCGGGCAGCAGCGCCGCGCCGACCGCCGTCAGCGCGACCGAGCGCTTGGTACGCGCGAACAGCGCGACGCCGAGCGCCTCCTCCAGCGCCCGGATCGCCTGCGACAGCGGCGGCTGCGTCATCGACAGGCGCTCGGCCGCGCGGCCGAAATGGCGCTCGTCGGCAACGGTCACGAAATAGCGCCACTGGCGCAGATCGGGCGTCGGGTCGGCCATGTCTTACTCATTCGCAAAACGACTTAATAATCGACAAATAATATATTGGACATTCCAAACCGGAAACTCCATTCTTGATTGATCCGAACCGGCGCGCCGTTCGCGGGAGTCGCCAATACAACGATGGAGTCCCCCATGCCGTACAACCGTCGCTCGAAGCACATCACGCAAGGCGTGGCCCGTTCGCCGAATCGCTCGATGTATTACGCCCTCGGCTACCAGAAGGACGATTTCGACAAGCCGATGATCGGCATCGCGAACGGCCACTCGACGATCACGCCGTGCAACTCGGGCCTGCAGCGGCTGTCGGACGCGGCCGTCGCGGCCGTGAAGGCGGCCGATGCGAACCCGCAGATCTTCGGCACGCCGACGATCTCGGACGGCATGTCGATGGGCACCGAGGGCATGAAGTATTCGCTCGTGTCGCGCGAAGTGATCGCCGACTGCATCGAGACCTGCGTGCAGGGCCAGTGGATGGACGGCGTGGTGGTGGTCGGCGGCTGCGACAAGAACATGCCGGGCGGGATGATCGCGCTCGCGCGCCTGAACGTGCCGGGCATCTACGTGTACGGCGGCACGATCCGGCCCGGCCACTGGAAGGGCCGCGACCTGACCATCGTGTCGTCGTTCGAGGCGGTCGGCGAGTTCACCGCGGGCCGGATGTCGCAGGAAGATTTCGAGGGTGTCGAGCAGAACGCGTGTCCGACGTCGGGGTCGTGCGGCGGGATGTACACCGCGAACACGATGAGCTCGTCGTTCGAGGCGCTCGGCATGTCGCTGATGTATTCGTCGACGATGGCGAACCCCGATCAGGAGAAGGTCGACTCGGCCGCCGAATCGGCGCGCGTGCTGGTCGAGGCCGTGAAGCGCGACCTGAAGCCGCGCGACATCATCACGAAGGCGTCGATCGAGAACGCGGTGTCGCTGATCATGGCGACTGGCGGCTCGACCAACGCGGTGCTGCACTATCTGGCGATCGCGCACGCGGCCGAGATCGACTGGACGATCGACGACTTCGAGCGCATCCGCAAGCGCGTGCCGGTGATCTGCGACCTGAAGCCGTCGGGCCAGTACGTGGCGACCGACCTGCACCAGGCCGGCGGCATCCCGCAGGTGCTGCGGATCCTGCTCGATGCGGGGTTGCTGCACGGCGACTGCATGACGATCACCGGCCGCACGATCGCCGAGGAGCTGAAGGACGTGCCGGGCGTGCCGCGCGCGGACCAGAAGGTGATCTTCCCGATCGACCGCGCGCTGTACAAGGAAGGGCATCTCGCGATCCTGAAGGGCAACCTCGCGCAAGACGGTGCGGTCGCGAAGATCACCGGCCTGAAGAACCCGGTGATCACGGGCCCGGCGCGCGTGTTCGACGACGAGCAAAGCGCGATGGACGCGATCCTCGGCGACCGGATCCGCGCAGGCGACGTGCTGGTGCTGCGCTATCTCGGTCCACAGGGCGGCCCCGGCATGCCGGAAATGCTCGCGCCGACGTCGGCGATCATCGGCAAGGGGCTCGGCGAATCGGTCGGCTTCATCACCGACGGCCGCTTCTCGGGCGGTACCTGGGGGATGGTGGTCGGGCACGTCGCGCCCGAGGCCTTCGTCGGCGGCACGATCGCGCTCGTGCAGGAAGGCGACTCGATCACGATCGATGCGCACCGGCTCGTGCTGCAGCTGAACGTCGACGACGCCGAGCTCGCGCGCCGGCGCGCCGCGTGGAAGCAGCCGGCGCCGCGCTACACGCGCGGCGTGCTCGCCAAGTACGCAGCCCTCGCCCGCCCGGCGAACAAGGGTGCCGTCACCGGCTGATGCGGCACGCAGGTCATGCGACCCCATTGCAGACGGCCGCCGGGGAAACGCGCAAAACGCGCATTCCCTTTGCTTTTATAATGCGCGGACCGTGAAGCCGGCCGTTCCCGCCGGCGGAGAACCGCATGAAACAGACGATATCGCGCGCGCTGCTCGTGGCGCTGCTGACCGGCGGCGCGGCGGCGGCACACGCCGACCAGGCCAGCGACGGACTCGTGCTCGCGCAGCGCAAGAACTGCATGGCCTGCCATGCGGTCGGCAAGCCGCTGATGGGCCCGTCGTTCCACGACATCGCGGGCAAGTACGCGGCACGTGCCGACGCCGTCGATTACCTCGCGCAATCAATCGTGAAGGGCAGCGTCGGGGTGTGGGGCGGCGTGCCGATGCCCGCCAATACGCAGCTGACGAGCGTCGAGGCGCACACGCTCGCGCAGTGGGTGCTGTCGCTCCACTGAGTTGGATGACCGGGCGCGCGCCGCGCCTGGCACCCGGCACGATTCCATGCCTCTCGTTGCAACCGGATCGGCGATCGTCAACAACGGCGATCGGAGCCGCGCCCGCGGCGCCAGCGCACGACACTCGCCGTGCGCTCAGCCTGAACGACCCGTCCGGCGGCGAGCGATCTCTTCGTCGACCGCGTCGCGAACCCATTCCATCACTTCGGTTTCGAGCGCCAGCGCCACTTCGCGCGTGATCTGGCCGACCAGCCAGGCCGTATGGTCGTGCAGCGCGTCGCGGCAGCGTGCCCCGATGACCTCGCGCCCTTCCCCGGTCAGATAATTCGTCAGCCGATTGCGCAGACGCTCGGCGATATGGTGCGCGTCCTCCGGTGTCAGCGCGCCGGCCGCACGCGACTCCGGAAGCGCTGCGCGAGCAGGATGATCGGTGGCCAGCCCGTCGGCAGCCGGTGCGCCCGCGTGGGACGGCATCGCTTCACCGGGCTCGCGCGGCGTCGCGGCAACGCCGGCCTGCTGCCCCTCGTCATCGGCCAGCGCGGAGCGCAACGGCGCCTGCGCCGCAGCCGATTCCTCGGCGACGACGTGTCCGGCGGCACCGGGTTGCGCCGGCGCATCGCTGTCGCCCGGCAGTTCGACGGTCGGGACGTCCGGCGTCGGCACCGGCTCGACCACCACGAATTCGGGGTCGGTTCCCGTGCGCTCCGGCGCGGCGGCATCGTCGCGCGGCGGCATATCGGTCGCGGACGAACGCGCCGGCACCGGCTTGCCCGGCACCAGCACGTCGGTCAGCGTCGGGATCGAAGAGGATTCGGCTTGTGTCACGGGGACGCTCCGTCGACGGTTTCGGCTAGCTGCCTTGCTTGTAGTTGTTCAGCGCGTATCCGCGATCGCGGTAGAAGCGGTAGCGGTCGCGGCCCGCGGCCAGTTCGTCCGGCGCATTGCCGACCACCTCGAGCAGGCGTTCGAAGCGCGCGAACTGCGCGGGCACGGCCGCGCCGAGGTTCAGCAGCACGTGGTGATGCGGCGCCTGGTCGAGATCAGCGGTCAGCACGATCGGCGTGCCGGCCGCATGCGCGCTGTCGACGCCGCAGTGCGGAATGAAATCGAGCGGCGAGAACGTCCAGAGCTGCTCGTCGAGCGCGCGCAGGCGCGCGGGTTCCGCGAGCACGACGACCGGCTGCCCGGCCTGGTAGGCCTTGCGCAGCAGCCGGCACGCGTACGCGAGCGAATCGCCGACGTTCGAATGGAAATCGATTCGCGTCATTGCCCGCGCACCCGCATCGTCGTGAGACCTGCCATCACTGGCCGGCGCGGTCGATCAGGAACTGCGCGAGCAGCGGCACCGGACGGCCGGTCGCACCCTTCGCCGCGCCGCCCTTCCACGCCGTGCCGGCGATGTCCAGGTGTGCCCAAGGATAGCTGTCGGTGAAGCGCGACAGGAAGCACGCCGCCGTCACGGCGCCGGCCGGACGCCCGCCGATGTTCGCGATGTCCGCGAAATTCGACTTCAGCTGATCCTGGTATTCGTCGTCGAGCGGCATGCGCCACGCCGGATCGTTCGCTTCGCGCGAGGCGTCGAGCAGCTCGCCCGCGAGTGCATCGTCCTTCGAGAACAGGCCGCTGTTGTGTCCGCCGAGCGCGATCACGCAAGCGCCCGTCAGCGTCGCCACGTCGATCACCGCTGCGGGCTTGAAGCGTTCCGCATAAGTGAGCGCGTCGCACAGGATCAGGCGGCCCTCGGCGTCGGTGTTGAGCACCTCGATCGTCAGCCCCTTCATGCTGGTGACGATGTCGCCCGGCTTCGTCGCGTTGCCGCCCGGCATGTTCTCGCAGGTCGGCACGATCGCGACGACGTTGATCTTCAGGCCCATTTCGGCGACCGCACGCATCGTGCCGAGCACCGAGCCCGCGCCGCACATGTCGTACTTCATCTCGTCCATGCCCTCGCCCGGCTTCAGCGAGATGCCGCCCGTGTCGAACGTGATGCCCTTGCCGACCAGCACGACCGGCGCGGCCTTCGCGGCGGCGCCCTGGTAATGCAGCACGATGAACTGCGGCGGCTCGACCGACGCGCGCGCGACCGACAGGAACGAGCCCATCTTGAGCGCCTGGATCTGCTTCAGGCCGAGCACCTCGACCTTCAGACCCCAATCCTTCGCGATCTTCTTCGCGGTATTGCCGAGATAGGTCGGCGTGCACACGTTGCCGGGCAGGTTGCCGAGGTCACGCGTGAGGTCCATCCCGTTCGCCAGCGCGACGGCCTGCTTGGCCGCCAGCTTCGCCGCCTTTTCATCGGCCGGATTGACGCTGAACACGACGCGCTTGAGCGCATGCGACGCCGGTTCCGGCTTGCTCTTCATCTGCGTGAAGCGGTAGGTCTCGTTGCGCAGCGCGAGAATCGCCGCACGCACGCCCCAGTCGGAGCCGCGCTCGTCGACCGGCAGTTGCGCGAGCGTGAACGTGACCTGCACGACCTTGGTGGCCAGCAGCGCGCGCCATGCGGCCGTCGCCGCGTCGTTGTAGGCTTTCTGATTGAAAGCATCCTGCTTGCCGAGGCCGACGAGCAGCACGCGCGACGCACCGATGCCCGATACCTCGTGCAGGAACAGCGTCTTGCCGCGCTTGCCGTCCATGTCGCCGGCCTTCGCCACGCGCGAGATCAGCCCCTTGGTGGCCGTGTCGATGTCGAGCGCCGCGCCCGAGAGAGTCTGCGCCTCGAAGATGCCGAGCACGATGCAGTCGGACTTCCCGGTCAGGAACCCCTTGGCCTCGCCTTTGCTCCAATCACAGCCTTTTATGCTAAAGTCCATCGCGCTTGTCCTCGGATAAAATCTGGGCTAAGGATGAAAGCCGCAATTATCCGCTATTTTTCCCGTGGCGGCGCGAGCGCTCCACCACGCGTGCGCAGCCTCCCGCCCTCTTCTCATCAAGAATGATCTTCGAACGCTCCCTCCAGCGCGAGCTTGCGTATACGGCTGGCGCCGTGTTCATGGTGCTGCTCACGATCATGCTCACGACGATGATGATCCGCATCGTCGGCTATGCCGCGTCCGGCGAAATCGATCCGCGCGACGTGCTCGTGCTGATCGGCCTGACCGTGATCGGCTATCTCGCCGTGATGCTCGTCGTCACGCTGTTCGTGTCGATCCTGTTCGTGCTGACCCGGTGGTACCGGGACTCCGAAATGGTCGTCTGGCTCGCGTCGGGCGTGAGCCTCACGCGCCTGATCAAGCCGATCGGCGTGTTCGCCACGCCGATCATCCTGCTGATCGCGTTCTTCGCGTTCGTCGGCTGGCCGTGGTCGAACCAGCAGAGCAAGATGATCAAGGCGCGCTTCCAGCAGCGCGACGAGATCTCGTTGCTCGCGCCAGGCCAGTTCCGCGAATCGGCGTCGAACCATCGCGTGTTCTTCATCGAGAAGATGTCGCCGGACCAGAGCAAGGTGCAGAACGTGTTCGTCACGTCGACCGAGAACGGCAAGGTCAACGTCGTGGTATCGCACACCGGCCACACGGAAACGAAGGACGGCGATCGCTTCGTCGTGCTGGAGGACGGCCGCCGCTACGACGGCACGCCCGGCCAGCCGAACTTCAAGATCATGGAGTTCCAGCGCTACGGCGTGAAGATCACGAGCACGCCGGTCACCAACGTACCGACCACCAACAGCACGCCGACGCCCGACCTGCTGCGCAACCCGACGCGCGACAACCTCGCGGAATTCGCGTGGCGCGCGGGGCTGCCGCTGATCGCGATCAACCTGATGGTGCTCGGCATTCCGCTGTCGTACCAGAACCCGCGCCGCAGCCGCACGATCAACCTCGTGATGGCCGTGCTGATCTACCTCACGTACTCGAACCTGCTGAACGTCGTGCAGTCGCAGATCGAGCAGGGCAAGATGTCGTTCGGCGTCGGCCTCGTCGGCCTGCACCTGGTCGTCGCAGCGATCGTCGCGTTCATCTTCTGGTTGCGCGTGCGCAATCGTCCGCTGTTTACACGCGCGCTGTTCGGCCGCTCGGGAGCATGATCGATGCGGCTCTATGAAAAATACTTCGCGCGGCAGATCTACGTCACGTTCGTCTTCATCCTGTTCGCGTTCTCGGGCCTGTTCTTCTTCTTCGACCTGATCAGCGAACTGAACTCGGTCGGGCACGGCAACTACAAGTTCGGCTACGCGGTGCTGCGCGTCGCGCTGCAGACCCCGTCGCGCTTCTACGAGATCATCCCGGTCGCCGCGCTGATCAGCGCGATCTACGTGTTCGCGCAAATGGCGGCGAACTCGGAATTCACGATCTTTCGCGTGTCGGGCCTCGCGACCAACCAGGCGCTGCGCTCGCTGCTGAAGATCGGCATTCCGCTCGTGATCATCACCTACCTGATCGGCGAATTCGTCGGCCCGTACGCCGACCAGCTGTCCGAACGCGTGCGGCTGCAGGCGCTCGGCGCGTCGGTATCGTCGAACTTCCAGTCGGGCGTGTGGGTGAAGGACACGCTCGCGGCCCGCGAGAACGGCGAGCAGGTCACGCGCTTCGTCAACGTCGGCAGCCTGTCGCCCGATTCGACGATCAGCAACGTGCGCATCTACGAATTCGACTCGAAATTCCAGCTGCAGAACGTTCGGATCGCGCAGACCGGCCGCTACGAGCCGCCCGGCCACTGGCTGCTCAAGGGTGTGACGGAAACCGAACTGACGCCGATCAAGCCGATCAGCGGCGAACCGGCCGACGCGCTGAACCCCATATACCGGTCGCAGCAGGTGATGCTGCCCGAATACCGGCTGCGCTCGGACCTGACGCCGCAGATCCTGTCGGTGCTGCTCGTGTCGCCGGAACGGATGTCGCTCATCAACCTGTTCCGCTACATCCAGCACTTGCGCGAAAACCAGCAGGACACGCAGCGCTACGACATCGCACTGTGGCGCAAGCTGCTCTACCCGTTCGCGGTGTTCGTGATGCTCGTGCTGTCGCTGCCGTTCGCGTACCTGCATACGCGTGCCGGCGTGGTCGGCGTGAAGGTGTTCGGCGGCATCATGCTCGGCATGAGCTTCCAGCTGCTCAACACGCTGTTCTCGCACATCGGCACGCTGAACACGTGGCCCGCGCCGCTGACCGCGGCGACACCGGGCCTCATCTATCTCGCGCTCGGCCTGTTCGCGCTCAAGTGGGTCGACCGGCACTGAGCGCCGTCACGACGGAGGCTTCGACATGAGTTCGCACGGTATCGTCCTGTTCGGCCACGGCGCACGCGATCCGCGCTGGGCCGAGCCGTTCGAGCGGCTCGCCGCACGGCTGCGCGCGGCCGGCCCCCCTGCCCCGCACGTGTCGCTCGCGTTTCTCGAGCTGATGACGCCGTCGCTCGATACGGCCGTTGCCGCGCAGGTCGCGGCCGGCTGCACGCGCATCACCGTGGTGCCCGTGTTCTTCGGCCAGGGCGGCCATGTGCGCCGCGACCTGCCGCAGCTCGTCGACGCGTGCCGTGCCGCGCATCCGGGCATCGAGATCCATTGCGCGACGGCCGTCGGGGAAGACGACGGCGTGCTCGATGCGATCGCACGCTACTGCATCGACCAGCTCGGCCGCGACGCATAAGCGAACCGGTGGCCCAAACAAAAAAGCGCTGGCTTCGGAAGCCAGCGCTTTTTTTGCGCCTGCAAACCACGCGTTCGACTCAAGCGGCGTCCTGCAGCGCATCGCCCTCTTTCACGCGCCGCACGCGTTCGGCGAACGCATCGCCGATCATCAGCAGGCTCGGTTCCGCAGGGTCGAGCCACGCCTGCGCGTCGCCCGCCGCCATCTGCGCAAGCGTGAGCGTCAGCGTGCGCTCGCGCACGGTGCTGCAGGCCTCGACGATCGCCACCGGCGTCGCGGGCGCACGGCCCGCGTCGATCAGTTCGCGGGCGATGCCCGGCGCGCTGTCGCGCCCCATGTAGTAGACGATCGAATCGGCGCGCGCGGTCTCGCGAATCTCGTCGCTGCCCGGTGCACGGCTGTGCGTCGCGAACGCGACGCTGCGCGACACGCCGCGCAACGTCAGCGAGCGCTTCAGCGTCGCCGCGCCGGCCAGCGCCGCGGTGATGCCCGGCACGACCTCGTAATCGATGCCGGCCGCCTCGAGCGCGCGCATTTCTTCTTCGGCGCGACCGAACAGCATCGGATCGCCGCCCTTCAGGCGGACGACGCACGCATGCTCGCGCGCCGCGTCGACGATCTGCTTGTTGATGAAGTGCTGCGCGGTCGAACGCTGCCCGCAGCGCTTGCCGACCGCGATTTTCCGCGCGTTCGGCGCATAGTCGAGCATCGCGGGCTCGACGAGCGCGTCGTGCAGCACGACGTCGGCTTGCTCGAGCAGCCGCGCGCCACGCACCGTGATGAGGTCCGCAGCGCCCGGCCCTGCTCCGATCAGATACACCTTGCCCATGTTTGTCGCTTCGCTTGTCCTGCTCGTGGACGGCAACCGGCGCGCGCCGCCCGCACGGGCGGCGCTCAACGCCGGTTATGCCGAGAACGCCCGGATCATGCCGGCGGCGACCGTATGATGCGTCGCCTCGTCGATCAGCACGAACGCGCCCGTGCCCGGGTGCGCGTCGTACGTGTCGCAGACGATCGGCTTCTGCAGCGTCAGCGCCACGCGGCCGATGTCGTTCATCTTCAGTTCCTGGCGGTCGGTCGCGTGCGACAGCGTATGCACGTCGAGCACTTCCTTCACCGCGCCGATCTTCGCGAACACCGTGCTCGTGGTCTGCTTCAGCAGATACTTGCGGTGCGGCGACAGCGGCGTCTCGTCGAACCAGCACAGGTCCGCCTCGAGCTTCTTCGCCGGCGCGACCGTCTCGGCGGTCGTGACGAACATGTCGCCGCGCGACACGTCGACGTCCTGTTCAAGGCGAATCGTCACCGTCTGGCCCGCGAATGCGTGCGCAACCGACGCGGTGCCGCCCGGCACCGGCGCGACGATCTCGGCGATCGTCGCGGTGCGGTTCGACGGCAGCACGACGATTTCGTCGCCGACCTTCACCTCGCCCGATTCGATCCGGCCCATGTAGCCGCGGAAATCGTCGGCTGAGCTGCCGTCCTGGCGTGCGACCCACTGCACCGGGAAGCGCAGCGCGTCATGGGCCTGCGTCTCGACCGGCAGCGATTCGAGCACGTCGAGCAGCGGCTCGCCCGCATACCACGGCATGCGCTCGCTCGCGCCGACGATGTTGTCGCCCTTCAGCGCCGACACCGGCACGAAACGCACGTCTTTCAGGCCGAGCTGCTTCGCGAGCGCAACGTACGCATCGCGGATCTCGTTGAAGCGCGCTTCGCTGTAGTCGACGAGGTCCATCTTGTTGATCGCGACGATCACGTGCTGCAGCGCGAGCAGCTTCACGATCGCGCTGTGGCGCTTCGTTTGCGGCAGCAGTTCCGCAACGCCGTTCTCGACCGTCACGCGCGTCGCGTCGACCAGGATGATCGCCGCATGCGCGGTCGATGCGCCCGTCACCATGTTGCGCGTGTACTGCTCGTGGCCCGGCGTGTCGGCGATGATGAACTTGCGCTTCGCGGTCGCAAAGTAGCGGTATGCGACGTCGATCGTGATGCCCTGCTCGCGCTCGGCTTCGAGCCCGTCCGTCAGCAGCGCGAGGTCGATCTCGTCACCGACCGTGCGCTTGTTCTTCGCGCGCGACAGCGCGGACAGCTGGTCGGACAGCACGGCCTTGCTGTCGTACAGCAGGCGGCCGATCAGCGTGCTCTTGCCGTCGTCGACGCTGCCCGCGGTGATGAAGCGCAACACGCCGAGGTCTTCGGTGTTCTCGATGATGCTCATGATGTGAATGTCCTCGTGTGCTTCAGAAATAACCTTGCTTCTTGCGCTGTTCCATCGCGGCTTCGGATGCCTGGTCGTCCATCCGGGTCGCGCCGCGTTCGGTGATCTCGGTCACCGCCGTCTCGGCGATGATCTTCTCGACGTCGTCCGCATCGCTCTCGACCGGGCACGTGCAGCTGATGTCGCCGACCGTGCGGAAGCGCACCTGCGCGAGTTCGCTCGTCTCGCCGTCACGCATCGGCGTGAGCGGCGTGACCGGCACGAGCAGACCGTTGCGGCGCACGATCTCGCGCTGGTGCGCGTAGTAGATCGACGGCAGTTCGAGGTTCTCGCGCGCGATGTACTGCCACACGTCGAGCTCGGTCCAGTTCGAGATCGGGAACACGCGCAGGTGCTCGCCCTTGTGCAGGCGTGCGTTGAACAGACTCCACAGTTCCGGGCGCTGCGCCTTCGGATCCCACTGGCCGAATTCGTCGCGGAACGAGAAGATCCGCTCCTTCGCGCGCGCCTTCTCTTCGTCGCGGCGCGCACCGCCGATCAGCGCCGTGTAGCCGTGCTGTTCGATCGTCTCGAGCAGCGTGACGGCCTGCGCGGCGTTGCGCGAATCGGTTTCGCGGCGCAGCACGACCGTGCCGCGCCGGATCGAATCCTCGACGTGGCCGACCACCAGCTCGGCGCCCAGCTCTTGCGCACGGCGGTCGCGGAAGTCGATCACTTCCTCGTAGTTGTGGCCCGTGTCGATGTGCACGAGCGGGAACGGCAGCGTCGTCTTGCGGTTCGCGCCGAGGCCGAATGCCTTCAGCGCGAGGTGCAGCACGACGACCGAGTCCTTGCCGCCCGAGAACAACAGCGCCGGCTTGCTGCATTCGGCAACGAGTTCGCGCAGGATGTGGATCGACTCGGCTTCGAGCCAGTCGAGGTGGCCCATGCGGTCGTCGGCACCGGTGGGCGGGGCAAAGGCGGATTGCTCGAGCGTCGTGCTCATGATTTCAGTCCTTCTCTTCTGGGTTCGTGCCGCCCGCTGTCGCAGGCGGCGCAATATTCGGTTTCTTGTCGGCTTTCAGTGCGCGGCGCCGGCTTCGGCATTCGCGGGAATCGGCGTGATCGTGATGTGCAGCCCGCATTCCTTCGTGTCGCGTGACTCCCACCACCAGCGGCCCGCCCGGCTGTCCTCGCCGGGGCGAATCGCGCGCGTACACGGCTCGCAGCCGATGCTCGGGTAACCGCGCGCATGCAGCGGGTTGACCGGCACGTCGAACGCCTTCAGGTACGCCCATACATCGGCTTCCGTCCAGTCGGCGAGCGGGTTGTACTTCGCGATCCCGCGCGCTTCGTCCTGCTCTTCCTCGTGCAGCTCGGCACGCGTGACCGACTGCTCGCGACGCTGGCCCGTGACCCACGCGCCGACGTCGGCCAGCGCGCGGTTCAGCGGCTCGACCTTGCGGATGTGGCAGCACGACTTGCGCAGCTCGACGCTTTCGTAAAACGCGTTCAGGCCGTGCTCGGCGACGTACTGGTCGACCGCGTCCTGGCGCGGGTGAAACTGCTCGATCTCGTAGCCGTAGCGCTCGCGCACGCGGTCGATCATGCCCAGGGTTTCCGCGTGCAGGCGGCCGGTGTTCAGCGAGAAGATGCCGATCGACACGCCCTTCGACAGGATCGCGTGCGTGAGCAGCATGTCTTCCGCGGCGAGGCTGCTCGCGAACTTCACCTTCTCGTGGCGCGCGCCGATCTGCGCAAGCAGTGCGTCGAGGCGCTCGACCTTCGCGGCGAGTTCCGGCGTCAGTGCGGTCGCGGTGCTCATGCGTTCACCTTGGCGTCGGCCGCGGCGTCGCGGCGGCGGAACAGCGGTGCCGGCTCGTCGAACGCGCCCTGGTAACGCTGCGTGAATTCCGTGAACGCATTCAGCGCGTCGCGGATGTCCTTGTCGGCACGCACCGCGAATGCGTCGAAGCCGCAGCGCGACATGTACAGCAACTGGTCACGCAGCACGTCGCCGATCGCGCGCAGCTCGCCGGTCCAGCCGTGGCGCTCGCGCAGCAGGCGCGCGATGCTGTATCCGCGGCCGTCCGCGAAGCGCGGGAAATCGACGGCGATCAGCGAGATCGTGCCGAAATCGGCCACGAGATCGGCCGGCTCGCTGTCCGGCGCGAGCCACACGCCGAGTTCGTCCTTCGTCTTCGCGGCGACGAGCGCCGCGCGCTCGGCCTGCCACAGGGCGAACGGCACCAGCACCTTGCCGGCCGGCAACGCGTCGACCGCGGGCAGCGCACCGTCTTCCGCCGCGCGCACGACCTGCCATGCGTCGTCGATCACTGCGCGGTTCTTGATAATCGAAGCCATCTGCAAATTCCTTCTAGCCGGTTGGTTACGCGTTCACTGCCTGGCGCGCTGCATACACGCGCTCCTTGAACGGTGCGATGCCGATGCGGTCGTACGTGTCGATGAAGCGCTCGCCGTCGATGCGCGCCTCGACGAACGTGTCGATCAGCTTCGCGATCACGTCCGGCACTTCCTCCGCGGAGAACGACGGCCCGATCACGCGGCCGAGGCGCGCGCCGTTGCGGCCCGTGCCCTGCTCGCCGCCAAGCGACACCTGGTACCACTCGGCACCGTCCTTGTCGACGCCGAGGATGCCGATGTTGCCGACGTGGTGGTGACCGCACGAGTTCATGCAACCGGAAATGTTCAGCGACAGGTCGCCGAGGTCGTACACGTAGTCCAGATCGTCGAAACGTTGCTGGATCGCCAGCGCGATCGGGATCGACTTCGCGTTCGCGAGCGAGCAGAAATCGCCGCCCGGGCACGCGATGATGTCGGTCAGCAGGCCGACGTTCGGCGTCGCGAAACCGGCCGCCTTCGCCTTTTCCCACAGCGCGAACAGGTCGCGCTTCTTCACGTTGGCGAGGATCAGGTTCTGCTCGTGCGACACGCGCAGTTCGCCGAACGAGTACGCGTCGGCCCAGTCGGCCACCAGGTCCATCTGCGCGTCGGTCGCGTCGCCCGGGGCCACGCGGTGATCCTTCAGCGACAACGTGACGGCGGCATAGCCCGGCACCTTGTGCGGCGCGACGTTGCGCTCGACCCAGCGCGCGAACGCCTTGTTCTCGAGCAGGTGCTGTTCGAACGACGCGTCGGTGTCGGCGAGCTTCTCGTAGACGGGAGGCTTGAAGTATTGCGACACGCGGTCGAGTTCGGCCTGCGTGAGCGTCGACGGGCCGTCCTTCAGGTGCTGCCACTCTTCCTCGACCTGCTGCGCGAACTTCGCGGGCGACAGCGCCTTCACGAGGATCTTGATACGCGCCTTGTACAGGTTGTCACGGCGACCGTAGCGGTTGTACACGCGCAGCACGGCTTCGCAGTAGGTCAGCAGGTGCTGCCACGGTAGGTCTTCCTTGATCACCGCGCCGACGATCGGCGTGCGGCCGAGACCGCCGCCCGCGAGGATGCTCGCGACCACTTCGCCCTGTGCGTTCTTCTTCAGGTACACGCCGAGGTCGTGGATCTGCACGGCCGCGCGATCGTCCTTCGAACCGGACACCGCGATCTTGAACTTGCGCGGCAGCCATGCGAATTCGGGATGGAACGTCGACCACTGGCGCAGGATTTCCGACCACGGACGCGGATCGATCTCCTCGTCCTGAGCGACGCCGGCGAACTGGTCGGCCGTGATGTTACGGATGCAGTTGCCCGACGTCTGGATCGCATGCATCTGCACCGACGCGAGCTTCGCCAGGATCTCGGGCGTTTCCTCGAGCTGGACCCAGTTGAACTGGATGTTCGAGCGGGTCGAGAAGTGGCCGTAGCCGCGGTCGTGTTCGCGGGCGATGCGCGCCAGCATGCGGAGTTGCTCGCTGCGCAGGTTGCCGTACGGAATCGCGATGCGGTGCATGTACGCGTGGCGCTGCATGTACAGGCCGTTCTGCAGGCGCAGCGGACGAAACTCGTCTTCGCTCAACTCGCCCGACAGGCGGCGGCGCACCTGATCGCGGTACTGCGCGACTCGCTCGTCGACGATCGTCTGGTCGTACTGGTCGTACTGATACATTCGGGGACCCCAGGGTTTTCGTGGTGACCGCGCGACGTCCTAGCCACGTCGCGCCCGAATCTCCGTTCCGCCGTCACCGCCACCATCCGCTGCCGGGTGGATTGCTAATGACGAAAACAGATATCCATATTTGAAAAACTCCGGTGAATCGTAATAAACTCGCCTTATATTTCAAACGACTAAAAAATTCTGTTGATATGCGGAAGGGTTATAAATGAACCTGCACCAATTTCGCTTCGTGCGCGAGGCCGTCCGGCAGAATTTCAACCTCACCGAGGCCGCCAAGGCGCTCTACACGTCGCAACCAGGGGTATCGAAGGCGATCATCGAGCTCGAGGACGAGCTGGGCGTGGAGATCTTCACGCGGCACGGCAAGCGCGTGCGCTCGCTGACCGAGCCGGGCAGGATCATCCTCGCGTCGGTCGAGCGGATTCTTCAGGAGGTTGAGAGCCTCAAAAGGGTCGGGAAGGATTATGCGGCGCAGGATCAGGGCAACCTGACCATCGCGGCGACCCACACGCAGGCCCGCTACTCGCTGCCCGCCGCGATCGCCGAATTCAAGAAGCGCTTCCCGAAGGTGCACCTGTCGATCCTGCAGGGCAGCCCGACGCAGGTCGCCGAGATGGTGATCCACGACCAGGCCGATCTCGCGATCGCGACCGAGGCGATCGCCGACTACAAGGAACTCGTGTCGCTGCCCTGCTTCCAGTGGCACCACGCGGCCGTCGTGCCGGCCGACCATCCGCTGCTGGAGCGCAAGCCGGTCACGCTGGACGATCTGGCGCAGTATCCGCTGATTACGTACGACGACGCGTTCGCGGGCCGCAAGAAGATCAATCACGCGTTCGCGCTGCGCGGGCTGTCGCCGGACATCGTGCTCGAGGCGATCGACGCCGACGTGATCAAGACCTACGTCGAACTCGGCCTCGGCGTCGGGATCATGGCCGACATCGCGTTCAATCCCGAGCGCGACCGCAACCTGCGGCTGATCCCGGTCGGCCACCTGTTCGGCAGCAACGTGACGCGCGTCGCGCTCAAGCAGGGCGCCTACCTGCGCAGCTATGTGTATACGCTCGTCGAGCTGCTGTCGCCGACGCTGAACCGCAAGCTGATCGAACAGGCGCTCAAGGGCGAATCCGAATCGTACGAACTCTGAGCGGCGTGTATAACCACGGGGGCGCATATCGCGCCCCTTTTTGCTGTCCGACGGAGAATCCCGCATGACGCTTCCCGCCCTGTTGCGCCGCGCCGCCGGCGCCGCCCTCGTGCTCGCCTGCGCGGCCGCGCATGCCGACCTGAAGGTCGGCGTCGACCTGTCGTCGACCGGCCCGGCCGCCGCGATAGGCATCACCAGCAAGAACGCGATCCTGATGTGGCCCAAGACGATCGCCGGGCAGCCGCTGCAGGTGACGGTGCTCGACGACGCGTCCGATCCGGGCGCCGCCGTGCGCAACATCCGCAAGCTGGTCGACGAGGATCAAGTCGACGTCGTGGTCGGGCCGAACATCACGCCGGCCGCGCTCGCGGCGCTCGACGCGGTGGCGGCCGCGCAGACGCCGATGATCACGCTGGTCGGCTCCGGCGCGATCGTCGAGCCGCAGGAAGGCGCGCGGACCTGGGCATTCAAGATGGCGCAGAGCGATAGTGCGATGGCCGACGTGATGACGCGCTACATGGCCAACCACGGCGTGAAGACGGTCGGCTTCATTGGCTTCGCGGACAGCTACGGCGACAGCTGGCTGAACGAATTCACACGCTTCGCCGAAGTCCGCAAGATCCGCGTGATCGCGACGGAGCGCTTCAACCGCACCGACGCAAGCGTCACCGGCCAGGCGCTGAAGCTGATCGCGGCGAAGCCGGACGCGATCCTGATCGCGGGCTCGGGCACGCCGGCCGTGCTGCCGCAGCGCACGCTGATCGAGCGCGGCTACAAGGGCGCGATCTACCAGACGCACGGGATCGCGACGCCGGAATTCATCAAGCTCGGCGGCAAGGACGTCGACGGGACGCTGTTTCCGACCCAGCCGGTCGTCGTCGCGCGCACGCTGCCGGCAGACCATCCGGCCCGCAGGGCCGCGCTCGCGTTCGTCGATGCATATGAAGCGAAATACGGTGCCGGCACCGTCACGCAGTTCGCTGGCGACGCGGCGGGCGTGTACCCGCGCCTCGTCGACGCAGTCGGCCGCGCGCTCAAGACCGCGCAGCCCGGCACGCCGGCCTTCCGCGCGGCGCTGCGGCGCGAGCTCGAACGCGCGCACGAGCTCGTCGTGCCGAACGGCGTCGTCAACACCAGCAACAAGGATCATGTGGGGCTCGACCAACGCGCGAGCGTGATGGGGATCGTGAAGCACGGCCAGTTCGTCTACCTGAGCCAGTAACACGGCGGCCGCCGGAAAACTTGCCCGGTGCCCCGTTTTCCGCCATAATTTGCGTTTCGCCGCGCACAATCGCATGCGCGGCCAGGATCAAAGCCCAGGTGGTGAAATTGGTAGACGCAGGGGACTCAAAATCCCCCGCCGCAAGGCGTGCCGGTTCGATTCCGGCCCTGGGCACCAGTATTTCGCAGCGTCATGCGCTGCACCTGTCGAAACCCGCGCAAGCTCACCGCTTCGCGGGTTTTTTGTTTTTTCCCGCGCGTTTTTCCCGCGCGCATCGCACACTGCAACGCGCGCCCTCCCTCGGCAGTCCAAGTATCAGGACACGCAAGCACGGAGGCCCCCATGTCCACGCGCGTCCTCTTTTCGAGCCGGATTGCCCGAGGCATGCTCGTCGCGCTGCTGTCGATCATGCTGGGCGGATGCGACCTGCTCCGCCAGCCACCCGTGCCCGAATGGCCCGGGCCGCATGCGCCCTACCCGTTCCCGGACAACATTCCCCACCGCACCGAGTGACCGGCTCGACCGATCTCGCCCCCACGCGTGCACCGCGCGTTCAGCCCTGCTCGCAGAACCGCGGGTCGCAAAGCGAGTCGGCGCGAAGCCGCGCAACGCCGGGCGAGCACGCGGTAGCCGCGCGCGGCCAGCGTTTCGACCACGGCTTCCCAGCCGACCGGGCTGAAGGCGCGCGCCGGCCGCAACACCGCAATACCTGTCGAATGCCGCCGTCGATCGCAGTCGGCGCGGGCGGGCGCGGCGCCCTTTTCAGTCGCCGGTCGCGGTCGCGCCCTTGTCGTTCAACGCATCCGCCATCAACTCCGCGAACCATTCGATGAACGCGTTGAGCCGTCTCGACCGGTGCCGGCGATGCGGATAGACGGCCGACACGTCCATCGGCGCGGCCCGATGGCCGGGCATCACCTCGACCAATGCCCCGCTGTCGAGCAGATGCACGACGTCGAAGCGCGGAATCTGGATCAGCCCCATCCCGGCAATGCAGCTCGCGATATAGGTTTCGGCGTTGTTGACGGTCACACGGCTCGGCAGCGCCAGTGTGTGGTGGCTGCCGTCCGCGCAGTATTCCCAGCGGAGCTCGCGGCCGGTCGTCGGTGACGCATAGCCGATCGCCCAGTGCCCGTGCGCGAGCGCATCGGGGTGCTCGGGCACGCCGCATTCGCGCAGGTAGTCGGGGCTCGCGCAGTTGATCAGCGCGAACTGCCCGAGCGGCCGCACGACGAGGCTGCTGTCCGCGAGCCGCCCGACCCGGATTGCGCAGTCGACGCCCTCCTGCACGAGATCGATCGAGCGGTCCGTCGAGCCGAGCGACAGTTGCAGCTTCGGGTAGCGGCGAAACAGCGACGGCAGCGCGGGCGCGATCACTCGGCGCGCGATCCGGCTCGGCACATCGACGTTCAGCCGCCCGATCACGTCGCGATCGCGGCGCCGGAACAGCCGGTCGAGCTCGTCGGCTTCCGCGAGCAGGCGCCGGCCGCGCTCCAGCAGCAGCGCGCCGTCGGCCGTCAGCTGCACCTGCCGCGTCGTACGGTGCAACAGGCGCGTGCCGAGCGCGGCCTCGAGCTGCTGGACAGCGGCCGACACCGTCGCGCGCGGCACGTCGAGCGCATGCGCGGCCTTGATGAAGCTGCCCATCTCGGCAACCTGAAGGAAGATTCTGACCTGATCCAGCTTGTCCATCGGCGGGCGGAAAACGTGGGTTCGGACGACCGTCACCGCCAAGCGCCGCGCGTCGCGGCCGATCCCGGCGGCACAGAAAAAACGGGCGCGCGGCCTTGTGCCCGCGCGCCCGCCCATTGTCCATGCAAACGGTCCATTGCGGATCGCCGCGCGCACGCGACGACCGCCGGCACGGCCCGTTACTTGGTCGTATAGCCGCCGTTGATCAGGATCGTCTGGCCGGTGATCCACCAGCCGTCGGTCACGAGATGGCGGATGAACGGCACGACGTCCTCGATATCGGTGAGGCCCGTCTTGCTGAACGGCGACAGCGCAGCCGCCGTCTTGTGATACGCGACCGCGTCGGCGCCCTCGGCCGGGTAGAAGAACGGCGTGTCCATCGGGCCCGGCCCAACCGCCGTCACCGAGATGCCGCGCGCGCCATATTCTTTCGATGCCGCGCGCGTGAAGTGCTCGACGGGTGCCTTCGATCCTTCGTAGGCCGCGTAGAACGGCGTGAACGCGCCGAGCAGCGACGTCACGAGCGTGACGAGCTTGCCGTGATCCTCGAGATGCCGCCCCGCTTCCTTGATGAAGAAGAATGCGGACTTGCTGTTTACCGCGAACATCTCGTCGTATTCGGCCTCGGAGATTTCGGTGATCGGCTTCTTCAACACCTTGCCGACGGTATTGATCGCAATGTCGATCTTGCCGAAGCGCTGCTTCGCGTCGCCGAACAGCTTCTCCACCGCGGCGGCCGTCGTCAGGTCGGCCTGGAACGTCGCGGCTTGCGCGCCGGCCGCGCGCACGGCGGCGGCCGTCTCTTCGGCCTGCGCCTGCGACGCCGCGCTGTTGTAGTGAATCGCCACCGCCTTCGCGCCGTGGCCGGCCAGATCCCGGGCGATCAAGCCGCCGAGATTCTTGGCGCCACCGGCGATCAGGACGACCTTGTCTGCGAGCGTGTGAGTAGCCACGGTTGACTCCTTTTTGCGTTGAATGAAGCTAGGAGTGTAGGCACGCGCGACGCGCCGGTCAGCCGGGCATGGCTGGATGGATTATCCAGAAAAACGATCCAATCAGGCATCCGGAATGGTGGGCTGCCCCACCGACAGGGGCGGCGAAATCTGCTGGACGCGACACGTCGCACGGCCACCGCCCACGCGCGAGTCAGCGTGCGTAAAGCGCCGCGTCGATCTTGCCGAGCAGCCACTGCATCCCGGCCAGATGCTGCTGGTCGTGGCTGCACAGATAATGAACCAGGCCGCGCACGGTCAGCGCGCCATAGCCTTCGAACTCGCCGGTGCGAGCAAGCTGCTCGGGTGTCAGGCGCGACACGAGGTCGAGCGTCTCGCGCCGCGCGTCGCGAATCGCCGCGAGCACGGCGGATGCGTACGCGGCGTCATAGCGGCGCTCGATCGCGAGCGCCTCGCCGTCAACCGACACGAGCAGCGGATGATCCTCATCGAGCATCCGCCTCAACCGCACGTGGTAGCCGTCGATCTCGATGTCGCGCACGTGGCAGAGTTGCCCAAGCGGCGAGAAGTGCTCGCTCGGGATGCCGTTCCAGTCGTCGGGGGTCCAGCGTGCATAGCCGTCCGGCACGGCGGCGAAATGGGCTTCGAGCTGGCGGGGAAAATCGGCGAGTGCATCGAGCGTCGTCGGATTCATGCGGCAAACTCCGTGTCGGATGAGAACGGTGGCAGCCCTCGCACGGACCGGCCGCCGCCCTGGCGCTACTTCACGCTGACACCGTCTTTCCGTGAAGAAGGAACGTGCGCCGCGTCGCGCGCGGCGCTCCGCAGCTTACCAGCGCGGGCGGGTTCGTGCCGACGCCGGCGCGCCGCTTGATAGAATGCGCGCGCTATGGATCTCGAAAGCATTCTCTACACGCAGGGCTTCGGCTCGCGCCGCCAGTGCCGCGGACTGATCGAAACGGGCCGCGTCACCGTCGCGGGCGCGAGCGCGACCCACCCCGACGCGTCGTTCGACACCGACGGCCTCGTGTTCACGGTCGACGACACCGCCTGGCCGTTCCACGCCCGCGCGTATCTCGCGCTCAACAAGCCGGCCGGCTACGAGTGCTCGCGCGAGCCGCAACACCATGCGAGCGTGTTCAGCCTGCTGCCCGCGCCGCTCGTCGCACGCGGCGTGCAGTGCGTCGGCCGCCTCGACCAGGACACGACGGGCCTGCTCCTGCTGTCCGACGACGGCCAGTTCGTGCACGCGTACACGTCGCCGAAGCGCAAGGTGCCGAAGACCTACGTCGCGACCGTGCGCCACCCGCTCGACGACGCCCAGCTGGACGCGCTGCGCGCCGGCGTGCAGCTCCACGGCGAGCCGAAGCCGATCGCGGCGGTCGCCGCCGACGCGCGCGACACGCATGCGCTCGCGCTGACCGTCCTCGAAGGCAAATATCATCAGGTGAAACGCATGGTCGCCGCGGCCAGCAACCGCGTCGAGGCGCTGCACCGCGAAAGCATCGGCGGCTTCACGCTGCCGGACGACCTGACGCCCGGCGCATGGCGCTGGCTCGGGGAAGACGACCTTTCAGCACTGCGCCATTCCGTCAAAACCCTGTAAGGGAAAATCCGCATGACCGTTCGGTGTCCGGCCGCGTCGCGGCCGCACGATCCCCCGCTATACTGAAATCACAAGCTGTACGAGCAGCGATGCAGGGGAGACATCATGAACATCAACCATTCTTTCGAACTGTCGTACGTGACGATCGCGTTCGCGATCGTGGGTGCCATCGTGATCGGCGGGCTGCTGGCCACGATGCACATGAAGCACAAGTATCATCCGAACCTGATCGGCGCGCTGATCGGCGCGTTGCTGTGCTTCCTGCTGATCGAGGCGTTACCGGCGCTGACCTGACGCGCCGCGTGGCGCGACCGTTTGAAGGAATTCGTCTACGGTCGGATAGCGCAACGTCACGCACAATTCGGCTTTGAGCCGCGCATTGGACAGGCGCCGCGACTCGCGCATGAACGACAGGAGCGTCGGCTCGAGCCGATGCTCGGCGTCCGCGCGACTGATCCGCGGCGGCAGCGGCAGGCCGAACGCCTGCGCGACCCGGTCGAAATACTCTCCCATCCGCAGTTCGCTGTCGTCCGACGCGTGCACGGCGCGCGCCGGCTTGCCGCGCACGGCCACGCGCCGCAGGATCGCCGCGAGATCGTCCGCGTGGATATGGTTCGTGTAGACGTCGTCGGCCGCGTCGAGCGCCGGCGTGCCGCGCTCGAGCCGCGCGAGCGGCAGCCGGTTCGCCGCATAGATGCCGGGAATGCGCACGATGCGCGCGGACAGCACGCCGCGCACCGTCGCCGCCCGCAACTGACGCTCGGCCGACACGCGCCGGAACGCGCGCGGATTCGCGGGGCGCAGCGGCTGCGTTTCGTCGATTCGCGCCCCGCCGCAATCGCCGTATACGCCCGTCGTGCTGGCGTAGACGAGCGTCGGCGCGCGAAGGGCGTCGGGTACAATACGCGCTGCCCGCACCGGCGTGCCGGCCTGTCGGGTCGCGGCACGCAGCGTGCGGAGCCGGCCGACCGACGACACCGGCGGTGCGGATGGCCGCCGTGCAGGCACGGACAATGCGGCGATCAGCGCGCGGGTGCGGCGATCGTCGCGGCCGTCGGATTGCGGCGGCGCGAGATGCAGGATCGTGCGGGCGAGCCCCGCGAGACGTCCGAGCGTCGCCCGGCGATCGAGGTCGCCGACGATCGGCGTCGCGCCTGCCGCGCGCAATTCGTCGCGGCGGCCCGGATGGCTCGTCAGCGCGACAATGCGCAGGTTGCGGCGCGCGGCGCGCCATTGCGCGACGCAGCGCAGGCCGACGTCGCCGCAGCCGACGATCAGTACGCGCGGCCGGCGCAGGATTCGAGTCGCGATCATGTTGGTTGCGAAATCAGTAGCCACCGTTGCGCGGCGCGCAACGGGTTTGCATTGTAGCTGCCGTGCCGACATGCACGGTCCCCACATTTTGTTCTATTTGGTTCTATGGCATTCAACGTTACTCTCAAGCAAAGCGGCCGGCAGTTCCAGGTCGAGTCGGACGAAACCGTGCTGGCGGCGGCGCTGCGCCAGAACGTCCATCTGCCGTACGGATGCAAGAACGGCGCGTGCGGCTCCTGCAAGGGCCAGATCGTGTCGGGCCAGATCGAACAGGGCCCGCACGCCGCGTCGGCACTGTCCAACGACGAACGCACGCGCGGCCTCGCGCTGCTCTGCTGTTCGAAGGCGCAATGCGACCTCGAGATCGACGTGCGCGAAATCGCCGGCGTCGACGGCGTGCAGGTGAAGAAGCTGCCGTGCCGGATCGCGGCGCTCGAGCGCCGCGCCGACGACGTGATGATCGTGAAGCTGCAGTTGCCCGCCAACGAGCGCCTGCAATACCTCGCGGGCCAGTACGTCGAGTTCATCCTGAAGGACGGCTCGCGCCGCAGCTACTCGATGGCGAATGCGCCGCACGAGGAAGGCCCGATCGAGCTGCACATCCGCCACATGCCGGGCGGCAAGTTCACCGACCACGTGTTCGGCCCGATGAAGGAGCGCGACATCCTGCGCTTCGAAGGCCCGCTCGGCACGTTCTTCCTGCGCGAGGATTCCGACAAGCCGATCGTGCTGCTCGCGTCCGGCACCGGCTTCGCGCCGATCAAGGCGATCATCGAGCACGTCAGGCATTCGGGCATCACGCGCCCGATGACGCTCTATTGGGGCGCACGCCGCAAGAAGGACATCTACCTCGGCGAGCTCGCCGAGCAATGGGCGCGCGAGATCCCGAACTTCAAGTACGTGCCGGTGCTGTCCGAGCCGGACGACGCCGACCAGTGGACCGGCCGCACCGGCTTCGTCCACCGCGCGGTGATCGAGGACCTGCCCGATCTGTCGGGCCACCAGGTGTACGCATGCGGCGCGCCGGTGATGGTCGAATCCGCGCAGCGCGACTTCACCCAGCACCACGCGCTGCCGGCCGACGAGTTCTACGCGGACTCGTTCACGAGCGCCGCCGATCTCGCGCATCCGGTCTGAGCACCGGGCGCGCCCGCGTCCCCTCCTGCGCGCCGCCGTGACACATTCGTGGCATCGCGGCGGTTTACAGTGGGGCGCGGGATGCCTTATGCTTGCGCACATGAACCGCTTCCTGTCCGCTCTCCGACGTCGCCGCTCGCCGCTCCGCCCGGATGCCGCCGGCTCGTCACGGACTCGCGCGTAACCCTCCTCCGCTTCACCGGTTACGCACAAGCTGTTCGACCTACCAGCCACGGCCTCCCGTGGCTTTTTTATTGCCCGTTTCCCTTTCAACGTCCGCTGGAGTCTGCTGTCATGCCCCTGAACGATTACCCGATCGACTCGCTGATGTACATCACGAACCGCCCCGACATCGTGTTTACGCACGGCAAGGGTTCGTGGCTCTACGATCACACGGGCAAGCGCTATCTGGACTTCATTCAGGGCTGGGCCGTCAACAGCCTCGGCCACTGCAACGACGGCATCGTCGAAGCGCTGAAGACGCAGGCGGAAAAGCTGCTGAACCCGTCGCCCGCGTTCTACAACGAGCCGATGGCGAAGCTCGCGGGGCTGCTGACGCAGCACAGCGTGTTCGACAAGGTGTTCTTCACGAACAGCGGCGCGGAAGCCAACGAAGGCGCGATCAAGCTCGCGCGCAAGTGGGGCCGCAAGTTCAAGAACGGCGCGTACGAGATCATCACGTTCGACCACAGCTTCCACGGCCGCACGCTCGCGACGATGTCGGCCAGCGGCAAGCCGGGCTGGGACACGATCTACGCACCGCAGGTGCCGGGATTCCCGAAGGCCGAGCTGAACGACATCAACTCGGTCGAGAAGCTGATCACCGACAAGACCGTCGCGGTGATGCTCGAGCCGATCCAGGGCGAAGGCGGCGTGATTCCGGCGACGCGTGAATTCATGCAGGCGCTGCGTGCGCTGACGAAGCAGCACGACCTGCTGCTGATCGTCGACGAAGTGCAGAGCGGCTGCGGCCGCGCGGGCACGCTGTTCGCGTACGAGCTGTCCGGCATCGAGCCGGACATCATGACGCTCGCGAAGGGCATCGGCGGCGGCGCACCGCTGGGCGCGCTGCTGTCGAAGGCCGACGTCGCTGTGTTCGAGGCCGGCGACCAGGGCGGCACCTACAACGGCAACCCGCTGATGACGGCGGTCGGCTATTCGGTGATCTCGCAGCTCGTCGCGCCCGGTTTCCTCGAAGGCGTGCGTGAGCGCAGCGAATACCTGAAGCGCAAGCTGCTCGAGCTGTCGGAGGAGCGCGGTTTCGAAGGCGAACGCGGCGAAGGCCTGCTGCGCGCGCTGCTGCTCGGCAAGGACATCGGCCCGCAGATCGTCGAGAAGGCGCGCGACATGCAGCCCGACGGCCTGCTGCTGAACGCGGCGCGCCCGAACCTGCTGCGCTTCATGCCCGCTCTGAACGTCACGACCGAGGAAATCGACCAGATGATGGCGATGCTGCGGTCGATTCTCGACACGCTCTGAGGAGACCGCCGCGATGGATGCCGCCGCCGAGGCTGTTGCTATCCGCCCGTTCGAACGCGACGACACCGATGCCGTGCTCGCGGTTTGGCGCGACGCGTTCCCGCACTACGACGAAGCCGACGCGCCGCCGCACCGCGATCCGCTGCGATCGATCGAGCTGAAGCTCGCGACGCAGCCAGAACTGTTCTTCGTCGCGACCAGCGGCGCGCGGGTCGTCGGCACGCTGATGGCGGGTTTCGACGGTCATCGCGGCTGGCTTTACTCGTTCGGCGTGTCGAACGATGCTCGGCGACTCGGCATCGGCCGCGCGCTGATCGCGCATGCGGAACGCGCGCTCGCCGCGCGCGGCTGCCTCAAGATCAATCTGCAGGTACTGCCTGGCAACGACGATGCGTGCCGCTTCTATGCGGCGCTCGGTTATCGCGTCGAGGAACGCATCTCGTTCGGCAAGACGCTGCCGGCCGCCTGACGCCGCCGGCAGCCCCCATCAGCGCGTGATCGGCCCCGCGTCCGGCAGCGGATTGCCGAGCGCGTCGGTCGGCACGGCCTGCTGCTCGAACGCCGCGAAATACGCGGCCCATTGCGTCTCGCTCACGCGCACGATCAGCGCGCCGTCCTGCCACACGTCGTTGTGATCGTTGTGGTCGTCGCCCGCGCGGTGCAGGTAGTTCGAGCCCGTCGAACCCTGGTTCATGTGCGTATCGTGGATGCCGTTGCCTTCCGAATACGTGCGGCCGAACACGACGACGGCGAGCCCCTGCGACTGCGCGGCGTTGACGAGCCGCAGCAGAGACGGGATCGGCTCCGCGTTCTCGGTGCCGTCCATCACAGCGCTCGCGCGCCATGCCCCGGTCTCGTTCAGGATGTCGCTGCGCAGATAGTCGAGCGCCGGCAGCGCGGTTTGCCCGGTGAGATCGTTGTAGCCTTCGGCCGCGGCCGCGAGCGTCGCCGTGACCGGATGATGGAAATCGTAGACGAGCTTGTAGTTCAGCAGGTCGTCCGAGTCGTTGGTGCCGACGTTGATCGCGACGTCCCAGTCGCCGGTCGGCAATGCGAGCGTCAGGTGGATGTGATACTGGATCTCGCCGCCGTGCGGCGAGCCCTTCAGCCGCGCCACCGACGTCACCTTCGCCTTCACGAAACCGTAGTCCAGACTCATGCGTGCTCTCCGTGTCCCGATGGATCGACCATGCTACGCAGCCCGCGTGTCGGTTTGCGGACGGCCGGTTGCGGACGGCCGGTTGCGGACGGCCGGTCGCGGACGGCCTGCTACCGAGTCGCGCACCGCATGGTCGGCGTCACCGCCGAATGAATGGAGTCGCCTCCGCACGCACAGTTCGTCGCCGGGCGCGCCGCACGAAAAAAAAGCTGTCACGGCATCCCGTGACAGCCTTTCGAAAGCCCTTGTGCGGCACGCCGGCATCCGCCGCCGCGCCGCACCGGGCCCGCTCATTCACCCAGATACGCGGCCCGCACCTTCGGATCGTCGAGCATCTGCTTCGCGTCGCCTTCCATCGTGACCATGCCCGAGTCCATCACATAACCGCGGTCGGCCGCCTGCAGCGCGAGGCGTGCGTTCTGCTCGACCAGCAGCACCGTGATGCCCTCCTTCGAGATCTCGCGAACCACTTCGAAGATCTTCTCGACCATGATCGGCGACAACCCCATCGACGGCTCGTCGAGCAGCAGCAGCTTCGGCTTGCTCAGGATCGCGCGCGACATCGCCAGCATCTGCTGCTCGCCGCCCGACAGCGTGCCCGCGAGCTGCGTCGCACGCTCCTTGAGACGCGGGAAGAAGCCGAACATCCGGTCGACGTCCTTCTTGATCTGCTCCTTGTCGTTGCGCAGGTACGCGCCCATCTGCATGTTCTCGATGATCGACATCCGCGCGAAGATCCCGCGGCCTTCCGGCACCATCGCGAGCCCGCGTTTGAGCAGTTCGTGCGACGGCACGCCCTTGATCGACTTGCCGTCGTACTCGATGTCACCCGCCGAATACGGCTTGAGACCCGTGATCGCCTTCATCGTCGTGGTCTTGCCGGCACCGTTCGCGCCAATCAGCGTCACGAGTTCGCCCTGGCGGACTTCCATGTCAACGCCCTTGACGGCCTGGATGCCGCCGTAGTTGACCTGCAAGCCCTTGATTTTCAACATTGCCGCTGCCATCAGTGCACCCCTGCGCCGAGATATGCCTCAATCACCTTCGGATTCTTCTGCACGTCCTGCGGCAGACCCTCGGCGATCACCTTGCCGTAATCGAGCACCGTCATCCGGTTGCACAGCCCCATCACGAGCTTCACGTCGTGCTCGATCAGGAGAATCGTGCGGCCGTCCGAGCGGATCTTGTCGAGCAGGCGCGTGAGTTCGACCTTCTCGGTCGCGTTCATCCCGGCCGCCGGCTCGTCGAGCGCGAGCAGCTTCGGGTCGGTCGCCAGCGCGCGGGCGATTTCCAGCCGGCGCTGGTGGCCGTACGACAGGTTGCGCGACGTGTAGTCCGCGTACTGCAGCACGCCCACGTATTCGAGCAGCTCGATCGCGCGCTCCTTGATCTCACGCTCTTCCTGGCGTTCCGCCGGCGTCTGGAACACCGCGCCGAGCAGCCCGTGCTTGGTCCGCACGTGGCGGCCCACCATCACGTTCTCGAGCGCGGTCATCCCGCCGAACAGTCGAATGTTCTGGAACGTACGCGCGATGCCCGTCTTCGCGACCTGGTGCACCGCGGTCGGCTTGTATTCCGTGCCGTCGAGCTTGAACTCGCCGGAGTCCGGCGTGTAAAGGCCGGTGATCACGTTGAAGAACGTCGTCTTGCCGGCGCCGTTAGGGCCGATCAGGCCGTAGATCTCGCCTTCCTTGATCTCGAGGCCGACGTCGGACAGTGCCTGCAAGCCGCCGAAGCGCTTGTTCACGCCTTTGACGGACAGTCGGATTTGCTTGTCGCTCATGTGTGATATCCCCTTGTCCGTTGGTTAAGCGCGCACCGGCTTCTTGCTGTTGCGCTTCGCCAGTTTCGCGATCTTGTCCTCATGCTTCGGCGCCGGCCACAGGCCTTCCGAGCGGTACAGCATGATGATGACCATCGCGAGGCCGTACAGCGCCTGACGGATCACTTCGGTATCGACGATGTCGTGACCGAAGATCGCATGCTGCAGCGGGCTCATCGTCGAGCGCAGGAATTCCGGGAAGATCGCGAGCAGCACCGCGCCCAGGATCACGCCCGGGATGTGGCCCATGCCGCCGAGCACCACGCAGGCGAGCACGACGATCGATTCCCAGAACGTGAACGACTCGGGCGACACGAAGCCCTGGAACGCGCCGAACATCGAGCCCGACAGGCCGCCGAACGACGCGCCCATCGCGAACGCGAGCAGCTTCACGTTACGGGTGTTGATGCCCATCGCCTTCGCCGCGATTTCGTCCTCGCGGATCGCGGCCCAAGCGCGGCCGATACGCGAGTGCTGCAGGCGCGTACACACCCAGATCACCAGCAGCGAGCACAGCACGAACAGGTAGTAGTACATGTACACCGACGGCAGCTGGAAGCCGAACAGCGAGTGCGTCTGCGACAGGTTGAAGCCGGCGACGTGCACCGGATCGATGCCCGTGATCCCCTTCGGGCCGTTGGTGATGTTCACCGGACGGTCGAGGTTGTTCATGAAGATCCGGACGATTTCACCGAAGCCGAGCGTGACGATCGCCAGGTAGTCGCCGCGCAGGCGCAGCGTCGGCGCGCCGAGCAGGATCCCGAAGGTCGCCGCCAGCGCCATCGCGATCGGCACGATGATCAGGAACGGGATGTGCAGGCCGTTCGGCGCGAGCGCCGCGATCCACTCGAACTGCGAGGTCAGGTGCGGCGAGCTCAGCAGTGCCGCCGTGTACGCGCCGACCGCGTAGAACGCGATGTAGCCGAGGTCGAGCAGGCCGGCGAAGCCGACCACCACGTTCAGCCCCAGCGCGAGCATCACGTACAGCATCGCGAAGTCGAGCACGCGGACCCAGTAATTGCCGCCTGCCGAGCCGATGATGATCGGCGCCGCGATCACGAAGGCCGCGGTCAGGATGCCGATGATGACGGTCTTGGCCGTGTTGCGTTCTTCGACGAGCGACGTCGAGGATTCGATCGGTTGAATGGATGTCATGTTGTTTGCTCCCCTTCCGTTACGCGCGGTCCGCGACACGTTCGCCCAGCAGGCCCGACGGACGGAACACCAGCACGATGATCAGCACGATGAATGCGAACACGTCCTGGTAGTTACTGCCGAATACGCCGCCCGTGAGGTTGCCGATGTAGCCCGCGCCGAGCTGCTCGATCAGGCCGAGCACCACGCCGCCGACCATCGCGCCGCCGAGGTTGCCGATCCCGCCGAGCACCGCCGCCGTGAACGCCTTCATGCCGGGGATGAAGCCCATGTAGAAGTGCACGTTGCCGTATTCGGACGCGATCATCACGCCGGCCAGCGCGGCGAGCGCGGAGCCGATCATGAACGTCGCCGAGATCACGAAGTTCGGGTTCACGCCCATCAGGCTTGCCGTGTTCGGGCTTTCGGCGATCGCACGCATCGCGCGGCCGAGCTTGGTCTTGTGCACGAGCAGCAGGAGACCTGCCATCACGATGAACGCCACCGCGATGATCACGATTTCAGTCACCGAGATCACGGCGCCGGGCGTCGTGTCGGTCGCCTTGATCACGTTGATCGGATCGGTCGGCAGCAATTGCGGGAACGGCAGCGGGTTGCGCGACCAGATGATCATCGCGGCCGTCTGCAGCAGGATCGACACGCCGATCGCGGTGATCAGCGGGGCGAGACGCGGCGCGCGGCGCAGCGGCCGGTACGCGACACGCTCGATCGTGTAGCCCACGCATGCGCAGACGACCGCGGCGATGCCAAGGCCGATCGTCAGCGTCGCGACGTTGCCGAGTCCGGGGAAGTGATTCTGCAGCACGGTGATCGCCGACAGGGCGACCATCGCGCCGATCATCAGCACGTCGCCGTGCGCGAAGTTGATGATGCCGAGAATGCCGTACACCATCGTGTAGCCCAACGCGATGATGGCGTAGACACTGCCGAGCACCAGCCCGTTGAGGATCTGCTGGATGAAAATATCCATTTAAAGCTCCTTGGCCCATGCTGCCGGAGGACGTTGCGCCCCGCGGGTAAGCGAGGAATCGCGCCTTCTCGGCGACACTGCGGGTACTAGTCGATACCGGTAAGGGTGGATCGTCCCGGCGCGCGCCGCCCGGCCTGTACGGCCGGACCTGCCGCCGGAGCGGATACAGAACGGCACCGCACTGTTTCGGTGCCATCATGAGTCCCGTCGCTAAATCGTCACGACATCGAGGACGGTGTACTTGGCCTCCTTGAAGTCGTAGGGCACGTGCCGCAACGGCCGGTGTCCGGTTTCCCGAACGCCATGCCTTTTTCCGTCCGGGCCGGGACGAACCCTGCATCCGGACAGATCAGGTTGCGCGCCGCGTCGCCCGCGGGCTCGACCACCTTGGCGACGCACATGCCGTTGTCGCCAAGGGTTTGCGCTCCGATGCCGGACGCCGTCGCCTGCGCTGCAAGCGGGCCGTCCGCCGCCGCCCCCGCGGCGCCCGCACCGGCATCGCGAAGGTGGCGCCCGACTCTCGTCAGGACTGTGTCGGAATCCGTGAAACGAAGCAGACCGCCCGCCGCGACGCGATGGGTCGCGGCGACACGCTGTTTCGTCGAATCGAAATGAAAGGGGACCCGTGACATCTGCACGTCGCCTGCGTTGCCCCGAAACCCGGGCGTCCGTCGTTCGACGCGCCCTGCCGTTGCCGCATCGCGGTCCGCGGCTCGTTGTCGGACAATCTGCAGGCCCGTCGCCCGGTCGATGGCGGCGGCGCCGGCGCGTGCTGCCCGCCGTACCGAATGCATGCCGATCTTCGAGCCCTGCGCGTTGATTTCCTCGATCGCCAAACGTGCCCCGTAGTCCTTGTCACTGTCCGATTGCGCAATGCGGCACACCAATGGCACCGCTCGACCGGTTCCGGCAGCGCGCACGTCGCTGGCTGCCAGTGCTGCGCGTGCCGCAGCGTCCCTGCTCGCCTCGTCGTCGCTCTTTTTGCTGCAGCCGGCAGTCATTGCAACCGGTGCGGCGACGGACATGGCGTAAGCCAACTTCACATGCATCGAGTAGGTCTCCCGCGCCTTGCCAAAACCCGATTTCAAAGCCATTCCGGCCTGAAAACGGGCGCATTGTAACTCCATTTATAGGACGCCAATAATCCTGATTCGATGGGGTTTTCCTGCATTGCAACCAATTTTGAGAGACGGTTCAGCGCGGCGATAGCAACCGGGTTGCACCATTGATGTGAATAATGGTTGCGATCTCGTTTTCGCAACGCAAAAAAAAGCGCGCCAAACGGCGCGCTTCGGGGTATCGCGGGTGCGATGCGGCAATCAGGCGGCAGGCGGCAGGTTCAGCCCGCGCGGCAGCGGAAACGACACGTTTTCCTCGATGCCTTCGAGTGCGCGGACGTTGCGCACACCCAACTCGCGCAGCCGCGCGATCACGGCCTGGGCGAGCACTTCCGGCGCCGATGCCCCGGCCGTCACGCCGATGCGGCGCTTGCCGGCGACCCATGCCGGATCGATCTGGTCCGGTGCGTCGACCATGTACGCGGCCACGCCACGCTTCTCGGCCACTTCACGCAGCCGGCTCGAATTCGAGCTGTTCGGGCTGCCGACGACGATCACGACGTCGCACTGCGGCGCCATGAACTTCACTGCATCCTGGCGGTTCTGCGTCGCGTAGCAGATGTCCTGTTTCTTCGGTTCGCGAATCTTCGGATACTTCGCCTTCAGCGCGCCGATGATCTCGGCGGCGTCGTCGACGGACAGCGTCGTCTGCGTGACGAGTGCGATGCGCTCGGGATCGGCGAGCTCGAGCTTCTGCACGTCCTCGACGCTTTCGACGAGATGCATGCCGCGCTCGACCTGCCCCATCGTGCCTTCGACTTCCGGGTGGCCCTTGTGGCCGATCATCACGATGTCGACACCGTCCTGGCGCATCTTCGCCACTTCGACGTGCACCTTCGTGACGAGCGGGCACGTTGCGTCGTAAATGCGCAACCCGCGCACGTCCGCCTCGTCGCGCACGGCCTTCGACACGCCGTGCGCGCTGAAGATCACGGTGTTGCCGGCCGGCACTTCCTCGAGTTCCTCGACGAAGATCGCGCCTTTCTTCTTCAGATCCTCGACCACGTACTTGTTGTGGACGATCTCGTGACGGACGTAGATCGGCGCACCGTGCATCGCGATCGCGCGCTCGACGATCTCGATCGCACGATCGACGCCCGCGCAGAAGCCACGCGGCTGGGCCAGCAGGATTTCGGCATCGGCGGCGACGGTCTGCCCGGACAGCGTATCGGTGGTGCTCATGATTACAGGATTCCGATGATTTTCACTTCGAACGTGAGCGCTTGGCCCGCGAGCGGATGATTGAAGTCGAACAGCGCCGAGGTTTCGCTGACTTCCTTCAGCACCCCTGCATAGCGGCCGCCGTCCGGCGCGTTGAACTCGATCAGGTCGCCCGGCGTGAAATCGTCGCCGACCATCCCGTTCTCCCGCAGCGTCGACAGCGTCACGCGCTGGAGCATGTCGGGATTGCGGGGACCGAACCCCTGCTCGGGCGTTAGCTGATAAGTCGAATGGTCGCCCACCCTGAGCCCGATCAGAATCTGTTCCAGCGAGGGCGCCAGTTGCCCCGCGCCGAGCAGCAGCGTGGCGGGCTTGTCGGAGAAGGTGTTGACGATGTCGGCGCCGTCGGCCAACGCAAGCCGGTAATGCAGCGTGACATGGGAACCGGGCTTCACTTCGGATAGGTCGATGATGCTCATGAATGACTCGTGTTCGTCGGCGCCCGAACTGGCCGAAAGGCCCGGCGCAAAGCCAATATTGTAAGTCACCTGAGCGCGCAAGGCTGAAAGTGCGACGACATCGCGCCCGCGCACGCCGCCAATGGAGTCTGGATCATGCCGTCACCCTGTCTCACCGCCCCGGCGACCGAATGTCGCGACATCGCCGATGCGCCTGTCGCTCCGGCCCGCCGCATCGACGCAGCCACGCCGTCGCGCACGCGCCGCACGCGAAACTGGAAACCCCATCTGCCGCGCGAGCGGTTGCTGGAACGCGGGCCGGCCGCGCTGACCGACGCGGAGCTGATCGCGCTGCTGCTCGGCACGGGCGGCGGCGGCCACGACGTGTTCGCCAGCGCCCGCGCGCTGCTCGCACGTTTCGGCGATTCGCTGCGCAACATGCTCGACGCGGAGCCCGGCGCGTTCGCCATGCACCCCGGCATCGGCCCCGCTCGCTCGGCGGTGCTGATCGCGGTGACCGAGATCGTTCAGCGCGCGCTCGCCGAGAAAGCCCGCGAGCGGATGCAGATCGGCTCGCCAGGCGCGGTCGAGGACTATCTGCGGCTCAGGATCGGCACGCGTCCGCACGAAGTATTCGTCACGCTGTACCTGGACGCCCGTCACGGCCTCATCGACGTGGAAGAGAGCGCACGCGGCTCGCTGACACGGATGGTCGTCTATCCGCGCGAGATCGTGCGGCGCGCGCTCATGCTGAATGCCGCCGCGCTGATCATCGCGCACAATCACCCGTCCGGCGCGGTGCAGCCCAGCGCGGAAGATCGCCGCCTGACGCGCATGCTGCACGAAGCGCTCATGCTCGTCGACGCGAAGCTGCTCGATCACGTCGTCGTCGGCACCGACGATACATTTTCGTTCGCACGCGCCGGTTGGCTGTAGACTGTGGCCCGGCGACCCGCCCCGGGGTCTCCGCAACGACGAAGCGAAATTGGGTTTGATTTTTCTGAACTTTTTCTGCTAGAATCGTCGTCTGTCTTTTTTCCAACCAGTTCTAGCCATCGAAGGGCCTTGTCTGTAAAGGCTTCGGCGTTCTGAGTGCAGCCATGGATCACGTGGCGGTACGATGGAACCTTCATCGGCGATCGAACCCCGAATTTAGCGTATTAGGAGTGCTCTCATGGCACGCGTATGCCAAGTAACTGGGAAAGCGCCGATGAGCGGCAACAACGTTTCCCACGCCAACAACAAGACGAAGCGCCGCTTCCTCCCGAACCTGCAAAACCGCCGGTTCTGGGTGGAGAGCGAAAACCGCTGGGTGCGCCTGCGCGTCTCGAACGCCGGCCTGCGCCTGATCGACAAGAACGGCATCGATTCCGTGCTCGCTGACCTGCGCGCACGCGGCGAAGCCTAAGCCCAAGGAGCACAATCATGGCAAAAGGCGCACGCGACAAGATCAAGCTGGAGTCGACCGCTGGTACGGGTCACTTCTACACGACCACGAAGAACAAGCGCAACATGCCGGAAAAGATGGCGATCAAGAAGTTCGATCCCGTCGTCCGCAAGCATGTGGAATACAAAGAAACCAAGATCAAGTAATCTCCGGTTTCTGCCAGCCTGACGGCGACCAAAAAGCCCCGCACATGCGGGGCTTTTTGTTTTGCGCGCACAGGTGGGGTTTTGCGCGCACGCGCGAGCCCGACGCGGTATGCTCTCCTCTTTCCCCGGCCACGGCCGACGGAACGCACAAGAGCTAAAGCGTAACGATGGAGATGCAGCATGAAATTCGACGTGGCGATCGTCGGCAGCGGCCTGGCAGGGCTGTCGGTCGCACTCAACCTGGCCAGCACGCGACGTGTCGCGCTGATCGCTAAACGTTCGATGATGGAGGGGGCAAGCGATCACGCGCAAGGCGGCATTGCGGCCGTCCTCGATTCGGCGGACAGCATCGAGAACCACGTCGACGACACGCTGGTCGCCGGCGGCGGGCTGTGCGACGAAGGCGCGACGCGCTACATCGTCGAGCACGGCCGCGAAGCGATCGAATGGCTGATTTCGCAGGGCGTGCCGTTCACGAAGGACGATGCGGCCGAACTCGGCTTCCATCTGACGCGCGAAGGCGGCCATAGTCACCGCCGAATCATCCACGCGGCCGACGCAACCGGCCATGCGGTGCTCGCGACGCTGTCCGACCGCGCGCGCCAGCATCCGAACATCACGTTCTTCGAAAACCACCATGCGATCGACCTGATCACGTCGGACCGGCTCGGGCTGCCCGGCCGCCGCTGTCACGGGCTGTATGCGCTCGACGTCGACAACGATCGCACGATCACGATCGAGGCGCCGCACACGGTACTCGCGACCGGCGGCGCCGGCAAGGTCTACCTGTACACGACGAACCCCGACACCGCGACCGGCGACGGCATCGCGATGGCGTGGCGCGCGGGCTGCCGCGTGTCGAACATGGAATTCATCCAGTTCCACCCGACCTGCCTGTTCCATCCGTACGCGAAATCGTTCCTGATTTCGGAAGCCGTGCGCGGCGAAGGCGGCCTGCTGAAACTGCCGGACGGCACGCGCTTCATGCCCGCGCACGATCCGCGCGCGGAACTCGCGCCGCGCGACATCGTCGCGCGCGCGATCGACTTCGAGATCAAGAAGCGCGGGATCGACTGCGTGTATCTCGACATCAGCCATCAGCCGGAAGCGTTCCTGCGCGAACACTTCCCGACGATCCACGCGCGCTGCCTTGAATTCGGCATCGACATCGCGAAGCAGCCGATTCCGGTCGTGCCGGCCGCGCACTACACGTGCGGCGGCGTCGTCACCGACCTCGCGGGACGCACCGATCTCGCGGGCCTGTATGCGGTCGGCGAGACGTCGTACACGGGGCTGCACGGCGCGAACCGGCTCGCGAGCAATTCGCTGCTCGAATGCCTCGTGATCGGCCGCGCGGCGGCCGAGGCAATCGAGGCGGCCGGCTTCGACGCCGAAACGCCGGGCACGCTGCCCGCATGGGACGAAAGCCGCGTGTCGGATGCGGACGAGGAAGTCGTCGTCGCGCACAACTGGGACGAACTGCGCCGGCTGATGTGGAACTACGTCGGCATCGTGCGCACCGACAAGCGTCTCGAGCGCGCGAAGCATCGTTTGTCGCTGCTGCGCGACGAGATCCACGAGTACTACGCAAACTTCCGCGTGACGCGCGACCTGCTCGAACTGCGCAATCTCGTCGACGTCGCGACACTGATCGTGAAGAGCGCGTACTCGCGCCGCGAAAGCCGCGGGCTGCACTACAGCCGCGACTGGCCGCACACGCTGCCGAAGGCGCTGCCGAGCGTGCTCACGCCCCGCTCGCGCCGCTGAGCGGCAGGCCCTTCCCGGCTTGAGGCCCACAAAAAAGCCGCTGGCGTTTGCGCGCCAGCGGCTTTTTTCGTCAGACTGACTATCGCGCGGTCAGTCGACGATCCGCATCGAATAGTCGGTCGCGCGCACGTCCTTCGTCAGCGCGCCGATCGAGATGCGGTCGACGCCCGTCTCCGCGAACGTGCGCACCGTATCGAAATTGACACCGCCCGACACTTCGAGCACGGCCTTGCCGGTCGCGACACGCACCGCTTCGCGCATCATGTCGAGCGTGAAGTTGTCGAGCAGCACCGATTGCGCGCCATGCGCGAGCGCCGTGTCGAGCTGCGCGAGCGTCTCGACCTCGACCTGCACCGGCACGCCTGAATCGAGGGCGAACGCCGCATCGAGCGCTTCGCCGACGCCGCCGGCTGCCGCAATGTGGTTTTCCTTGATCAGGATGCCGTCGTACAGCGCGAGACGCTGGTTCTCGCCGCCGCCGACCCGCACCGCGTACTTCTGCGCGAGCCGCAGGCCCGGCAGCGTCTTGCGCGTATCGAGAATCTTCGCGCGCGTGCCTTCGACGCGATCGACGTAACGACGCGTTGCGGTCGCGACGCCCGACAGCAGTTGCAGGAAGTTCAGGCCGTTGCGCTCGGCCGTCAACAGCGCGCGCGCCGGTCCTTCGAGTTCGCAGACCGTCGAATCCGGCGTCATCCGGTCGCCTTCGCGATACCGCCACTGCACGACGATCGACGGATCGATGCGCGAGATGACGGCCTCGAACCACGGCACGCCGCACAACACCGCTTCCTCACGCACGATGATGCGCGCACGGCGCCGCTCCCCGGCCGGCACGAGCCGCCCGGTCTGGTCACCGGTGCCGACGTCTTCGGCGATCGCATCGGCGACGTTGCGTGCGATCGCTTCGTCGAATGCCGCGCCGTATTGTGCGCGCACGGCTTCGAACAGTGGGGAAACTGCGCCGATCATGCAGCCCCCACGTTCGCGAACAGTTGCTGATCGCGCTGCAGATCGCCGCTCGCCTGCACGCGCTTCTTGTGCGCCGCTGCGAAATCGAGCATCCGGTCGATCGGCAGACGCGCGCGCGCGCCGATCGCGGGATCGACGAAGATCTCGTTGTGACCGCGCTCGAGCACGTCGGCGAGGTTCGCGAGGCCGTTCATCGCCATCCACGGGCAATGGGCGCAGCTCTTGCAGGTCGCGCTGTTGCCGGCCGTCGGCGCGGCAATGAAGGTCTTGCCGGGCGCCGCGAGCTGCATCTTGTGCAGGATGCCGAGGTCGGTCGCGACGATGAAGTGCGTCGCGTCGAACTTCACGGCTGCGTCGATCAGCTGCGTCGTCGAGCCGACGACGTCCGCCTGCGCGACGACGTTTTCCGGCGACTCGGGATGCACGAGCACCTTCGCGTCCGGATACTCGGCGCGCAGCAGGTCGAGCTCGATGCCCTTGAATTCGTCGTGGACGAGGCACGAACCCTGCCACAACAGCATGTCCGCGCCGGTTTTCTTCTGGATGTAGCTGCCGAGGTGGCGATCGGGTGCCCAGATGATCTTCTCGCCCCGTGCGTGCAGGTCAGCGACGATCTCGAGGCCGATCGACGACGTGACCATCCAGTCGGCGCGCGCCTTCACGGCGGCGCTGGTGTTTGCGTAGACGACGACGGTGCGATCGGGATGCGCATCGCAGAACGCGGAGAATTCGTCGACCGGGCAACCGAGATCGAGCGAGCAGGTCGCGTCGAGATCGGGCATCAGTACGCGTTTCCCGGGGCTCAGGATCTTGGCGGTTTCGCCCATGAAGCGCACGCCGGCGACGACGAGCGTCTGTGCGTCGTGGTCGCGGCCGAAGCGTGCCATTTCAAGCGAATCGGCGACGCAGCCGCCGGTTTCGTCGGCCAGTTCCTGCAGCTCGGCGTCCACGTAGTAGTGAGCGACGAGCACGGCCTTTTCACGTGCGAGCAGCGCCTTGATGCGCGCCTTCAGGGCGGCGCGTTCTTCGGCCGACGGTGCATCGGGCACCTTGGCCCACGCTTGCCCGACGCCACAGACGGTTCCTGCCGAGACCGGCCGGTCGTACTCGACGGATTTGATCGTCGATTGCATCTCCATATCTCCTGTCGGCCCGAGTTAGTGCTTCAGCACTTACTCGGGTCCCATGCTTCGCGGTCGGCCCGAGTCAGTCCTTCAGCACTTACTCGGGTCCCATGCTTCGCGGTCGGCCCGAGTCAGTCCTTCAGCACTTACTCGGGCCCCATGCTTCGCGGTCGGCCCGAGTCAGTCCTTCAGCACTTACTCGGGCCCCATGCTTCGCGGTCGGTCCGAGTCAGCGCTTCAGCGCGCACTCCAGCCCCATCCTCTACGCTATCACCCGGGGCACCACGTCGCCGCGCCCCAAAGCCTCACACGAATTCCGGCGCTTCCGGTCGCCCTTCGAAAACCAGCCGCCCAAATGAAAAAACCCCGCCAACGCGGGGTTTGTGACGTCCTGAGATTCTAATCGATTTCGAATCAGGCGTAGCGGCGCAGGCGCGTCGCGAATTCCTGCAGCGCCTTGATGCCGCTTTGTTCCGCGCGATGGCACCAATCCTGCAATTGCGCGAGCAGCTGTTCGCGCGAGGCGGTCGAACGATCCCAGATCGCGGCCAGATCCTGGCGCAGCTGGAAGTACGTATGCAGCTTCTGGCTGTTCGCGAAAATCTCCGGCAGCAGCTTCTTCTGCGGCTCGTCGAGGCCGTCGGCATCCTTGTGGAACCACTTGCGCGCGCCGCGCATCAGCTGGTACTTCTCGCTCGAACCGAGTTCCTTCAGGTGCGCGAGCTCCTGGCGGTACGCACGCTTCACGGCCTTGCCGTAGCGCGCCATCACTTCGTAGCGGTTCGACAGCACGGCCTGCAGCGTTTCCTGGTCGAGCACCGTCTTCGGCTTGTTCAGACGCGGGGTCGGGGCGACCTTCTTCACCTTCGCGAGACCGAATGCCGACATGATGCGGATGTACATCCAGCCGATATCGAACTCGTACCACTTGTTCGACAGCTTCGCCGACGTCGCGAACGTGTGGTGGTTGTTGTGCAGTTCTTCGCCGCCGATCACGATGCCCCACGGGAACAGGTTCGTGCTCGCGTCGGCCGAGTTGAAGTTGCGGTAGCCCCAGAAGTGGCCGAACCCGTTCACGACACCCGCGGCCCAGAACGGAATCCAGACCATCTGCACGGCCCACACGGTCAGGCCGAGCACGCCGAACAGCGCGACGTCGATCACCATCATCAGGCTCACGCCAAGGATCGGGTACTTCGAGTACAGATTGCGCTCGATCCAGTCATTCGGCGTGCCGTGGCTGAACTTGCGCATCGTTTCTTCGTTCTTCGCTTCCGCGCGATACAGCTCGGCGCCTTCGAGGAACACCTTCCAGATGCCGCGCGTCTGCGGGCTGTGCGGATCTTCCTCGGTTTCGCATTTCGCGTGGTGCTTGCGATGGATCGCGGCCCACTGGCCCGTCAGCATGCCCGTCGTCATCCACAGCCAGACACGGAAGAAGTGGCTCGCGATCGGGTGCAGCTCCAGCGCGCGGTGCGCCTGGCAGCGGTGCAGGTAGACCGTCACGCCGATGATCGTGACGTGCGTGACGGCGAGCGCGAACAGCGCGACCTGCCACCACGAAAAGCGCAGGAGCCCGTGGGAAAGAAAATCGAGCAGGGAATTCAACAAGGCAGTTACCTGTGGTGAGAGCGACGCCGACGCAGGCCGACGTCATAAAAATGAAAGCATACCGCGTGTAGACCGGAATTTTACTTCAACCGTTCCAAGTCTTTGTAAAAAATGAATATTTTCTTGTCTTGACGCAACGCGGACAGTCCATCGGCGGACCGGGAAAGCCCCGCGCTCCGGTTCTGACCGCCCGAATTGCCCGATTCGCGCCTAGGCCGCCGACGCCCGCCCGTCCCCCGCGCCGTTGACCGCCGCCACGGGCACGCCCTCGGCCCCCACGCCGGTCGCGGCAAACCCGTCGGGCAGGCCGACCACGCGCACTTCGCGCTGCGGAAACGGAATCGAGATTCCGTGCTCGCCGAAAAGCCGCCAGATGTTGCGGTTCACGGACGAACGCACGCCCGACGTGCCTTTCGCCGAATCCTCGATCCAGAAACCGAGCTCCAGATCGATCCCGTCCGCGCCGAAGCTGACCAGGTACGCGGTCGGCGCCGGCTCCGCGAGCACGCGCGGCACGCCGTTCGCGGCTTCCGCGAGCACCGAGAGCGCCTGCTCGACGTCGCTGGTATAGGCGACCTGCACGGCGACCTTCGCGTAGCCGCGCGTCAGGTACGACGACTGGTTCTGCACGACGTCGGTGATCAGTTTCTCGTTCGGGATCAGCGTCTCGTTGCCGTCGAGGCCGCGCACGACCGTATAACGCGTGCGAATCTGCGTGACGACGCCCTGCAGCCCGCCGACGCTGATCGCGTCACCTAGCCGCAACGAGCGGTCGAGCAGGATGATGAAGCCCGACACGTAATTGCTGGCGATCTTCTGCAGCCCGAAGCCGAGGCCGACGCCCACCGCGCCGCCGAACACGCCGAGCACCGTCACGTCGATGCCGACGAGCGACAGCCCGATCAAGATCGCCGCGAACACGAGCAGCGCGCGGCCGACCCGTGACAGCACGACCTTCAGGTTCGCGTCGAGCGTGGAGGCGCGCGCGAGACGCTCCTCGAACACGGAGCCGAGCCACATCGCGACCATCAGCGTCACGCACACCCACAGCGCGCCGGAAATCACCGACAGCAGCGTCAGGTGTGCATTCGCGACGCGGAACTGCACGCTGTCGAGCCACGCGATCACGTCGCGCTGGATCCCCAGCACCGTGAGCACCATCGCCGCCCACACGATCACCGACACGATCTTCTCGACGATCGACAGCCACGCATGCGTGTGGCCGTCACGGGCAAACACGCGCCGCGCGAAGAAGAACAGTACGTAGATCAACCCGATGCCGAACAGCGGCACGAGCGCGAGCGACAGCAGCGACGTCGACATGAACGGGTCGAACCCAAGCTGCGCGGCCAGCACGAACAGGCCGCCGAACAGCGGGAACAGCGCGCGCTTCAGGCTTTGCGCACCGGCACCCGGCGTCCGGCCGGCCGCGCGCCGGCGCGCGTCGATGCGGCCGTGCACGAAGCGCGCGGCGACCCACGCGAAACACAGCGCGCCGACGAGGATCGCTGCCTGCCAGATCATCACGGGCTGGTTGAAGTCGCGGATCACCGACGCGAGCCGGTGCGACAGCAGGCGGTTCTGCATCATCCGTGGGTCCTGCCGTTACTGCGCGCGCCGTTCGAGCACCGCGGCGAAGAAGCCGTCGGTCGCATGGCGGTGCGGCCACAGCGACAGGTAGTCGCCGGTCTCGAGCGCGATGCGCTGGTCGGCCAGCACCTTCTGCGCGGGCACCAGCACGAAGTCCGGATGATCGGCCAGGAACTGCTCGACGATCGCTTCGTTCTCCGCGTCGAGCACGCTGCAGGTCGCATATACGAGCCGGCCGCCCTTCTTCACGAGACGCGCGGCGCTCGCGAGGATCGACGCCTGCTTCGGCGTGAGTTCCTCGATCGACGTGCGCGTCTGGCGCCACTTGAGGTCGGGGTTGCGGCGCAGCGTGCCGAGACCGCTGCACGGCGCGTCGACCAGCACGCGGTCGATCTTGCCGGCGAGCCGCTTGATCTTCGCGTCGTGCTCGCTGTCGATCAGCACCGGATTCACGTTCGACAGCCCGCTGCGCGCGAGGCGCGGCTTCAGCTTCGTGAGGCGCTTTTCCGACACGTCGAACGCATACAGGCGCCCGGTCGAGCGCATCATCGCGCCGAGCGCGAGCGTCTTGCCGCCGGCGCCCGCGCAGAAATCGACGACCATCTCGCCGCGTCGCGGCGCGACCAGCGAGCACAGCAGCTGGCTGCCCTCGTCCTGCACCTCGATCTGACCTTCCTCGAACAGCTTCAGGCGCGTGAGCGCCGGCTTGCCGACGACGCGCACGCCGTGCGGCGCAAACGGCGTCTCACCCGCGTCGATGCCGTTCGCGCGCAGCGCGTCGATCACCTGATCGCGCGTCGCCTTCTGCGCGTTGGCGCGCAGATCCAGCGGCGCCGGGTAGTTCAGCGCCGCGGCGAGCTGCGCGAGTTCCTCGGCATCGAAACGGGCCGACAGCGCCTGGTAGATCCAGTCCGGCAGGTTCGTGCGCACGCGCACCGGCAGGCTCGCCGGATCGATCTTCGACACGTGCTCGAGCCACGCGGCCTCGGTGTCGGACACGAACGGCTTCAGCGCATTGCGGCCGAGCGTCTGCATCAGGCCGAGCAGCGTCAGGCGCCGCGCGGGGCTGCCCGTGCCACTCTCGGCCAGGTGCGAAAACTCCATCTTCCGGCGCAGCACCGCGAACACCGCCTCGGCGATCACGCCGCGCTCGGCGTGGCCGAGCTTCGGGTGCGCGCGGAAGAACCGGCTCGTGGTCGCGTCGGCCGGGCCGGTGAACTTCAGCACCTCGGCCAGCAAGGTCTCGGTCTGGCCAATCAGGAATCCGTGCAGCTTCATACGCCCTCGCTCGTTTCGGTATGCGGTTGATCCGCGAAAATCCAGCGCGCCTCATCCGGCGGCACAACTGCCCGGCCGTTCTCGAGGCGCAGGCGCCCCTCGACGAACCAGCGCACCGCACGCGGATACAGCACGTGCTCGACCGTCAGCACGCGCTGCGCGAGCGCGGCCGCGTCGTCGCCCGCGCGCACGGGCACCGCGCCCTGCGCGACGATCGCGCCGCTGTCGAGCTCGGGAATCACGAAATGCACGCTCGCGCCATGCAGCGCAACGCCGGCATCCAGCGCCTGCTGGTGCGTGTGGATGCCCTTGAAGCTCGGCAGCAACGACGGATGGATGTTCAGCAGCCGGCCCTCATATCGTCTGACGAAATCAGGCGTGAGGATGCGCATGAAGCCGGCGAGCACGACGAGATCGGGCGCGAAACGGTCAATCTCGGCGGCGAGCGCCGCGTCAAAGCTGTCGCGGCCGTCGAACGAGCGATGGTCGACCACCGCGGTCGCCACCCCGTGCGACGCGGCAAAAGCCAGGCCGGCCGCGTCGGGCCGGTTGGCGATCACGGCAGCGACCTCGGCCGGCCAGCGTTCCTGCGCGCACGCGCGGACGATGGCCTCCATGTTGCTGCCGCGACCGGAAATCAGGATCACGAGTTTTTTCATCCGCGAATTTTACCATTCGCCCCCGCGTTTCCCCCCCTTCTCGGCCGCCGGGCCGCCCGAACGTTTATAATCTTCTGCTTTGCGGCATCCCACCGCCCATTCCCCGACCGCTGCATCCGCTATCGTGAAAGTCTTCCGCGGCCTGCCCAACGCCGAGAGCCGTGCCCCGTGCGCGCTGACGATCGGCAACTTCGACGGTGTCCATCGCGGCCACCAGGCCCTGCTCGCGCGCGTGCGCGCGGCAGCGGACGCGCGCGGCCTGCCCGTGTGCGTGATGACGTTCGAGCCGCACCCGCGCGAATTCTTCAATCCGGCCGGCGCGCCGCCGCGCATCGCGATGCTGCGCGACAAGCTCGAGGCGCTGCGCGATCACGGTGTCGACCGCGTCGTCGTCGAGCACTTCAACCACACCTTCGCGAGCCAGTCGCCGCAGGCGTTCGTCGAACGCACGCTGGTGAACGGGCTGCACACGCGCTGGATGATGGTCGGCGACGATTTCTGCTACGGCGCGAAGCGCGCGGGCACCTTCGACACGCTGAAGGCGGCCGGCGAACAGTACGGCTTCGAGGTCGAGCAGATGGGCACGGTCGCCGGCAGCGACGGCACGCGCATCTCGAGCTCGGGCGTGCGCGCCGCGCTCGCCGCGGGCGATCTCGGCGCGGCTGCGCAGGCGCTGGGCCACGGTTATGCGATCAGCGGCCACGTCGCGCACGGGCTGAAGCTCGGCCGCGACCTCGGTTTCCCGACGCTGAACCTGCCGATCGCGCACAAGCGGCCGGCGCTCGCGGGCATCTTCGTCGTGCAGGTGCACGGCCTCGGCCCCGACCCGCTGCCGGGCGTCGCGAGCCTCGGGCTGCGCCCGACCGTCGACGATTCCGGCCGCGTGCTGCTCGAAGTCCACCTGCTCGACTGGCACGGCGACGCGTACGGCAAGCTGATCCGCGTTGAATTCCTGAAGAAGCTGCGTGACGAGGCGAAGTACGACGATCTCGAGGCGCTGTCGCGCGCGATCGCACTGGACGTCGCGAACGCGCGCGCGTACTTCATCGAGCGCGACCGTGCGCCGGGCAGCCGCGCGACCGGCTTCTCGACGTCGGCGACCGACCGAATTAGCTGATCCGGACGGCGGCGCCTGGCGCCGCACCCTCGCGCCGCCCACTCGCGCGCATCCCCGATTCACGACGCCCGAGCGTCCCCCGATTTAGATAGCGATCCCATCATGAGCAACAAGAAAGCCGATTCGAAACCGCAGGCCAAGTATCCGGTCAACCTGCTCGACACGCCGTTCCCGATGCGCGGCGACCTGCCCAAGCGCGAGCCGCAGTGGGTCAAGGAATGGGAAGAGCGCGGCATCTACGAGAAGATCCGCGCGGCCAGCCAGGGCCGGCCTAAGTTCATCCTGCACGACGGTCCCCCGTATGCGAACGGCGACATCCACCTCGGTCACGCGGTCAACAAGATCCTGAAGGACATCGTCGTCAAGTCGCGCAACATGGCCGGCTTCGACGCACCGTACGTGCCGGGCTGGGATTGCCACGGGATGCCGATCGAGATCCAGATCGAAAAGCAGTTCGGCAAGTCGCTGCCGGCGGCCGAAGTGATGAGCAAGGCGCGCGCGTACGCGACCGAGCAGATCGAGAAGCAGAAGGTCGGCTTCAAGCGCCTCGGCGTGCTCGGCGACTGGGCGAATCCGTACAAGACGATGAACTTCGTCAACGAGGCGGAAGAGATCCGCGCGCTCGGCAAGATCATCGAGAAGGGCTATGTGTATCGCGGGCTGAAGCCGGTGAACTGGTGCTTCGACTGCGGCTCGGCACTCGCCGAGGCGGAGGTCGAGTACAAGGACCGCACCGACCCGACGATCGACGTGATGTTCGCATTCGCGGAACCGGAAAAGACCGCGCAGGCGTTCGGCCTGCCGGCGCTGCCGCGCGCCGAGGGCGGCATCGTGATCTGGACCACCACGCCGTGGACGATCCCCGCCAACCAGGCGCTGAACCTCCATCCGGAAATCGTCTATGCGCTGGTCGACACCGAGCGCGGGCTGCTGATCATCGCGCAAGAACGCGTCGAAGCCTGCATGACCGAGTTCAAGCTGACCGGCCGCGTCGTCGCGACCACCCCCGGCGTGAAGCTCGCGAACCTGCGCTTCCACCACCCGCTCGCATCGGCCCACCCCGGCTACAAGCGCACCGCGCCCGTCTACCTCGGCGACTACGTGACGACCGATACGGGTACCGGCGTCGTGCACTCGTCGCCCGCATACGGCATCGAGGACTTCCAGTCGTGCAAGGCGCACGGGATGACCGACTCGGACATCATCAACCCGGTGATGGGCGACGGCCGCTACATCGAATCGCTGCCGCTGTTCGGCGGCCTGTCGATCTGGGACGCGAACCCGAAGATCGTCGATGCGCTGAACGCGGCCGGCTCGCTGCTGCGCAGCGAGAAGTACACGCACAGCTACATGCACTGCTGGCGCCACAAGACGCCGATCATCTACCGCGCGACGTCGCAGTGGTTCGCCGGCATGGACGTCACCCCGCGCGACGACGGCAAGACGCTGCGCGAAACCGCGCTCGAGGGCATCGAGGCGACCGCGTTCTACCCGTCGTGGGGCAAGCAGCGCCTGTTCAGCATGATCGCGAACCGTCCCGACTGGACACTGTCGCGCCAGCGCCAGTGGGGCGTGCCGATGGCGTTCTTCGTGCACAAGGAAACCGGCGAGCTGCACCCGCGCACGCTGGAGCTGCTCGAGGAAGTCGCGAAACGTGTCGAGCAGTCGGGCATCGAGGCGTGGCAGACGCTCGACCCGCGCGAGCTGATCGGCGACGACGCGAACCTGTACGAAAAGAACCGCGACACGCTCGACGTGTGGTTCGATTCGGGCACGACCCACTGGCACGTGCTGCGCGGCTCGCACAAGGATCAACTGCAGTTCCCGGCCGACCTGTACCTCGAAGGCTCGGACCAGCACCGCGGCTGGTTCCACTCGTCGCTGCTGACCGCGTCGATGATCGACGGCCGCGCGCCGTACAAGGGCCTGCTCACGCACGGCTTCACGGTCGACGGCGAAGGCCGCAAGATGAGCAAGTCGCTCGGCAACGGCATCGACCCGCATGAAGTCGCGAACCGACTCGGCGCGGAAATCATCCGCCTGTGGATCGCGTCGACCGACTATTCGGGTGAGCTCGCGATCTCCGAGGAAATCCTGAAGCGCGTGACGGAAGGCTATCGCCGCATCCGCAACACGCTGCGCTTCCTGCTCGCGAACCTGTCGGACTTCGACTATGCGCAGCACGCGGTGCCGGTCGACGAATGGCTCGAGATCGACCGCTACGCGGTCGCGTTCTCCGCGCAACTGCAGACGGAACTGCTCGGCCACTACGAGAAGTACGAGTTCCACCCGGTCGTCGCGAAGCTGCAGACGTACTGCTCGGAAGACCTCGGCGGCTTCTACCTCGACGTGCTGAAGGATCGCCTGTACACGAGCGCGGCCGATTCGCGCGCACGCCGCTCCGCGCAGACCGCGCTGTACCACCTCACGCACGGCCTGCTGCGCGTGCTCGCGCCGTTCCTGTCGTTCACGGCGGAAGAAGCGTGGAAGGTGTTCCAGCCGGCCAGCGACACCGTATTCACGGAAACCTACTACGCGTATCCGGAAGTTGCCGGCTCGGCCGCGCTGATCGAGAAGTGGGCGCTGCTGCGCGACGTGCGCGGCAACGTGACGAAGGCGCTCGAGGAGGCACGCACCGCGAACCGCATCGGCTCGTCGCTGCAGGCGGAAGTGGCCGTGCATGCGAGCGGCGCGCGCTACGACGCACTCGCGAGCCTCGGCGAAGACCTGAAGTTCGTGCTGATCACGTCGGCGGCAACGGTCGTGAAGGTCGACGACGAAGCGCAGGAAAGCGTCGACGTTGCGGCGTCGAAGTACCAGAAGTGCGAACGCTGCTGGCACTATCGCGAGGACGTCGGCGCGCACGCCGATCATCCGACGCTGTGCGGCCGCTGCTTCTCGAACCTGTTTGAAAACGGCGAAACCCGGAGCGCTGCTTGAATATGGCGAAGACTGTGTCGAAACCGGCCAGCGGCGCGCTCGCGCCCTGGCTCGGCATTTCGCTGATCGTGATCCTGTTCGATCAGCTGTCGAAGATCGCGATCCTGAAAACGTTCGTGTACGGCGCGCAGCATGCGCTGACGTCGTTCTTCAACCTCGTGCTGGTGTACAACCGCGGCGCCGCGTTCGGCTTCCTGTCGACCGCGAGCGGCTGGCAGCGCTGGGCGTTCACCGCGCTCGGCATCGGCGCCACGCTCGTGATCTGCTTCCTGCTGCGCCGTCACGGCCAGCAGCGGCTGTTCAGCCTGTCGCTCGCGCTGATCCTCGGCGGCGCGCTCGGCAACGTGATCGACCGGCTGATCTACGGCCACGTGATCGACTTTCTCGATTTCCACGTTGGCGCCTGGCACTTCCCGGCGTTCAACCTCGCCGATTCCGCGATCACGATCGGTGCGGTGCTGCTGATCTACGACGAACTGCGTCGCGTGCGCGGCTCGCGCTGAGCGCGCATACTCGGTGTCGACGGCCGGCTTCGCGCCGGCCGTTCCGTTTGACCCTTGGAGGCCTGAGTTGGCACACGCAGAACTCGCAGGAAAACACCTCGTTCTCGGCCTGACGGGCGGCATCGCCTGCTACAAGATCGCCGAGCTCACCCGGCTGCTGACGAAGGCAGGCGCGACCGTGCAGGTCGCGATGACCGAAGCCGCGACGCAGTTCATCACGCCCGTCACGATGCAGGCGCTGTCCGGCCGGCCCGTCTACACGAGCCAGTGGGACGCACGCATCGACAACAACATGGCGCACATCGACCTGTCGCGCGAAGCCGACGCGATCGTGATCGCGCCCGCGTCGACGGATTTCCTCGCGAAGCTCGCGCACGGGTTCGCGGACGACCTGCTGTCGACGCTGTGCGTCGCGCGCGACTGCCCGCTGCTCGTCGTGCCCGCGATGAACCGCCAGATGTGGCAGAACCCGGCCACGCAGCGCAACGTCGCGCAGTTGCGCGCCGACGGCGTGTCGGTGCTCGGCCCCGATTCGGGCGCCCAAGCCTGCGGCGAAGTCGGCGACGGCCGCATGCTCGAACCCGAGGCGATTTACGAAGCGATCATCGCGCACTTCGCGCCGAAGGTGCTCGCGCACCGGCGCGTGCTGATCACGGCCGGCCCGACGTTCGAGCCGCTCGATCCGGTGCGCGGCCTCACGAACCGCTCGAGCGGCAAGATGGGCTTCGCGCTCGCGCGCGCCGCGCAGCAGGCCGGCGCCGACGTGCATCTCGTCGCAGGGCCGGTCGCGCTCGACACGCCGTGGGGCGTGACCCGCCAGGACGTGCAGACGGCACAGCAGATGTACGACGCAGTGATGCAAGCGGTGTCCGACGCCGACATCTTCATCGCGGTGGCCGCAGTCGCCGACTGGCGCGTCGATCATCCGGCCGAGCACAAGATGAAGAAGACGGCCGACCGCAAGATGCCGGCGCTCGCGTTCGTCGAGAACCCGGACATCCTCGCGTCGGTCGCGGCGCTGCCCGATCCGCCGTATTGCGTCGGGTTCGCGGCCGAAAGCGGCGACCTCGACGTGCACGGCGACGAGAAGCGCAAGCGCAAGAACGTGCCGCTCCTGGTCGGCAATCTCGGCCCGCTGACGTTCGGCCGCGACGACAACGAAGTCGTGCTGTTCGAGGCGGCCGGCCTCACGCGCCTGCCGCGCGCACCGAAGGACGAACTCGCGCACGTGCTCGTCGCGGAAATCGCGAAGCGCCTGCCGGACAACCGCCTGATCTGATCACCCGCGCGGCGGCCCGCGCCGCCGCGCCCTTCCCGACCGATTCGACGACCGCATGAAACTCGATCTGAAGATTCTCGACGCGCGCATGCGCGATTACCTGCCCGCCTACGCCACCACCGGCAGCGCGGGCCTCGACCTGCGCGCGTGTCTCGACGCACCCGTCACGCTGCAGCCGGGCGAAACGACGCTCGTGCCGACAGGCCTCGCGATCCACCTCGCGGATCCCGGCTACGCGGCGCTGATCCTGCCGCGCTCGGGCCTCGGCCACAAGCACGGTATCGTGCTCGGCAACCTCGTCGGCCTGATCGATTCCGACTACCAGGGCCAGTTGATGGTCTCGACGTGGAATCGCGGCCAGACCGAATTCGTGCTGAACCCGTTCGAGCGGCTCGCGCAGCTCGTGATCGTGCCGGTCGTGCAGGCGCAGTTCAATATCGTCGACGACTTCGCGCAAAGCGATCGCGGCGAAGGCGGCTTCGGCAGCACCGGCCGACACTGAACGACACCATGCAAAAAAGGGGCCTCGCGGCCCCTTTCCTTTTTCCGTTACCGCTCACCGATCGGCCGTCTGCGCGATCCGCGCGGGCACAAGCTCGCGTCGCCGCGCCTGCGCGATGCTTGCATAGATCACCATCGCGACGAGCACGCCGAGCAGCACCGCCGACGATCCGACCGTGCCGAGCGCGAGTCCGCCCTTGGCAACCGGTTTCGTCAACAGGTCGCCGACCGTCGCCCCAAACGGCCGCGTGAGCACGAATGCGGCCCAGAACAGCAGCACGCCTGAAATGCGCGTGAAATAGTGGGCCAGAACGATCAGTGTGAGCAGCCCGCCGATCAGCAGCGCGCCGCCGCCGAAGCCGAGGCCCGAACTGTCCGCGAGGAAATCGCCGAGCGCCGTGCCGAGCGTGTTCGAGAACAGGATCGCGATCCAGTACAGCAGTTCGACCTTGCGCGTGCGGATCAGATCGACCGACAGCGATTCGCCGCTCAGGCGCCACACCGCGAAGATTGCCAGCAGGATCGCGACGAGAATCGACGAGCCGGCCGCATAGCCGAGGCCGAGTGTCCGGTCCATGAAATCGGACATCGTCGTGCCGGCGGTGCTCGTCGCGACGATTACGGCCCAGTAGATCGCCGGGCGATACTGCGTCGTTCTGAGCTGTGCGCCCAGCGTCACGAGAAAGAAACCGAACAGCAGGATCGAGCTCACCGCATAGCCGACGTTCAGCGTCATCGACAGCAGGTCGCCGCCGGTCTCGCCGAGCGTCGTCGCGCAGATCTTCATGATCCAGAACGCGAGCGTGATTTCAGGAAGTTTGTTCATTCGAACCCCTTTATGCAGGAAAGCGGCGAGCCGGCGCGTGCCGGCCCGCGTTGCAGACAGGATCGAATGCTAGTCTCCGCCGGCTTAACGAAACCTTAGCGAACGCGAAGAACGGTATGGCCGGCGAGCGCGGCCGTGGGCGGCCGCGCGGGCACCGTCAGCGTGCGTGTTCGTGCCGGTAGTGCAGCGCATACGCGAGCGTCAGCAGCACGACGAACACGACGCCAACCACCATCGTCATCCGGAATTCGCGCGTGAACGCGGTCGTCAGCAGGATCGCGCCGACGAGCCCGGCGCCGAGCAGGCTGCCGAACGGGTGCCCCCACATCCGGAACGGGAGCGTCGGGCCGCGATATTGCGTGCGAAAACGCAGGTGCGTGACGAAGATCATCAGCCACGTGAACAGCGCACCGAACATCGCGATCGCCATCATCACGGTGAACGCGGTATCCGGCGACAGCGCGACCAGCACGGCCGCGACCGCGACGCCGCTGGTCGAGATCCACAGCGCCGCACGCGGCACGCCGTTGTTGCCGAGCCGGCCGAACACGGCCGGCGCGAGCCGCGCGCGCGACAGGCTGAACATCATCCGCGTCGTCACGTAGAGCTGGCTGTTCATCGCCGACAGCGCGGCGATCAGCAGCACGAAGTTGATTACGCCGGCCGCATACGGCACGTGCGTTGCGGCCATCACCTTCACGAACGGGCTCTCGTCGGTGCCGGCCTGCGTCCACGGCACGATCGCGAGCATCAGCGCGAGCGTGAGCAGGTAGAACAGCACGAGGCGGAATACCGTCGAGCGGAACGCGCGCGTGACCGCGTGCTGCGGATCGCGCGCCTCGCCGGCCGCGATCGCGACCGCCTCGATGCTCATGTAGCTGAAGATCGCGACGATCACCGCGACCCAGGTGCCCCACGGCCCCTTCGGCATGAATCCGCCGTGCGCGGTGTAGTTCGCGAAGCCGATGCCCGATGCGGTCGGCGCCGACCACACGAAATAAGCGCCGAGCACGATGAACACGACGATCGCCGCGATCTTCAGCAGCGAGAACGCATATTCGACCGAGCCGTACAGCGTGACGCTCGCGAGATTCACCGCGATCAGCAGCGCGGAGAAGCCGATCACCCAGTACCAGCCGGGCACGGCCGGGAACCAGTACTTCATGAAGACGGCTATCGCGCTGATTTCGGTGCCGATCGCGAACACGACCGCGAACCAGTACGCATAGCGCACGAGAAAGCCCGCGAGCGGGCCGACGTAGTGCTCGGCATACGCGCCGAACGAGCCGGCCGTCGGATGCGCGACCGTCATTTCCGCGAGCGCGCCCATCAACAGCAGCGCGATCAGCGCGCCGATCGCGTACGAAACCAGCACGCTCGGGCCCGCGAGCCCGATCGCGAACCCGCTGCCGAGGAACAGCCCCGTGCCGATCGCGCCGCCGATCGCGATCATCGCCATCTGCCCCGACGTCAGCGCATGGCGCAACCCTTGTTCGCGCGCGACGATGTTGTCGAACGACCGTTGTTGTTGTGTCACCGCGTTACCACTCCCCTGCACCACCATCGCGCCACCGGCGCCAGATAAAACGAAACGGCGCGGAAAACTTCCCGCGCCGTTCGCATGAACAACGAATTATCGCTTACTCGACTTCGACCGTCTCTTCGTTCGGCTTGTGCGGCGGATTCGCCAGCTTGTCGAACGACAGCTGCACCTTGTCATTTTCGTCGACGTCGACCGTCACGTGACCGCCATTGACGAGCTTGCCGAACAGCAGTTCATCGGCCAGCGCGCGACGGATCGTGTCCTGGATCAGCCGCTGCATCGGCCGCGCGCCCATCAGCGGGTCGAAGCCGTGCTTCGCGAGATGCTTGCGCAACGCGTCGGTGAAGAGCGCGTCGACCTTCTTCTCGTGCAGTTGCTCCTCGAGCTGGATCAGGAACTTGTCGACCACGCGCATGATGATTTCCTCATCGAGCGAGCGGAAGCTGATGATCGCATCCAGGCGGTTGCGGAACTCCGGCGTGAACAGGCGCTTGATGTCGGTCATCTCGTCGCCCGTTTCGCGGCGCGTCGTGAAGCCGATCGTCGCCTTCTGCATCGACTCGGCGCCCGCGTTCGTCGTCATGATGATGATGACGTTGCGGAAATCCGCCTTGCGGCCGTTGTTGTCCGTCAGCGTGCCGTGGTCCATCACCTGCAGCAGCACGTTGAAGATGTCCGGATGCGCCTTCTCGATCTCGTCGAGCAGCAGCACGCAGTGCGGCTTCTTCGTGACGGCTTCGGTCAACAGGCCACCCTGGTCGAACCCGACGTAGCCCGGCGGCGCGCCGATCAGGCGGCTCACCGCGTGACGCTCCATGTATTCCGACATGTCGAAGCGGATCAGCTCGATGCCGAGCGTGAACGCAAGCTGGCGCGCCACTTCGGTCTTGCCGACGCCCGTCGGGCCGGAGAACAGGAACGCGCCGATCGGCTTGTCCATCTTGCCGAGACCGGCTCGCGCCATCTTGATCGACGCCGCGAGCGCGTCGATCGCCGGATCCTGGCCGAACACGACGCTCTTCAGGTCGCGATCGAGCGTCTGCAGCTTGCTGCGATCGTCCTGCGACACGCTCTGCGCCGGCACGCGCGCGATCTTCGAGATGATTTCCTCGATCTCGCTCTTGCCGATCGTCTTCTTCTGCTTCGACTTCGGCAGGATGCGCTGCGCGGCGCCCGCTTCGTCGATCACGTCGATCGCCTTGTCCGGCAGGTGACGGTCGGTGATGAAGCGTGCCGACAGCTCGGCCGCGGCCGACAGTGCACCCGACGAATACTTGACGCCGTGATGCTCCTCGAAGCGCGACTTCAGCCCGCGCAGGATCGCGACCGTCTGCTCGACGGTCGGCTCCGTCACGTCGACCTTCTGGAAGCGCCGCGACAGCGCCGCATCCTTTTCGAAGATGCCGCGATATTCGGTGAACGTGGTCGCGCCGATGCACTTGAGCGTGCCCGACGACAGCGCCGGCTTCAGCAGGTTCGATGCGTCGAGCGTGCCGCCCGAAGCGGCGCCCGCGCCGATCAGCGTGTGAATTTCGTCGATGAACAGGATCGCGTGCGGCCGTTCCTTCAGCTCCTTCAGCACCGTCTTCAGACGCTGCTCGAAGTCGCCGCGATACTTGGTGCCCGCGAGCAGCGCGCCCATGTCGAGCGAATACACCTGCGCGTTCGCGAGGATGTCCGGCACTTCGCCGCGCGTGATGCGATAGGCGAGCCCTTCGGCGATCGCGGTCTTGCCGACGCCGGCTTCGCCGACGAGCAGCGGATTGTTCTTGCGGCGACGGCACAGCACCTGCACGACGCGCTCGACCTCCGGCTCGCGGCCGATCAGCGGATCGATGCGGCCGTCCTTCGCCATCTGGTTCAGGTTCTGCGTGAACTGCGCGAGCGGGGTTTCCTTCTGCGCGTTCGCGTCTTCGCTTTCCGCGTTCGCGTCGGTCGACTTCGCGGCTTCGCCGCCGTTCGTCTTCGCGATGCCGTGCGAAATGAAGTTCACGACGTCCAGGCGCGTGACGCCCTGCTGCTGCAGGTAATAGACGGCGTGCGAGTCCTTCTCGCCGAAGATCGCGACCAGCACGTTCGCGCCGGTGACTTCCTTCTTGCCATTCGACGTCGACTGGACGTGCATGATCGCGCGCTGGATCACGCGCTGGAAACCGAGCGTCGGCTGGGTATCGACATCGTCGGTGCCCGGGACGGTAGGTGTGTTGTCGTGGATGAAATTGCGCAGGTTCTGACGCAAGTCCTCGATGTTGGCCGCACACGCGCGCAACACCTCGGCTGCCGTCGGATTATCCAGCAGGGCCAGCAACAGATGCTCGACCGTAATGAACTCATGGCGCGCCTGGCGTGCTTCCATGAACGCCATGTGCAGGCTGACTTCCAATTCCTGGGCAATCATGCTTCCTCCATCACGCACTGCAGCGGATGCCCGGCCTGCCGCGCATGGGTAACGACTTGCTCAACCTTGGTCGACGCGATGTCCCGCGTATAGACCCCACATACCCCTCGCCCTTCACGATGGACCTTCAGCATGATCTGCGTGGCCGTCTCGCGATCCTTCTTGAAATACTCCTGTACGACCATCACGACGAACTCCATCGGCGTGAAGTCGTCGTTCAGCAGCACCACCTTGTACATCGAAGGCGGCTTGAGCTTCTGCTGCTTGCGTTCCAGGACGGTGCTGTCCTGCTTGTCCGGGATAATCGCCATACACCCATTCTAAACAACTCGGACAGGCCCGCAATCCTGCCATTACCCGACCGACCGGCCGGCGCCCTCCCTGGTTCCCGACGACTCGCGATCGTCTTCGCACCATACGAAAGCCGGCTGCGGTGCCGGCTTTCACGCGTGGCGCGGAACACGAACCGTCAGGGGGAAACCGCACCGGACGTCGCATCCGCATCCAGTATCCCACAAGCCGGGACGACTCGATCGCGTGTCACTCGAGCCTGGTATATGAGCCGATTATGCGACTTTTCAAGTCCGCGCGCTCGGCGGCATGCTGCAAAGCAAAGCCGGAAAAACCCTGAAAATGGGTTCTTTACAACGGCCCTCTAACCGTCTAAAAATTCCGCTTGACACTCAAATAAAGAGCGCCAACAATCAAGCTGGCACTTTTTTCAACTCGCCGGTTGGCGAAATGAAAGAGGCCGAAGGTGAGCTTGTGAGGGGGGAACGGCTGTATTTTCCGGTCGTTTAGCTTTTCGAGCGTGCTCGTGGTAAGTAGCAGCGACTGTGTGACAGGGGAAGTAGGAAAATGGCAACTGGTATCGTTAAGTGGTTCAACGACGCGAAGGGCTTCGGTTTCATCACTCCCGACGAGGGCGGTGAAGATCTGTTTGCGCACTTCTCGGCCATCAACATGCAGGGCTTCAAGACCCTGAAGGAAGGCCAGAAGGTGAGCTTCGAGGTCGTTCAAGGGCCGAAGGGCAAGCAAGCGTCGAACATCCAGGCCGCGTAAAGGCACCGGATATCAGACGAAGAAACCCGGCATTGCGCCGGGTTTCTTTTTTTTCAGACCAGCCACGCGTTAATTCGATTGGCAGGCCTTTTCGTTCAATCCCGATAATTGAACATGCATTGTCCTGTTTCACGCGCAAATCGAATGCCGACATACGCGTGAAACATATTCAATACTCGTTACACGACCTTCAGCGTGCCCATCATGCCGAGATCCTCGTGTTCGAGAATATGGCAGTGAAGCATGCGCTCGCCGGGCATGTCCTGCATGACGAGTATCGTCACGGTCTCGCCGCTGCGCACGTTCACGGTGTCGCGCCACGCGCGGAACGGTTCGCTCGTGCGCGTGCCGCCCGATGCGCGCTCGATCACCTGGAATTGCGTGCCGTGCAAATGGAACGGGTGATCCATGTCGGTGGCGTTGCGAATCGCCCAGCGTTCGACGTCGCCTCTGCGGCTCGTCAGCGTCGCACGGTGCGGCGCGTAGGTCGCGCCGTTGATCGTGAAGCGCATCCCGGCCGGGCGACCATGCGCCGGGCTGTTCATCATCGCGTCCATGTCCATCTCTTCGCCGAACGCGACTTCCTTGTGCGCGACCGGTTCGCCGAGGGCGGGCACCGCGCGCAGCGTGGCCGGCAGCGCACGGGCGGCGGCCGGTGCGAACGTGACGTCGGCGAGCGGCAGCGCCGGATCGGGCGGCAGGCTGCCGTGGCCGCCGTCGTGCGACATCGCCATCTTGCGGCGGTCGTATTCGGCCGCCTGCAGCACCGCGTGTGACGCGCGATCGCCGGCGCGCACCAGCAGTTCCGCACGCTCGCCCGGCGCGAGCAGCAGCGACGTCACGCGGCGCGGCGCATCGAACAGCCCGCCGTCGGTGCCGACCTGCTCGAACGCGCGGCCGTCGTCGAACGCAATGCGCAGGTAGCGCGCACTGCACGCGTTCCACACGCGCCAGCGCTCGTCGCCCGCGACGTCGATCCGCGGCCGGCGCGCACCGTTGACCAGCACGAACTGGCCTTCGCGGCCGTTCATCCAGTCCATCATGTCGTTCGGCGGAATCGTGCCGTCGCGCGCGAGCTTCAGGTCGGACACGAACAGATTGCGCTCGGGCCAGCCGGCGAGCGGATCGTCGGCGGCACGCACGACGAACGGGCCGGCCAGCCCGCGGAACACCTGCTCGGCGGTCATCATGTGCGGATGCGGGTGATACCAGTATGTGCCGGCGCTCCCCTTCGGCAGCGTGAAGCGATACACGCGCGACGCACCCGGCGCGACGGGATCGGACGGGTTGCCGTCCTGGTCGGGCGGCACCGGCAGGCCGTGCCAGTGGATCGTCGACGGCTGCGGCAGCTTGTTCACGAAGCGGATTTCGATCGTGTCGCCCTCGCGCACGTCGATCAGCGGGCCGACCACCGGCCCCTGCGTGCCCGCGCCGAACTGCCAGAACGTCGTCGGACGCGCACCGTGCAGCATCGGACGCGCGACCGGCTGGGCGACCAGCGTCGCGCGGAAAGTGCCCGGCTCGCGGCTTTCGTTCGCAAGCGTGCGCAGCGGCGCGAGCGGCGCGCCGGCCGGCAGCGCATCGGCCGCCGCGAGCGCAGCCGGCGCCGGTTTCGCGTGTTGCGCGTGGTCTGCCATCCCTGACATGCCCGGCATGTCGTCCATCTGATCCATGCCTGCCATGCCCGCATGGTTGGCATGCTGCGCCCAGGCGGTGCGCGCAAACAGCGATGCCGCCGCGACACCGATGGCGTGCGACAGGAAGGTTCTCCGTATCATCAATCGTTCCTCGTTATTCATGCTGCGTCGCGCCGCCGTCGCGACACTCGCGCCGGCGGGCACGGAGAAGCGCTCGTGCGCGACGCGAATCCTGATGCCCGCGTCATCATAACCGCAGCCCCCCGGCTGAGGCACGGCAGCAGCGGACGAGCGTCGATACAACGCAGGGCGGGCGGCCGGTCGGACGAATGGACCGGCTTGCGATCATCGAGCGTTTTCGATCGTCGCCGGGTGCTGCTGCACCTCGCCGCATTCATCGCAATTGGAGCAGACCGCCAGCCTTCGCCGATCGCTTTCGCCACGCCCGGTCGAGACAGTTCGCCCCTGCCGCTCATCCCGCGATCGGCATGCCGCGGGGCACCCACGCATGAACCCGCCAATTTTTCACGATGCGGAACAAGTCCCTGCGTTATAAAAATTCGTGGTGCATGGCACAAATTCGCTGTTTCGCGATGCCAAAAAACGTTCCGCGATACAAAACGCGTGCAATAAGCCTATGTTTTTACGAGAGATTTTTTGTTTCGAGAAAGCGCTCTACGCGCACCATCGGGCGCCGCCCCGGACGTAGACTTTGTTCCATGCACTGACGCTTCGCCACGACGGTCGATATGGACCCCGGCGCAAGCAGCCAGTCGGGCCACAGCCGGACGAGCCGGCGGGCGGCACATCAGAATCGCTTGTGATCAGAAAGGGAGAACGGAAATGAAGGGATTTCGCTTTGGTTCAGCGCTCGGGTCGTTCTATATCCTGCCGGGTAACGGCGGCTGGGAAGCGACGTTCGGCAACGCCCTGCTCGGCGCGTTCTCGTGCCCGGAAGTGGCGGCCGACCACATCTCCCGCGGCGACTGCGAGCAATTGTCCGAACTGGATACGGCCACGCTCGAAGTGCCGCACGAAATCGCCGAGTGGGAAATCGTTCACGTCTGAATGGCACGCCGGCAACGAAAAACGCCCCGGGTGACCGGGGCGTTTTCATGTTCGGCGGAACGGCGAGCCGCATCGGCCGCTGCCGTTGCCGTGGCGCGCGCGGGAGCGCGGCCTGCGTCAGGCGACTGCGTCGACGATGCCGTTCAGCGTTGCGCTCGGGCGCATCGCCCGGCTCGTCAGCTCGACGTTCGGACGGTAGTAGCCGCCGATCGCCTGCGCGGTGCCCTGCGCGGCCGACAGTTCTTCCAGGATGCGCGCTTCGCTGTCGGACAGCGACTTCGCGACGCCTTCGAACTGCGCCTTCAGCGCGGCATCCTCGGTCTGCTCGGCCAGCGCCTGCGCCCAGTAAAGGCACAGATAGAAGTGGCTGCCGCGATTGTCGAGCCCGCCGACCTTGCGCGCCGGCGACTTGTTCTCGTCCAGGAACTTGCCGGTCGCCTGGTCGAGCGTCTTCGCGAGCACGAGCGCCTTCGGGTTCTGGTACGCGTTGCCGAGGTGTTCGAGCGACGCGGCCAGTGCGAGGAATTCGCCGAGCGAATCCCAGCGCAGGAAGCCTTCCTCGACGAACTGCTGCACGTGCTTCGGTGCCGAGCCGCCCGCGCCCGTTTCGAACATCCCGCCGCCGGCCATCAGCGGCACGATGGACAGCATCTTCGCGCTGGTGCCGAGTTCCATGATCGGGAACAGGTCGGTCAGGTAGTCGCGCAGCACGTTGCCCGTGACCGAAATCGTGTCCTTGCCCGCGCGGATGCGCTCGAGCGAGAAGCGAGTGGCGTCTTCCGGCGTCATGATGCGGATGTCGAGGCCGCTCGTGTCGTGATCCTTCAGGTAGCGTTCGACCTTCGCGATGATCTGCGCGTCGTGCGCACGTGCCGGATCGAGCCAGAACACGGCCGGCACGCCGGTCGCGCGGGCGCGGTTCACCGCGAGCTTGACCCAGTCCTGCACCGGAGCGTCCTTCGTCTGGCACATGCGCCAGATGTCGCCCGACTCGACCGCGTGCTCGAGCAGCACGTTGCCGGCTTCGTCCGTGACGCGCACGACGCCGTCTGCCGGGATCTGGAACGTCTTGTCATGCGAACCGTATTCCTCGGCCGCCTGCGCCATCAGGCCGACGTTCGGCACGCTGCCCATCGTGACCGGGTCGAATGCGCCGTGCTGCTTGCAGTCCTCGATCACGGCCTGATAGACACCCGCGTAGCAGCGGTCCGGAATCACGGCCTTCGCGTCGTACAGTTCGCCGTCCGGGCCCCACATGCAGCCCGACTCGCGGATCATCGCCGGCATCGATGCGTCGACGATCACGTCGCTCGGCACGTGCAGGTTCGTGATGCCCTTGTCCGAGTTGACCATCGCGAGGCGCGGACGCACTGCGTATTCGGCCTTGACGTCGGCTTCGATCGCTTCGCGCGTGTCGGCCGGCAGGTCCTTCAGGCGCGCGTACAGGTCGCCGATGCCGTTGTTCGGGTTGAAGCCGACCTGCGCCAGCACCTCCGCGTGCTTCGCGAGCGCGTCGCGGTAGAACACCGACACGAAGTGACCGAACAGGACCGGGTCCGAGACCTTCATCATGGTCGCCTTCAGGTGCACCGAAAACAGCACATCCTGCGCCTTCGCGTCCGCGATCTGCGCTTCGATGAAGCTGCGCAGCGCCTTGCGGCTCATCACCGATGCATCGATGACTTCACCGGCCTTCACGGCCGTCTTTTCCTTCAGCACCTTCTTCACGCCGTCGGCCGTCGTGAGTTCGATCTTCACGCTGCCGGCATCGGCGATCAGCGCCGACTTCTCGCTGCCGTAGAAGTCGCCTTCGCTCATGTGCGCGACGTGCGCCTTCGACGTGGCCTTCCATGCGCCCATCTTGTGCGGGTGCTTGCGTGCGTAGTTCTTTACCGACAGCGGCGCGCGACGGTCGGAGTTGCCTTCGCGCAGCACCGGGTTCACCGCGCTGCCCTTGATCTTGTCGTAGCGGGCCTTGACGGCCTTCTCTTCGTCGGTCGACGGCTCTTCCGGGTACGCCGGCAGCTTGTAGCCCTGCGCCTGCAGTTCGGCGATCGCGGCCTTGAGCTGCGGCACCGATGCGCTGATGTTCGGCAGCTTGATGATGTTCGCTTCCGGCTTCAGCGTGAGCTGGCCCAGTTCGGCCAGATCGTCGGAACCCTTCTGCTCCGGCGGCAGGACGTCGGCGAATGCCGCGATGATGCGGCCGGCGAGCGAGATGTCGCGCGTTTCGACGGCGACGCCCGACGAGCGCGTGAAGGCCTTGACGATCGGCAGCAGCGAATAGGTCGCGAGCGCCGGCGCTTCGTCGGTGAGGGTGTAGATGATCTTGGGCGAAGTGGACATGGTCGATGCGTTGCTACGTGAAAATTTGGGACTGAGGGGCGCCGACGGTAATCGGCGGGGAGCGACCGGGTCGATCGCGAAAGGGGCGTGCCGGCTAGCCGGGCGGTGGTGTTGCGAGGGCCGTCATGTTCTACCTTGCAGGGCATGCGGGCCGCATCGCGGCGCCGCGGCCCGCATGCCGGACCGCCCTGCCAACAAACCTGCCGTTCATGAAACGCCCCGGCGCCGGCAGTAGGCGCCGGGGCTGCCGGCGGTCCGCCGGCCTGCCCCGGAAGGGGACTTACATGTTCTCGATCAGCACTTCGCCGAAGCCGGAGCACGACACCTGCGTCGCGCCTTCCATCAGGCGCGCGAAGTCGTACGTGACGCGCTTCTGCAGGATCGACTTCTCCATCGCGGCGATGATCGTGTCGGCCGCTTCCGTCCAGCCGAGGTGGCGCAGCATCATTTCCGCCGACAGGATCTCGGAACCGGGGTTCACGTAATCCTTGCCCGCGTACTTCGGTGCCGTGCCGTGGGTCGCCTCGAACATCGCGACCGAATCAGACAGGTTCGCGCCCGGCGCGATCCCGATGCCGCCGACCTGAGCGGCCAGCGCGTCGGAGATGTAGTCGCCGTTCAGGTTCAGCGTCGCGATCACGTCGTATTCGGCCGGACGCAGCAGGATCTGCTGCAGGAACGCGTCGGCGATCGAATCCTTGATGACGATCTCGTTGCCCGTCTTCGGATTCTTCACGCGCATCCACGGGCCGCCGTCGATCAGCTCGCCGCCGAACTCCTTCTGCGCGAGCGCATAGCCGGCGTCACGGAACAGGCCTTCCGTGAACTTCATGATGTTGCCCTTGTGCACCAGCGTGACCGACTTGCGATCGTTGTCGATCGCGTACTGGATCGCCTTGCGCACGAGACGCTCGGTGCCTTCGGTCGACACGGGCTTGACGCCGATCCCGGAGGTTTCCGGGAAGCGGATCTTCTTCACGCCCATTTCTTCCTGCAGGAACTTGATGACCTTCTTCGCCTGCTCGGAGCCCGCGGCCCATTCGATGCCCGCGTAGATGTCTTCCGAGTTCTCGCGGAAGATCACCATGTCGATCTTTTGCGGCTCGCGCACCGGCGACGGCACGCCCTTGAAATACTGGACCGGGCGCAGGCACACGTAGAGGTCGAGCTCCTGGCGCAGCGCGACGTTCAGCGAACGGATGCCGCCGCCGACCGGGGTCGTCAGCGGCCCCTTGATCGACACCACGTATTCCTTCAGCACCTGCAGCGTTTCGTCCGGCAGCCACACGTCCGGACCGTACACCTTCGTCGCCTTCTCGCCCGCGAAGATCTCCATCCAGTGGATCTTGCGCTTGCCCTTGTAGGCATGCGCGACCGCCGCATCGACGACCTTGATCATCACCGGCGTGATATCGAAGCCCGTACCGTCGCCTTCGATATAGGGAATGATCGGCTGATCGGAAACATTGAGCGAGAAGTCCTTGTTGACGGTGATCTTGTCACCGCCCTCCGGAACCTTGATGTGCTGATACGGCATGATCGACTCCAGTGACGTGGCTGAGCAGGTGATGCTGGTCGAAACTGCGCGCGCGGCGAGGTGGCCCTGCCACCCTCGTGACGGCAACAGCGAGCGCTATTCTAGCGCCCCAACCGGGGCCGGCGGCACGAAGCGCGACGCTGCGTATCAAGTCTTCCCTTATGTCTTATATAAGACAGAGGACTTGCCGTTCCGTATTATGCATTAAGATTCCGCCATTTGCCATAGACCGCCCGTCCCGCTTCCGCTGCGGCACGCCGGGCGGACGCCCGCCATGACCCTGATCGCCCTCAACAAGCCGTTCGGCACGATTTGCCAGTTTTCCGCGCACGAGACGCGGCCGTCGCTCGGCGACTGGGTAAAAGCACCCGGCGTCTACCCGGCCGGCCGGCTCGACGCGGACAGCGAGGGCCTGCTGCTGCTCACCGACGACGGCGCGCTGCAGGCGCGCATCGCCGAACCACGCCACAAGCTCGTCAAGCGCTACTGGGCGCAGGTCGACGGTGCGCCGGGCCCGGCCGACCTGAAGGCGCTCGCGCGCGGCGTCGATCTCGGCGACTACGTGACGCGCCCGTGCCGCGCAGAATTCATCGAACCGCCGGACACGCTGTGGCCGCGCAATCCGCCGATCCGCTATCGCGCCGCGATCCCGACCACGTGGATCGAACTTGCGATCACCGAAGGCAAGAACCGGCAGGTGCGGCGGATGACTGCCGCTATCGGCTTCCCGACGTTGCGTCTCGTGCGCGTCGGCATCGGCGCGCTCGACATATTCGCGCTCGGCATTGCACCGGGCGAAACAATCGCGCTCCCACCGCGTGCCCCGTGGGACGGTTTCGCACGCGCCGAATGACACATTCCGGACGCGCGAATTTTTCGTCATCTTTTTCGTCAACCGCCTGCGAAGATCGCGCGTTAAACCACGCAGATGCCAACCTTAGCTATCCGGCATTGGCAGCCGAACCCGTGTTTGCGTCACGAAAGCGACGTTTTTATCGAATACGATTCGGCGCCCGCAGCGCAATGAGAAATTTCTCGAAGCGTCTGTCAACCGAAAGGTGGATGGCACCGTTAGACGACATGACTCCTATTGCCGGGTCATTTGGTTAATTAACTAAAGCTGAGGAACACAACATGAACAAACTGATCGCCGCTCTGGTCGCTGGCCTCTTCGCAACGGCAGCTTTCGCACAAGCTTCGGCTCCGGAAGCTGCTTCGGCTGCTGCTCCGGCAGCTGCTTCGGCACCGGCAAAGCACGCTGCCAAGAAGCACCACGCAAAGAAGAAGCACCACGCAGCTAAGAAGGCAGCTAGCGAAGCCGAAGCACCGGCAGCTGCTTCGAACTAAGAAAGCTGGTTGTAATAACGCAGTCAAGAACACGCAGTCTTGCCGTTCTTACGGCGTTGAAAGGCAGATCACCGCGAGGCGATCTGCCTTTTTCTTTTTTGTGCCCGCCGGCGCGCTTCGCGTACCATGCGGGTCTCGTTTTCCCGATAGGAGCCCTGCTGTGCGATTCTCCCTGCGCTCGTCGCTCGGCCGCCTTGCGCGCGCCGCCGTGTTTCCCGCCGCGCTCGCCGTCCTCGCGCTCGGCATGCAGACCGCCCACGCGCAGATGCCGCCCGGCGCCAAGCAGCCGAGCGAGTTCCCGCGCGCGAAGCTGCGCGCCGGCATGTACGTGATCGACGCGGCCGTCGCCGCGAACGACGCCGACCGCGAACAGGGGCTGATGTACCGGTCGCAGCTCGCACCGAACGAAGGCATGCTGTTCGTGTTCAACGAGAATGCCGTGCACTGCTTCTGGATGAAGAACACGCTGATCCCGCTGTCGATCGCGTTCATCCGCGCGGACGGCACGATCACCGACATCGACGAGATGAAGGCCGAGACGACCGACAACCACTGCCCGCGCAACAACGGCGTCTACGCGCTCGAAATGAGCAAGGGCTGGTTCGCGGCGAAGGGCATCAAGCCGGGCATGAAGCTCGAAGGCCTGCCCAAGGCCCAGTAACGGCCATTGCTGCGGCGCCGCCGCACGTCGACCGAAGCCGGCCGCCCATCATTCGTTGTTGGGCGCCGGTTTTTTTTCGCCGGCCGCTGGCGACGCGCGCCTTGATTCGGCCAACGCTGCCCGCATCTGCAAAAGCCTCGGACAAGCGCTATGCTTTAAATCTCGCTTGTTTCAGCCCGGGCCGGTGCAGCCGGCCCGCTTACGATCCGAACCACCAGGAGGTTCACGTGCCCCGCAAAACCCCCATCGAGCGCTATCGCAATATCGGGATCAGCGCTCACATCGATGCCGGCAAGACCACGACGACCGAGCGCATCCTGTTTTACACCGGCGTGAGCCACAAGATCGGTGAAGTGCACGACGGCGCGGCCACGATGGACTGGATGGAGCAGGAGCAGGAACGCGGCATCACGATCACGTCGGCCGCGACCACGGCCTTCTGGAAGGGCATGGCCGGCAACTATCCGGAGCACCGGATCAACATCATCGACACCCCCGGGCACGTCGACTTCACGATCGAGGTCGAGCGCTCGATGCGCGTGCTCGACGGTGCGTGCATGGTCTACGACTCGGTCGGCGGCGTGCAGCCGCAATCCGAAACCGTGTGGCGCCAGGCGAACAAGTACAAGGTGCCGCGCATCGCGTTCGTCAACAAGATGGACCGCGTCGGCGCGGACTTCTTCCGCGTGCAGCGCCAGATCGGCGAGCGCCTGAAGGGCGTCGCCGTGCCGATCCAGATTCCGATCGGCGCGGAAGATCATTTCCAGGGTGTCGTCGATCTCGTGAAGATGAAGGCGATCGTATGGGACGACGAAAGCCAGGGCGTGAAGTTCACGTACGAGGAGATCCCGGCGAATCTCGTCGAGCTTGCGCACGAATGGCGCGAGAAGATGGTCGAAGCCGCCGCGGAAGCCAGCGAGGAACTGCTCGAGAAGTACCTGCACGACCATGAATCGCTGACCGAGGACGAGATCAAGGCCGCGCTGCGCCAGCGCACGATCGCGAACGAGATCGTGCCGATGCTGTGCGGCAGCGCGTTCAAGAACAAGGGCGTGCAGGCGATGCTCGACGCGGTGATCGACTACCTGCCGTCGCCGGTCGACGTGCCCGCGATCCTCGGTCACGACTTCCACGATCCCGAGAAGCCGGCGGAACGTCACCCGAGCGACGACGAGCCGTTCTCGTCGCTCGCGTTCAAGATCATGACCGACCCGTTCGTTGGCCAGTTGATTTTCTTCCGTGTGTATTCGGGCGTCGTCGAATCGGGCGACACGGTGCTGAACGCAACGAAGGACAAGAAGGAGCGGCTCGGCCGGATCCTGCAGATGCACGCGAACGAGCGCAAGGAAATCAAGGAAGTGCGCGCGGGCGACATCGCGGCGGCGGTCGGCCTGAAGGAAGCGACGACGGGCGACACGCTGTGCGATCCGGCCAAGCCGATCATCCTCGAGAAGATGGAATTCCCGGAGCCGGTGATCTCGCAGGCCGTCGAGCCGAAGACGAAGGCCGACCAGGAAAAGATGGGCCTCGCGCTGAACCGACTCGCGCAGGAAGATCCGTCGTTCCGCGTGCAGACCGACGAGGAATCCGGTCAGACGATCATTTCGGGGATGGGCGAGCTGCACCTCGAAATCCTGGTCGACCGGATGAAGCGCGAGTTCGGCGTCGAGGCGACGGTCGGCAAGCCGCAGGTCGCGTATCGCGAAACGGTGCGCACGACGGCCTCCGATGTCGAAGGCAAGTTCGTCAAGCAGTCGGGCGGGCGCGGCCAGTACGGGCATGCGGTGATCACGCTGGAGCCGAACCCCGGCAAGGGCTACGAGTTCCTCGACGAGATCAAGGGCGGCGTGATTCCGCGCGAATTCATCCCGGCCGTCGACAAGGGCATCACCGAAACGCTCAAGAGCGGCGTGCTCGCGGGCTACCCGGTCGTCGACGTGAAGGTGCACCTGACGTTCGGTTCGTACCACGACGTCGACTCGAACGAAAACGCGTTCCGGATGGCCGGCTCGATGGCGTTCAAGGAAGCGATGCGCCGCGCGAAGCCGGTGCTGCTCGAGCCGATGATGGCGGTCGAGGTCGAGACGCCGGAGGACTTCATGGGCAACGTGATGGGCGACCTGTCGAGCCGGCGCGGCATCGTGCAAGGGATGGAGGACATCGCGGGCGGCGGTGGCAAGCTGGTGCGCGCCGAAGTGCCGCTCGCCGAGATGTTCGGCTATTCGACGTCGCTGCGCTCGGCGACGCAAGGTCGTGCGACGTACACGATGGAGTTCAAGCATTACGCGGAAACGCCGGCGAACGTGTCGGAAGGCGTGATCAACGCGAAAGTGAAGTAAGCGCGGGATGCGCGCCCAGCTGCGCGCAGACCTCAGGCCCGTCCGGTTCCGGACGGGCTTTTTTTATCCGTCCAGCGCAGCACGGCGGGTGGCCGACGCCCCGACACCGTTTTTGATCGGCACGCCAGGCCATTTTTGCGCATGCCACAATTCATCGCGATTCGTCCGATGGAACCACCCCGATGCCGCCCACCCCTGCCCTGCGCCGCCTGCTGATGCTGTATGCCGGCCTGATCGCCGCGAACGTCGCCGTCTGGCTGTGGGCGCTCGCGGTGTTGCACGACCGTCCGCTGCTGCTCGGCACCGCGGCGATCGCGTACGGGCTCGGGCTGCGTCATGCGGTCGACGCCGATCACATCGCCGCGATCGACGTCGCGACGCGCAAGCTCATGCAGGACGGCCAGCGTCCGGTGACGGTCGGCCTGTTCTTCTCGCTCGGCCACTCGACTATCGTGGTCGTCGCGACGCTCGGCATCGCGCTGAGCGCGTTCGCGCTGCGCGACCGCTTCGACGCATTCCGCGAAATCGGAGGCACGATCGGCACGGCGGTATCAGCAACCTTCCTGCTCGTGCTCGCGTGCATGAACCTCGTGATCCTGCGCGACGTGTGGCGGCGTTATCGCGGCGCGCCGGACGCGGCTCACGGTGCCGCGCACGCGCATCGCGCGGGCGGCCTCGTGTCGCGGCTGCTGCGCCCACTGTTCCGGTTCGTGTCGAAAAGCTGGCACATGTATCCGGTCGGCGTGCTGTTCGGCCTGGGTTTCGATACTGCAACAGAAATCGCGTTGCTCGCGATCGCTGCCGCGCAGGCAAGCCACGCGCTACCGATCCATTCGGTCATGCTGTTTCCCGCGCTGTTCGCGGCCGGCATGACGCTGATCGACTCTACCGATAACGTGCTGATGATTCATGCGTACGGCTGGGCGATGGACGACCCGCGGCGCAAGCTGCTCTATAACGCGAGCATCACGCTGCTCTCCGCGGCCGTCGCACTGGCGGTCGGCGGGATCGAGGCCGCCGGCCTGCTCGCCGACAAGCTGTCGCTGACGGGACCGGTACGCGAGGCGCTCGACGCACTCGGCGCGCGCTTCGGCGCGATCGGTTACGGCATCGTCGCGCTGTTTCTCGTCGCCTGGATCGCGTCGATCCTTTGCCATCGCTGGCCGCGTGCTGCCGACCCGACGGCGCGATAGACGTAGTCAGACGTTTCATTTCGGAAACAAAACGCTCACGACGGCGTATCACACGCTGTCGCGCGATACGTGCGCGCCTTGCGCCACGGGCACGGCCGGTCGGTGGCACGAATCTCGCAGTTAGGGATTCGCACGGCGGGCCCGCGTGCCGATTCGTGTTCCCGGCTGGCTTCTGACGCCGGTCCGACACGCATCGGCCGCCGATACGACAATGCATCGTTGCTGGTCCCCTGCATCACACGTTGATGGTCGCGCGTGACGAGGCATCGCGCGCATCGGGGAGATCAATAATGAGCAGAACGAATCAACTGTCCCGTACGGCGGGATGGTGCTATCGCACGACCCTGCTGGCCGCGGCCGCGTTTGCATGCTGCTGTTCTTACGCGATTGCCCAGGATTCGATGCCCGACGTCGCGTCCGACCCGACCGCCAGCGCAGACCCCGTCATGATGCTCGCCGACGACACGGCGTCCTGTGCCGCCAGTCCGGCTGCTTGCGCGGTCCACATATATGCCGGCCGAGGCGCTGTGGGCAGCGGCGCCGGAAGCACCTCTGGCGGTAGCAGCCCAGGTAGCAGCGGGAATGGTGGAAGCGGTGGAAGCGGCACCGTCGGGCCTGCTGGCGTCGGTGGATCGACCGGGGCGACATCCGGTGGTACGAGCGGAACAGGTCGTAGCGGCGGTGCATCAGGCAACGAGGGTAAAGGTGGTGGTACTTCGGGTGGCGGCACCTCGGGTGGCGGTACCTCCGGTGGGGGTACCTCGGGTGGCGGCACCTCGGGTGGCGGCACCTCGGGTGGCGGTACCTCGGGTGGCGGTACCTCGGGTGGCGGTACCTCGGGTGGCGGTACCTCGGGTGGCGGCACCTCGGGTGGCGGTACCTCGGGTGGCGGTACCTCGGGTGGCGGTACCTCGGGTGGTGGCACCTCAGGTGGCGGTACCTCGGGTGGCGGTACCTCAGGTGGCGGCACCTCAGGTGGCGGTACCTCGGGTGGTCATGGTGGCCACGGCGGCGGTGGCAACGGCGGTGGCAACGGCGGTGGCAATGGCGGCGGCAATGGCGGCGGCAATGGCGGCGGTAACGGCGGCGGCAACGGCGGCGGCAACGGCGGCGGCAACGGCGGTCACGGTAACGGCGGTGGCAATGGCGGCGGCAACGGCGGCGGCAACGGCGGTCACGGTAACGGCGGCGGCAACGGCGGCGGCAACGGCGGTGGCAGCGGTGGCAGCGGCGGCAGCGGTGGCAGCGGTGGCAGCGGTGGCAGCGGTGGCAACGGCGGCAACGGCGGCAGCGGTGGCAGCGGTGGCAGCGGTGGCAACGGCGGCAACGGCGGCAACGGTGGCCACGGCAATGGCGGCGGCAACGGCAATGGCAACGGGAGTGGTGGCGCCGGCAACGGCGGTGCCAACGGTGTCGGCAACGGAAACGGCAATGGCGGCAACGGTGGATCGGCCGGTGGCCATGGCCACTGACCGATGCATCGCCTGACCCGGCACGGTCAGAGCATTTCGAGCGCGCGCTTGCTGCGCGGCGGATGGAAGTAGCCGTCGAGTTGCGCGCGCTCGTCGTCGCTCAACTCGAGATCGAGCGCCGCGCGATTGTCGCGGACGTGTTCGATCCGCGACGCCTTCGGGATCGCGAATACACCCGGCCGAGAGAGCACCCAGGCAAGCGCGACGCGCATCACCGATACACCGCGTTGCCGCGCGATCTCGTCGAGCGGCGAACGCTTCGGCAGCCGCCCGTGATCGACCGGGCTGTAGGCCATCGCCGGCATCCGGTGCTTGGCGAGCCATGGCAGCAGGTCGAATTCCGGGCCGCGCCGCGCGATGTTGTAGAGGATCTGGTTGGTCGCGCACGCGCTGCCGCCCGCCTCGTCGACGAGTTCCGCCATGTCGGCCGTGTCGAAGTTGCTGACACCCCAATGGCGGATCTTGCCCGCGCGCCGCAGCGCCTCGAATCCCTCGACCGTCTCCTCGAGCGGCACCGAACCACGCCAGTGCAGCAGGTACAGGTCGAGACGGTCGGTACGCAAACGCTTGAGGCTCGCGTCGCACGCAGCGACGACGCCACGCCTGCTCGCATGATGCGGATACACCTTGCTGACAAGGAACACGCCGTCGCGCAGTCCGGTCAGCGCCTCGCCGACGAGCGCCTCGGTCGCGCCGTCTCCGTACATCTCGGCGGTGTCGACCAGCGTCATCCCGAGCGCGATACCCTCACGCAATGCGGCGATCTCGTCCGCGCGACGCGCGGGCCGCTCGCCCATTTCCCAAGTGCCCAGGCCGAGCTTCGGAATCGTCTCGCCGTCCGGCAGGACGACCGTGGCGATCGTGTCTGTCATGCGCTCCTCGCTGCGGATTGGTGGCCGCGCACCCGCGGCCGTAGCATCGAATACGACGCATCAGTGTAGTCAATCGGCGCGGCGTCCACCTGCTGCACGGCAAAAACCGGATATAACGGCGCCGCATGATGACTTAGAATGGCCGGCAATCTGATCGATACCCATTCCATGAAGGCACCCACGGACGACCGCTGGCAGGACCTGCGCCCCGACCCCGAGAACGATACGCCGCTCTACCTGCAGCTCGCCCGCAAGCTCGGCGACGCGATCCACGACAATCGCTGGGCGGCCGGCGAGGCGCTGCCGTCCGAACGCGTGCTGTCCGAAGCGCTCGGCGTGTCGCGCATCACCGCGCGCAAGGCGATCGCGCTGCTCGTCGAGCAGGGCTTGATCCGCCGCACGCAAGGCGCCGGCAACTTCATCCAGCCGCGCTACGAGGATCCGCTGTCGCGGCTGTCGAGCTTCAGCGAGATGCTCGAGCGCCGTGGCTTCAAGCCGAGCTCGCAGTGGCTCGAACGCGAGATTCAGCCGGCGAACCGGGACGAAGTCATCCAGCTCGGCCTGTCGCCGGCCGCATCGGTTACACGGCTGAAACGCCTGCGCCTCGCCGACGGCATCGTGATGGCCGTCGAGAACTCGACGTTCCCCGCCACGCTGATTCCCGATCCGCAGGCGATCGGCGGTTCGCTGTACAGCTATCTCGAAGCACGCGGCACGCCCATCGTGCGCGCGCTGCAGCATTTCCGCGCGGTCAACGCGACCGACGAGATCGCGCAGCAGATGGGCATCGCGCCGCACGACGCGCTGCTGCTGATCACGCGAATCGGCTATACGGCCGACCAGCGCGCGATCGAGCTCACCGATACCTACTGCCGCAACGACTACTACGACTTCGTCGTCGAGCTGCGCAAGTAATGCGCACGGTGCCGCCGGCGCTCATTGCCAGCGCGCTTCGTCCGTGCCGAGCGGCACGGGCGGCCGCGTGAATCGCGGCGGGGTCGTCGACAGACGTTCGGCCGGACGCACGGCATCGATCATGCCGAACGGCGAAGCGGTCCGGTCGATCCGGTCGCGCACGTCGTCGAACGTGAAATCCGGCGCATGCAGGCCGTCCGGCACCGTGCCGAACGATTGCAGCCAGCGTCCCGTCTGCGCGAGCGACAGCCGCACGTGCCAGCTCCCCCCCTCCGTTGCACGGCGCGCAAGCGCGATCATCGCGCCGAACGCCGCGAGATAACCGGTCGCATGATCGAGCGCCTGGCACGGCAGATGGCGCGGGCCGTCCGCGTGCGCGGCATGCTGCTCACGCCAGGCGATACCGCTCGCCGACTGCACGAGGCTGTCAAAGCCGCGCCGCATCGACCACGGCCCCGCATGCCCGTATGCGGACACCGACACGCACACGATGCCGGGCCGCAATTCCGCCAGCGCCTGCGGCGAGAACCCGCGCGCCGCGAGCGCGCCTGGGCGATAGGCCTGCAGGAATACATCGGCGTCGCGTGCAAGCTCGCGCAGCGTGGCAACGCCGGCCGCCTCGCGCAGGTCGATCCACGTCGAGCGCTTGCCGCGCCCGTTGTCGATCACGAGCGATGCGATGTTCGGCAGGTGCGGACCGTTGACGAGCAGCGTCTGTGCACCGTGCGATGCCAGCGTGCGGCCCGCGACCGGCCCCGCGATGATGCGCGTGAGATCGAGCACGCGCACGCCCGCGAGCGGCTGGTCGGGCTCGCCGCGGCCGATCGCCTCGACGGGCGCGTCGCCGATCCGCTCGATCTCGAACAACGGCAGCGACGCGAGCGCGCGTGCCTGGTCGTGCGACGCCCATTCGTCAGGGGTTCTGATCAATGCCGCGCACAGGCCGGCCTCGGCCAGCGCGGTATCCAGCGCCGCGCCGTCCCACGTGCGGATCGCCGCCGCAACGTCGTCACGCTGCGGGCCGCAGCCGAGCACGTCGAGAATCCCGTGCAGATGATGCGGAAAGTTCGCATGCAGCTGGATCCAGCGTCCATCGCGCGTGTCGTAGAAACCCGTTACCGGATGGCGCGGCTCGGGCGGCAGGCCGTCGTCCACGCGCAGGTAGCGTTCGCTGCGAAATGCGACGAGCGCGTCGCGCATCGACACGTCGACGCGCTGCGCCACGCCCGTGCGCAGCCGGTGGCATTCCGCCGCCGCGAGCCCGGCTGCCGCGATCGTCGCCGCGGCGAGCGTGCCGACGTGGAACGTCGACGGCAGCGTGGGGTCCTGCCCCGTCACGGCCGCGCGGGCCAGCGCGCCGGGTTCGCCGCGTGCAAGTTGCCACAAGCGGGACAATGCGAGTTCGGGTGTCATGGTGAAAGCGAGCCGTTGAGGAGACGGATTCGAGTCTAGAATTCGCGACGGGCGCGATCAATCTTGATTGCGCGAATCAATACATAACGAATAGTTGTAGCCGGGCCGCGCTCCATGCGCCCCGACAGGAGCGATCGGCATGACGTCCCTCAGCGCGCCGGAAGCCGCCGGCATCCTTGGTGTCAGCGTGAGCACCCTTTACGCGTATGTGAGCCGCGGCCTGCTGCGCTCGCTGCCGGACGGCGCGAGCAAGCGCCGCCGCTACGACGCGGACGAGGTGCGCCTGCTCGCGCGCCGCCGCGCCGATGCAAAACGCGCGGGCGGCGTCGCCGAACGCTCGCTCGACTGGGGCGTGCCCGTGCTCGAATCACGGATCACGCAGATCGCCGGCGGCCGCCTGCACTATCGCGGCGCCGATGCGATCGCGCTCGCGAACGACGCGACGCTCGAGGAAACGGCCGCACGACTGTGGGATTGTCCGCCCGCGCGGCTGGGCGCGGCATCGCTTGCGTCGACCGGTTTCGACGCCGCGCAGTGGGACGACTGGGCTCGCCGCTGGGCACATCTCGCGCCGCTCGAGCGCACGCTGGTGCTGCTCCCCGCCGCAGCCGCCTCGCTGCCGCGCCTGTGGGCGCAAGGGCGCGACGCGCAGCTCGACTCGGCCACGCTGCTGCTGCGCGTGACGACGGCCGCGCTGGCCGGCAGCGCGCCGAGCGACGCGCCCGTGCATCGGCAGCTCGCCGCAGCATGGCGGCTCCGGCGACGCGACGAAGCCGACCTGCTGCGCCGCGCCCTCGTGCTGTGCGCCGATCATGAACTGAACCCGTCGACCTTTGCGGTGCGCTGCATCGCGTCGACCGGCACCCACCTGTTCGGTGCGATCGCGGGCGGGCTCGCAGCGCTGTCGGGCCCGCGCCACGGCGGCGAGACGTTCCGCGCGGGCGCGCTGCTCGACGAAGCGGCGCGTGCCGCCGACCTCGACCGCTACCTCGCGCTGCGCGTCGCGCACGACGAACGGGCGGACGGTGCGCGCACCGCGCTGTCCGGTTTCGCGCACCCGCTCTATCCCGACGGCGATCCGCGCGCCCGCGCGTTGCTCGACGCGCTGCACGCGATGCTGCCCGACCGGACGCCGCTACGCATGGCCCGTGGGCTCGCCGCGCGCGTCGAGGCGGCGACCGGCCTGCGACCGGCGATCGATTTCGCGCTCGCGGTGCTGGAACGCTCGCTTGCGCTACCCGAGGGCGCCGCGTTCACGCTGTTCGCGGCCGGCCGCACCGCGGGCTGGATCGCACACGCGCTCGAACAATATGCGGACGGCAAGCTGATCCGGCCCCGCGCGCGCTACGTCGGCAGCGACGCGGCTGCCTGACCACGGCCGCCGCGCCATGCGGCGAACCGTCGCCACGCGATCGGCGCGGCCTGCAGGTCCGGCGCCGCCTTCGGGCCGAACGCGAACACCGCACCGCCCGCCGCCGCGCTGATCCATACGCGCATGCCGGGCAGCAGCGCCAGCGTCTCGCCGGCGCGCAGCCAGTGATCGTCGGACCGGCCCTCGATCGTCACCCACAGGTCGCCGTCCGCGACCTGCAGCGCGGTGCGATCGACGATGCGCCACCGCCCGGCCGGCTCGTTGCCGTCCATCTCGTAGAGTCGCAGTTCTCGCATGGCCGCCTCCGGGTCGCGTGGGTTCGAGGACACCAGTATTTCGGACAGCGTCGCCCCCCGGACAGATACGCCCGCAGACACTTTCGGCTGAACTGTACCGGTCGGCTGACGGACGGGCGTCCGGCGCACCCGCGCCGATCCTGCGCGGCACGGCGGCTTTGCCTACAATGGCGGCTGTCCCGCGCCACTGGTCCGCCCCCATGTTCCAACGCCCGCCCGCCGCCGCTCCCGGCGAAAAGAACCTCACCGTGATGCTCTGGCTCGTTGCGACGGGCTTCTTCATGCAGACGCTCGATGCGACGATCGTCAACACGGCCCTGCCGTCGATGGCCGCGAGCCTCGGCGAATCGCCGTTGCGGATGCAGTCGGTCGTGATCGCATACTCGCTGACGATGGCGGTGATGATCCCTGTCTCGGGCTGGCTCGCCGACACGTTCGGCACGCGGCGCGTGTTCTTCAGCGCAATCCTGGTGTTCTCGCTCGGGTCGTTGCTGTGCGCGAACGCGCATACGCTGTCGCAGCTCGTCGTGTTCCGCGTCGTGCAGGGGGTGGGCGGCGCGATGCTGTTGCCGGTCGGGCGGCTCGCGGTGCTGCGCACGTTCCCGGCCGAGCGCTACCTGGCCGCGCTGTCGTTCGTCGCGGTCCCCGGGCTGATCGGTCCGCTGATCGGGCCGACGCTTGGCGGCTGGCTCGTGAAGATCGCGTCGTGGCACTGGATCTTCCTGATCAACGTGCCGGTCGGCATCGCCGGCTGCGTCGCGACCTTCTACTCGATGCCCGACTCGCGCAACCCGGCCGTCGGCCGCTTCGACCTGAAGGGCTATCTGCTGCTGACGATCGGGATGGTCGCGATCTCGCTGTCGCTCGACGGGCTCGCCGATCTCGGCATGCAGCACGCGGCCGTGCTCGTGCTGCTGATCCTGAGCCTTGCGTGCTTCGTCGCGTACGGGCTGTACGCGGTGCGCGCGCCGCAGCCGATCTTCTCGCTCGAACTGTTCAAGATCCACACGTTCAGCGTGGGCCTGCTCGGCAACCTGTTCGCGCGGATCGGCAGCGGCGCGATGCCGTACCTGATTCCGCTGCTGCTGCAGGTGAGTCTCGGTTATTCGGCATTCGAGGCCGGGCTGATGATGTTGCCGGTCGCGGCGGCCGGGATGTTCTCGAAGCGGATCATCACGCGTCTGATCACGCAGCACGGCTACCGCAAGGTACTGCTCGCGAATACGATCATGGTCGGCGTGATGATGGCAAGCTTCGCGCTGATGCGCGACTCGGTGCCCGTCTGGGTGAAGGTCATCCATCTCGCGCTGTTCGGCGGTTTCAACTCGATGCAGTTCACCGCGATGAACACGCTGACGCTGAAGGACCTCGGCACCGGCGGCGCGAGCAGCGGCAACAGCCTGTTCTCGCTCGTGCAAATGCTGTCGATGAGCCTCGGCGTCACGGTCGCGGGCGCACTGTTGGCCACCTTCACCGGGATGCTGCGCACGGTGACGCCGAGCAACACGCTGCCCGCGTTCCATGCGACCTTCGTCTGCGTCGGGATCATCACGGCCGCGTCCGCGTGGATCTTCGCGCAGCTCGCGCCCGAGATCCGCGGCCGCGCGCAGCACAAGACCGATCCGTCCGAGCGCGCGTGACGCACCGCGCGCGCCGTGCCGGGAAACCCCACGACGGCGCGCCGCGCACCATGTCGGTGCAGCATGGCTGCGCCGCGCGGCACCCGGCGACCGCGACGGGGCGTGGCACGGGGCCCGATGCCGTGCATGCTTCTTGCTGGCCTATTCTCTAGGTAAACTGGCAGTCTTCCTTCGGCCGACATCATGAGCATGATCGACATCGATCCACCCGGCTTTCAGCCGCCCCGCCCCGTCGCCGGCGACGACGGGAAGCGGCGCACCGTGCTGTACGGTGCGTACACCGTGTTTAGCGTGTTCCAGCCCGTTTTCTCGGTGTCGCACCGCCGCGCGATCGGTTACCACGCGTCGCTGCGCGCGCACGACGAGGACAGCCGCCAGGTCGCGTCGCACGAGGTGTTCACACAGGCGGCGCGGCGCGGCGACCTGCTCGAGCTCGGCCGGCTCGCCGAATCGCTGCATCTCGGCAACTTCCACGCGTTCGACAGTCACGACGAATGGCTCTTCCTGAGCCTGCATCCGGCCGCGCTGATGGACACCGTCTACGGCGACGCGCTGCTCGCGAACCTGAAGGCGCTCGGCCTGCCGCCGCATCGCGTGGTGCTCGAAGTGCCCGAGCAGGCCGGCGGCGAGACGCCGCGCTATGCGGCGATCGTCGACGGCCTGCGCAAGGCCGGCTTCCTGATCGCGCTCGGCGGCTTCGGTGCGAAACATTCGAACATCGACCGCGTGTGGCACCTGCATCCCGACATTGTCACGCTCGACCGCGGGATCCTCGCGCAGGCGAGCGAACACTCGCATCTCGAGCGCGTGCTGCCGGGGCTCGTGTCGCTGCTGCACGAATCCGGCCAGCTCGTGCTGATGGGCGGGCTCTCGACCGAGCGCGACGCGCTGATCGCGCTCGAATGTGACGTCGATTTCGTGCAAGGGCAATACTTCGCGGGGCCGAGCGTCGACCCCGTGCAACCGCAGGCCGCCGCGGGCTGCATGGATACGCTGTCGGCCGCGTTGCGGCTGCGCGTCGCGCAACGCGAGCGCACGCAGGCCGAACGCCTCGCGCCGTATGTCGCCGCGCTGGAGGAGGCGAGCCAGAAGCTCGTCGCGGGCGAACCGCTGATCGACGCCGCCGGCGCCGTGCTCGGGTTGCCGGAAACCGCGCGCTGCTTCCTGCTCGATGCATCGGGCCGCCAGATCGGCGACAACGTGCTCGCGCGCGGCAGCGTGTCGCAGCGGGCCAAACGCTTCCGGCCGCTGCTGCATTCGGAAGGCGCGAGCTGGGAGCGCCGCCCCTACTTCATCCATGCGATGCGCGCGCCGGGCCGCGTGCATCTGACGCCGCCGTACCTGTCGATCAACGAAGCGCACCTGTGCGTGACCGCATCGATCGCCGCGCCGGCCGCGACCGGCATGCAGGTGCTGTGCGTCGACATCAACTGGGAAGCGGCGCTCAACCGCGACTGAGTTCGCGCGCCGCGCTCATGCGGCGCCATCGACGTCGTCGTCCCGGCGCGCGATCAGCCGATGCACGCGCTTGCCGGATGACGCGCTGACCACCTCGTGCTCGTCGATTACGTGCATGCCGGGGCCGAGCGCCGCATGCATGCGCGCCGAATCGAGCGGTGTGTACAAGCGGCCGCGCTCGTCGCGCAACGCGCCGTTGCCGGCCACCCGCCAGCTCAGGTACAACGTGCCGCCGGGCATCAGCAGTGCAGCCAGGCGCGCGGCCGCCGCAGCGGCATCCGCCTGCTCGAGATGCATGACGACCGTCTCGCACAACACGTTTCGAAACGCGCCGGACGGCACGCCCGCGAGCGCCGGCAGCGCAGCCAGTTCGAACGTCAGCGACGGGTGACGCAAGCGAGCCTCGGCAAGCAGCGCCGCGCTCGCATCGTAGCCGCGCACGTCGAATCCTTGCGACGCGAGCCACGCAGTGTCGCGCCCCGCGCCGCAGCCGACGTCGGCGGTCGGCCCCGGCGAGAAATATTGCTCGAGCAGCGCATACATGTCCTCGGGGGCGGCCTGGTCGAGCCAGTCCTGCGCGTATTGCGCTGCATGGGCTTCGTAGGCATCGAGAGTCGGGCGATCCACCATGGCGATTGCTCCGCATACGCGTCCTGTCGTGCGACGCACCCCGCATCTTAGCCGTTGCGCATCGCGCGTGGTGTAGCGCGGGATTATGCCGCCCTCATGTCGCCCGCGCGATGCGCGGGAGCGGTCAGCTCGGCCCACAGCGCATCGCCGCGCCAGGCTGGCCGCGATGCCGCAGTTTCGGCGTCGTGAACGAGCGCGCACAGCCGCGCGTTGACCGGCGCCTGCGCACCGACGCGCGCGGCCAGCCGGACGATCTCGCCGTTGATCCACTCGACTTCGGTTGCACGGCGCATGGCGAGATCGTCGGACATCGACGAACGTGCGAGCGGATCGATCGCGAGCATCCGGCCGCCCAGCGCGCGAAACACGGGATCGGGCGAGTCGAGCACGGCGGGAATCCAGGCAGCCGGCAACGGCGTGAGCCGCGCGGGCCGGATCGCGGCGCGCGCCAGCACGTGCAGTGCCTCGCGTTGCGCCAGCGCGACGCAGCGTCGATACGCGCGTTGCGAGAGTTCGTCGCGCAACGGCAGGTTCGCGAGCGCATTGACCGCGTTGTTCAGGTTCAGCAGCAGCTTCGCCCACTGCACGGCACGCATGTCGCGGTGCAGCGCGAGCGGTAGCCCGGCACGGGCGAACGCGCCGGCGAATGGCTGCAGCGCGGGTGACGCGTCGGCCGCGAGCACGCCGGCCGAGCCCTGGTGAAACGCGCCGGGCCCGCGTTCGATCACGTTGAACGGCACCATGCCGGCCAGCACGGTCGCTTGCGGCAGCGCATCGCGCAACACGTCGGCGTTGTAGAGACCGTTCTGGAAACTGACGACGACCGTGCCGGGCCGCAGCACGTCGGCCAGTTGCGCCGCGGTGTCCTGCGTCGCGGCCGACTTCACCGCGACAAGCACGAGCCGCGCGGCGGCCGCGGCGGCCGGATCGGTCGAGAATGCGACCTCGGACGGCGCGAGCGTCGCGCGATGGCCGCGCCGGTCTGTCAGGGTCAGCCCGTTTGCGCGAATCGCGTCGCCGATCCGTGCGCGGCCGACGAGCGTGACGGGCGTCCCCGCCGCCGCGAGCCGGCCGCCGAGATAGCAGCCGACCGCGCCCGCGCCGAACACGCAGACCGGCGCGGCCGACGTGTCAGACATGCGAGTGCACGCCGCCGTGGACCGGTCCCGCGCGCCGCTCGACTTCACGGCGCACGTCGCCGCGCAGGCCCACGAAGAACGCGACTTCGGCGACGACGAACAGCGGCCCGACCATCAGGCCGACCAGGTCGTCGACGAACGCGGGCTTGCGCCCTTCGAACCAGTGCCCGACGAACTGCACGATCCAGCCGACCACGAACGCGCCGACGCCGATCCCGAGCCATTGCGCGGTCGGCAGCAACGCGAGCGTCTGCGCAGCCCACAGGCCGAGCGCAAACAGCGCGGTCATCGCCAACCCGAAGCGCAGGTCGAGACGCAGGTAGAACGCCGCGAACGCCACGGCGAGCAGCAGCGCCGGCGACAGCGCGACGCCCGCCAGCGCGCCGATCGCCGGCCGTGACAGCAGCACCTCGACCGCGAACACGATCATCGGAATGCCGACCAGATGCGTCGCAATGTTGCGCACGTCGCGATGGTAGGCCGCATACTGGGAAAGGTGATCCTCGAGCGTCTTCATGGTGTCTCCTGAACGATCATCGAGCGCTATGATGCGCGTCACGCCCGACAACCTCTGTCAGCTACCCGACATCGCGTGCCCATGCCCTCGCCGCTCGCCCCGTACCTGCCGCAGATCGAAGCGCACCCGTGGTTCGCCGCGCTGCCGCCCGCGTTGCGCGAGGCGCTGCTCGCCCGCGCCGCGTTGCGGCACCTGCCGACCGGCCAGGCGCTGTTCCGCCGCGGCGACCCGCCGTGCGGGCTTTATGCGGTGCTGGCCGGTTCCCTCACCATAGGCGCGGTCGATCCGCAGGGCAAGGAAGCGCTGCTGACGGTCGCCGACCCCGTCACGTGGTTCGGCGAGATCGCGCTGTTCGACGGCCAACCGCGCACGCACGACGCGATCGCGCTCGACGACACGCTGCTGCTGCACGTCCCGCAGGCCGCGCTCGTCGCGATGCTCGACGCGACACCGCAATACTGGCGGCAGTTCGCGCTGTTGATGGCGCAAAAGCTCCGGCTGAGCTTCCTGACCGTCGAATCGATGAGCGTGATGCCGGCCGCGCAGCGGCTTGCCGCGCGACTGCTGATGATCGCCGACGGCTACGGCGGGATCAGCGCCGGCCGCACGCGCATCCGGATGTCGCAGGAAAAGCTCGCGGCAATGCTCTCGCTCACGCGGCAGACCACCAACCAGCTGCTGAAGGCGCTGCAGGCCGACGGCATCGTGCGGCTGCATGTCGGCGAAATCGAACTCGTCGACGTCGACGCGCTGCGCCGCGCGAGCGGCCTGCCCGGCGGTACGCCGTGACGGCGCCCTGACGCCGCCGCGAAATCGTCGCAACGCCGCATTCCCGCCGTCATGGCATTGCGCTATCGTGGCGGCTCGTTCGCCCTCCCCGCATCCGCTCTTGAACACGTCCACCGTCACTACTCCGTCCCGTCATGCGTGGCCCGTATTCGTCGCATTCCTGCGGCTCGGCCTCACGTCGTTCGGCGGCCCCGTCGCGCATCTCGGCTACTTCCGTGACGCGTTCGTCACGCGACGCGGCTGGCTGACCGAGCGCGCCTATGCGGATCTCGTCGGCCTGTGCCAGTTCCTGCCGGGGCCGGCGAGCAGCCAGGTCGGGATGGCGATCGGTCTGTCGCGCGCAGGCTATGCGGGGATGTTCGCCGCATGGCTCGGCTTCACGCTGCCGTCCGCGCTGCTGATGATGCTGTTCGCGCTCGGCGTCCACGCGACGGGCATGCCGGTCGCGGCAGGCGCCCTGCACGGGTTGCGCATCGTGTCGGTCGCGGTAATCGCGCAGGCGGTGTGGGGCATGGCGCGCACGCTTTGCCCGGATGCGCGCCGCGTCACGCTGATGGCGATCGCGACCTGCATCGCGCTGCTCGTCCCGGCCGCGTGGCTGCAGGTGGTCGTGATCGTCGCGGCAGGCGCCGCCGGTCTCATGCTGCTGCCGCAGCCCGAGCGCGGCGCCCACGAGCCGTTGCCGCTGCACGTGTCGCGCCGCGCGGGGCTGCTGTGGCTGGTACTGTTCGTCGCGCTGATCGTCGTGTTGCCGGTCGCGGCAAGCGCGCTCCACTCGAACACACTCGCCGTCGTCGATGCATTCTTCCGCACCGGCGCGCTGGTGTTCGGCGGCGGCCACGTGGTGCTGCCGCTGCTGCAAGCGGCGGTCGTCGCGCCGGGCTGGGTCGGCGACTCGGCATTCCTGGCCGGCTATGGCGTCGCGCAGGCCGTACCGGGGCCGCTCTTCACGTTCTCGGCCTTCCTCGGTGCGTTGCTGCGCGACGCGCCGAACGGCTGGCTCGGCGGGACGATCGCGCTGGTGTCGATCTTCGCGCCGTCGTTCCTGCTTGTCGCGGGCACCGCCCCGTTCTGGGAACGCCTGCGTCGCAGCACGCGTATGCAGGCCGCGCTCGCGGGCGTGAACGCGGCGGTCGTCGGGCTGCTGCTTGCCGCGCTCTATCATCCGGTGTGGAGCGACACGATCGTGTCGCCGCGCGACTTCGCTGCCGCGCTCGTCGCGTTCGTCGCGCTCGTGTTCTGGCGCGTGCCGCCGTGGGCCGTCGTGATCGCGAGCGCGGCGCTCGGCTGGTTGTCGGGGATGATCGTCTGATCGGGCGAATGCCGCGCGTCGATTCATGCCCGATCAAAACAAAAAAGCCCTCGTGACGAGGGCTTTTTTTGGGGGATGCCGCGCGCCGCAGAGGCGCGGGATGCCCGGACTTACGCGAAGTTCTTCGCTGCGAAGTCCCAGTTCACGATGTTCCAGAACGCTTCAACGAACTTCGGACGTGCGTTGCGGTAGTCGATGTAGTACGCGTGCTCCCACACGTCGATCGTCAGCAGCGGCTTGTCGGCCGTCGTCAGCGGCGTGGCGGCGTTGCTCGTCGAGACGATGTCGAGCGAACCGTCGGCCTTCTTCACGAGCCATGCCCAGCCCGAACCGAACGTGCCGACCGCGGCCTTCGTGAACGCTTCCTTGAATGCGTCGTACGAACCCCACTTCGCATTGATCGCGTCGCCGAGCGCGCCCGACGGTGCGCCGCCGCCGTTCGGCGACAGGCTGTTCCAGAAGAACGTGTGGTTCCAGATTTGCGCGGCGTTGTTGAAGATGCCGCCCGACGACTTCTTCACGATCTCTTCCAGCGACAGGTTTTCGAATTCCGTGCCCGGGATCAGATTGTTCAGGTTCGTCACATATGCCTGGTGATGCTTGCCGTAGTGGTACTCGATCGTCTCTTTCGAGATGGTCGGCGCGAGTGCGTCTTCAGCGTACGGGAGCGGCGGGAGCGTATGAGCCATGGCGATTCCTTCGTTGAGTATGTAGGGAGGCTGTGTTGAATGCTGCCGAGCGTCCGATTGTAGGCGAGTCCGAATATCCCCGCAAACTCACGGGCATTTATCCGCGGTATGCAGAAAATCGCCGCTGGCGCTTCATCCGGCAGGACGAGACGGCGATGCGCAGCATCCGTTCCCGCGCCCGGCGTTCGATACATCCGGAACGCCGGGCGCGCGACCTTCGTTTTGCTTACGCAGTCGTCGTCAGATCGTGTCGGTCAGCCGCGGCTGCACGTCGGCGAGCGACACGTCGGCCGAGCCTTCGGCGAGATGCACGGTGAGTCGGCGCTGCGGCTTCAGCGCGCTCGGCGCCCGCACCGCGCGGCCGGTCTGCGCGTCGATCAGCGCCGCATAGCCGCGCTCGAGCGTGCGCTGCGGGCTCAGCACCTCGAGCCGCGCCGCGCAGGCCGACACGCGCGCGGTATCGCGCTCGTGACGGCGCTGCATCGCCACCGCGAGACGTTGCGACAGTCCGGCAAGGGCCTGACGCGCCTGCGCCGGGTCGGGCCGCGCGCGCTGCCAGCGCAATTGCGCGAGCGCGAAACGCGCACGCGCGTCGCGCACCGGCCGCGACGCCGCCGATGCGAGCCGCACCGCCAGCTGTTCGACGTGGGTACGTTGCCGCTGCAGCCGTTCGGCCGGGCTGACGAGCCGGCGCGCGAGCCAGTCGAGCTGCTGCGCACGCTGCTCGAGCCCGCGCTCCAGGCTGCGCGCAAGCGCGCGCTGCCGGTCGGCGACCTCGCGCAACAGCAACGCGCGCTGCGGACTCGCGAGTTCGGCCGCGCCGGTCGCCGTCGGCGCGCGCAGGTCGGCCGCGAAGTCCGCGATCGTGAAATCGGTTTCGTGGCCGACGCCGCTGACGACCGGCAGTTCGCTCGCCGCGATCGCCCGTGCGAGCGCTTCGTCGTTGAACGACCACAGATCCTCGATCGACCCGCCGCCGCGGCACACGAGCAGCACGTCGACCTCGCGCCGCGCGTTCGCGGTCTGCACGGCCGCGACGAGCTTTTCGGCGGAACCGGCCCCCTGCACGGGCGCCGGATAGACGATCACCGGAATGTGCGGCGCGCGGCGCGCGAGCGTGGTCAGCACGTCGCGCAGCGCGGCGGCCTGCAGCGACGTGACGATGCCGATCGCGCGAGGGTGCGCCGGCAGCGGCCGCTTGCGCTCGGCTGCGAACAGCCCTTCGGCCTCGAGCTGCGCCTTCAGCAGCAGGAATGCCTCGTAAAGACGCCCTTGGCCCGTGCGCCGCACGGCTTCGACGTTGAGCTGCACTTCGCCGCGCGGCTCGTACATCGTGACGACCGCGCGCACCTCGATCCGGTCGCCTTCGCGCGGCGTGAATTCCGCGTACTGCGCGCGACCGCGAAACATCACGCAGCGCATCTGCGCCTGCTGGTCCTTGATCGAGAAATACCAGTGGCCGCTGGCGGCGCGCGTGAAATTCGACACTTCGCCCGAGATCCACAGCAGCGGGAACGAGCGCTCGAGCATCGTCGAAATCGCGCGATTAAGCGCCGAAACGGGAATCACTTCGTCGCCGCCGCGAGTCGCGCCGGGAGCGGAAAAAGGAGAGTCGGAAAGCATGGGCGGTCGGATGAATGCTGGCGGCGACACGATAGTCCGACACGCGCGCGGCGTCCAGCACCGCCCGCCCGCACTGCAACACGCTGAAGGTGTCCACACTCTGGTAATCGTCCGCCAAAAACACTTGAAAACCTCGGAAAAAACCAGACAATTCCGTATAACGCATTGATTTTTATATATTTTTAAACCTTGCAGTTTGATTCGACGCCGATTCGATGTCCATCCGACGGGCGTTTGACGCGAACGGGCGGGGAGTTTTTCACAGAGTTATCCACAACCCGCTCCGATCCGCCCCCATCGGATGCGTCGCCCGGCCGCGCTTGCCGCGCCCGCGTGCGGCGCGCTAGAGTGCCGCCTTCCGAAGACCTTGCGGCATGCGCCGCCCAACGGAGAATCCGTCTTGATGAATCCGTCCCACGCCGCGGCGCACGACGCGCCGCGTCCGGCCCGATGAGCGCGCCCGGCGGCCCGCTCGCGCGGCTCGAAGCACGCCTCACGCGCGAATGGCAGCGACGCGGCGCCCTCGCCTGGGCGCTCACGCCGTTCGCCTGCGTGTTCGGCCTGTGCGCGGCGCTGCGCCGCACGGCCTACGCGCAGGGCTGGAAGCAACCGGTCGACGTCGGTGTGCCCGTCGTCGTGGTCGGCAACGTGACCGTCGGCGGCACCGGCAAGACGCCGACCGTGATCGCGCTCGTCGACGCGCTGCGCGCGGCCGGGTTCACGCCGGGCGTCGTGTCGCGCGGCTACGGCGCGAACGTGAAGGCCCCCATCGCGGTCACGCCCGCATCGCGCGCGAGCGCGGCCGGCGACGAACCGCTCCTGATCGCGCGCCGCACCGGCGCGCCCGTTTGGGTGTGCCCCGACCGCGTCGCGGCCGCGCAGGCGCTGCGCGCCGCGCACCCGAACGTCGACGTGATCGTCAGCGACGACGGCCTCCAGCACTACCGTCTCGCACGGACGGTCGAGCTCGTCGTGTTCGACCACCGCCTCGGCGGCAACGGCTTCCTGCTGCCGGCCGGGCCGCTGCGCGAGCCGCTGTCGCGCCACCGCGACGCGACGCTCGTCAACGATCCGTACAGCGGCGCGCTGCCGCCGTGGCCCGACACCTATGCGCTCGCGCTCACGCCGGGCGCCGCGTGGCACCTCGACCAGCCGGCGCTGCGCCGTCCGCTGTCGCAGTTCGCGAACGAGCGCGTGCTCGCCGCGGCCGGCATCGGCGCGCCGGAACGCTTCTTCGCGACGCTGCGCGCGGCCGGCCTCGCGCCGGCGACGCGCGCGCTGCCCGACCACTACGCGTTCCCCGACAATCCGTTCGTCGACGACGCGGTCGATGCGATCCTGATCACCGAGAAGGATGCAGTAAAATTGGGCGCTTCCTGGCGCGACGCTCGGCTGTGGGTCGTCCCCGTCGAAGCCGCGCTCGATCCTCGCCTCATTGCCCTCGTTGTGGAGAAACTCCGTGGACGCTCGCCTGCTTGAAATCCTTGTGTGCCCTATCTGCAAAGGCCCGCTCCACTATGACCGCGCCGCGCAGGAGCTGATCTGCAACGCGGACAAGCTCGCCTACCCGATCCGCGACGGCATCCCCGTGATGCTCGTCGACGAAGCACGCCAGACCGTCGAAGGCACGCCGGTCGACCCCGCCGGCCCGGCCGGCAGCTGACGCCGCACCGCTGCGCCGGCGCCTGGCCGCGGTTCGCTGCGGCCGCGTGCCGGCCCCTGCCCCGGGCGGCCTGCCTTCGACGCGCCGCCCGCCCCGCCCTCCTCACCGCCCAGCCCCGATGACTCATCCGCAGCCCTTCATCGCCGTCATTCCTGCCCGGCTCGCGTCGACGCGCCTGCCGAACAAGCCGCTCGCCGATCTCGGCGGCAAGCCGATGGTCGTGCGCGTCGCCGAGCGCGCGCGCGAAGCGGGCGCGCAGCAGGTGCTCGTCGCGTCCGATGCACAGAGCGTGCTCGACGCGGCCCGCGAGCACGGTTTCGAAGCCGTGCTGACGCGTGCCGATCATCCGTCCGGCACCGACCGGCTCGCGGAAGTCGCCGCGACGTTCGGGTGGAGCGACGACACCGTAGTCGTCAACGTGCAGGGCGACGAACCGCTGATCGACCCGGCACTCGTGCGCGACGTAGCGTCGCACCTCGCCGCGCATCCGGACTGCGCGATCGCGACCGCGGCGCATCCGATCCACGCCGCCGCCGATGTGTTCAACCCGAACATCGTGAAGGTCGCGCTCGACGCGCGCAACGTCGCGATGTACTTCTCGCGCGCGCCGATTCCGTGGAGCCGCGATGCGTACCAGCCGCACTGGCCCGACGTCGCGGCCATGCCGGCGCCGGCCTTTCCGGTCCATCGTCACATCGGCCTGTACGCGTATCGTGCGCGTTTTCTGCGCACCTATCCGTCGCTCGCGCAGGCGCCGATCGAGCAGGCCGAGCAGCTCGAACAGCTGCGCGCGATGTGGCACGGCGAGCGCATCGCAGTGCTGATCACCGAGCATGCGCCCGAAGCCGGCATCGACACGCCGGCCGATCTTGCACGCGTGCAGGCCCTTTTTCGGCCGGGTTCAAAATAACCCGTGGCATAATCAGGCGATTGTGCGAGCCGTCCGCGACCCGCGCGTCCTCGCTTGACCCCGCCACGGCCCGCCCCGGCAGCCGCGCGTCGCTTTTCGCCGACGCGCCGCATCAGACCGGCCCGCCGCGTGCAAGGCAAGCCCCGCGTACGTTGTCGCCGACGCTTTTGCGTCTCGCCACACGAATCTACATACTGGAGATATCACCATGCGTTTGATCCTGTTGGGCGCGCCCGGCGCGGGAAAGGGCACCCAGGCAAACTTCATCAAGGAAAAGTTCGGCATCCCGCAAATCTCGACGGGTGACATGCTGCGCGCGGCCGTCAAGGCCGGCACGCCGCTCGGCATCGAGGCGAAGCGCTTCATGGACGAAGGCAAGCTCGTGACGGACGACCTGATCATCGGTCTCGTGAAGGAGCGCCTGAAGGAAGCCGATTGCGCGAACGGCTATCTGTTCGATGGCTTCCCGCGCACGATCGCGCAGGCTGACGCGATGAAGGAAGCTGGCGTCGCGATCGATTACGTGCTCGAAATCGACGTCCCGTTCTCGGAGATCGTCGAGCGCATGAGCGGCCGCCGCACGCACCCGGCGTCGGGCCGCACGTACCACGTCAAGTTCAACCCGCCGAAGGTCGAGGGTGTGGACGACGTGACGGGCGAACCGCTGATCCAGCGCGACGACGACAAGGAAGAAACCGTCAAGAAGCGTCTCGAAGTGTACGAAGCGCAGACCAAGCCGCTGATCAAGTATTACGGCGACTGGGCGCAGCGCGGCGAGGAAAACGGCCTGAAAGCCCCGCAGTATCGCAAGATCTCGGGCCTCGGCAGCGTCGATGAAATCCGCGAGCGTGCGTTCGACGCACTGAAGTAAGCACCGCGTCGTGCACCGCAAGCCGCCCTTCCGGGCGGCTTTTTTTTCGTCTGCCGCGACCGTTTCGTCTGACCTGGATTCGCACGACCGTGCCGCACTGGCCGGCGTACGACGGCGCCCCGTACAATCGATCGAACGCGTGCGCCGCGTGGGCCGGCGCACCGCCTTTCCTCCGATCGACCGGCATCGGACCCAACCAAGGAGACAGTGATGGAGATTCGCGGCAACGTCTTTCTGATCACGGGCGGCGCATCGGGCCTCGGCGCCGGGACGGCCCGCATGCTCGCGCGTGCCGGCGGCAAGGTCGTGCTCGCCGACCTGAACGAGGCGGCCGGCACGGCGCTCGCGAGCGAGCTGGGCGGCGTGTTCGTGCGCTGCGACGTGTCGAGCGAGGCCGATGCGCAGGCGGCCGTCGACGCCGCGACGCGCGCGGGCACGCTGCGCGGCCTCGTGAACTGCGCGGGCATCGCGCCCGCCGCGAAGACCGTCGGCAAGGACGGTGCGCATCCGCTCGACGTATTCGCGAAAACGATCAACGTGAACCTGGTCGGCACCTTCAACATGATCCGGCTCGCGGCCGCTGCGATGGCTGCGACCGCGCCGAACGACGGCGGCGAGCGCGGCGTGATCGTCAGCACCGCGTCGGTCGCCGCTTACGACGGCCAGATCGGCCAGGCCGCATACGCGGCGTCGAAGGCCGGCGTCGCAGGCATGACGCTGCCGATCGCACGCGATCTGTCGCGCCACGGCATCCGCGTGATGACGATCGCGCCCGGGCTGTTCGAGACGCCGATGCTGCTCGGCATGCCGAAGGACGTGCAGGATGCGCTCGGCGCGATGGTGCCGTTCCCGCCGCGGCTCGGCAAACCGGACGAGTACGCGATGCTGGTGCGCCAGATCGTCGAGAATCCGATGCTCAACGGCGAAGTGATCCGCCTCGACGGCGCGATCCGGATGCAGCCGAAGTAAGGGCCACGCAATTGCAAATGAAAAACGCCCGCGATGCGGGCGTTTTTACGTTCGGGGCTCCGGGGAGACGTGACGGCTCAGTCCTCGCCGTCGCGCTGCATCCGCTGCCGCAACTCGGTCACCTGCGATTCGACGACGGTCGCGTCGTCCGCATCGGGCCGCTCGCCGAGATACTGCTCGAGATCCTCGAGTGCTGGGCGCAGATAGTCGAGCCGCGCATAGGCGAAGCCGCGGTCGCGCACCTCGTCGAGTTGTTCCGGCAGCAGGATCACGAGCCGCTGCTGCACGGCAAGCAGCCGCTGCCAGCGTTCCGTCTGCAGGTAGATCGTCTTCAGATTGCGCAGCATCCGCGCGATGATCTCGCGGCTCGTGGCCGGCTGCAGCAGCGCGCGCAACGCGCTGTCGACCGCGCCCGCCGCACGCGCGACGTACGGCTCGAGCATCTCGACCATTTCGGCTTCGGACAGCGAATGGCCGTTGGTCGGATCGATGATCAGGTCGCCATCCGGCAGCGTCACGCGCAGCAGGAAGTGGCCGGGGAACGACACGCCGCGCGCCGGCACGCCGATCTGCTCGGCGAGTTCCAGGTACAGCACCGACAGCGAGATCGGGATCCCGCGCCGCCGTTTGAGCACGGCGTTCAGGTGGCTGTTATCGGGGTCGTAGTAATCGTTGTGATTGCAGGCGAAGCCGAGCTCGCGGAAGAAGAAGTCGTTCAGCGCGGCGACGCGGCCCTTCAGGTCCGCATCGTCGGCGAGCCGCCGGCGCAGCCGCGCCGCCAGCATGTCGAGTTCGGCCAGCGTGCCCTGCAGGTCGAGGTCGGGATACGCGTCCTGCGCCAGCGACAGCGCGGCTTCCGTGACGGGCAGACTGTCGTCGTCCGCCACGAGCGTGCTGAAGTAGTCGAGGACGCGGGTCATTGCGGTCATCACTTGGCGCGCCTTCTGAAGTAAGCGTATTTGAAGCCCATCACCCACAACATACCGAAATATAGTGCAGCGAACAGCACCAGGCATGCCGCCATCAGCGCGATGCGATCGAGCGGCTGCGCGCGCATGCCGGTCCAGTCGAAGCTGATCGCGCACCAGTGCATCAGACCCGCGAGCACGAGCGCCGCGCCGATCAGTTGCACGAAGAAGCGCAGCCAGCCTGGCGACGGCTGGTAGATGCCGCGCTTGCGCAGCCCGAGGAACAGCAGCAGCGAGTTCAGGCATGCGCCGACGCCGATGCTCAGCGTGAGGCCCGCAGCGCCGATCAGCGGCACGAACACGTAGTTCGAGATCTGCGTGACGATCAGCACGCCGATCGCGATCTTCACGGGCGTCTTGATGTCCTGCTTCGCATAGAAGCCCGGCGCGAGGATCTTGATCAGGATGATGCCGACGAGGCCGATCCCGTAGGTCGCGAGCGCGCGTGCGACCATCGTGACCGTGTGCGCGTCGAACTTGCCGTAGTTGAACAGCGTCGCGGTGAGCGGCGTCGCGAAGAAGAACAGTGCGAGCGCGCTCGGCGCCGCGAGCAGGAACGTGACGCGCAGCCCCCAGTCGAGCAACGCCGAATATTCGGTCGAATCGGCGTCGACGTGCGCCTTCGACAGGCTCGGCAGCAGGATCGTGCCGAGCGCGACGCCGAGCAGCGCGGTCGGGAATTCCATCAGGCGGTCGGCGTAGTTGATCCACGACACGGCACCCTGCCCGAGCCGCGACGCGATGTTGGTGTTGATGATCAGCGACAGTTGCGCGACCGACACCGCGAACGTCGCGGGCACCATCTTCGCGAGCACGCGCTTCACGCCGGGATGACGCAGCGCGCGCACCGGGTTGAGGCCGATCAGCGGCACCATGTCGATCTTCTTCAGCCCCGGCAGCTGCACGATGAACTGCAGCACGCCGCCCACGATGACGGCCCATGCGAGCGCATAGACCGGCACCTTCAGGTGCGGCGCGACGAACACGGCCGCGGCGATGAACGCGACGTTGAGCAGCACCGGCGCGAACGCCGGCAGCGAGAAGCTCTTGTAGGTATTCAGCACGCCGGACGCGAGCGTCGTCAGCGAGATGAACACGATGTACGGGAACATGATCCGCGTCATCGTGACCGCGAGCGGGAACGCCTGTCCGTCGGTATGCAGGCCGGACGCGACCGCGAACACGACCCACGACGCGCCGGCGATCCCGAGGACCGACAGCACGGCGAGCGCCCAGGCGAGCACGGTCGACATCGCGTCGACGAGCGCCTTGGTCGCATCGTGCCCCTGCTGGTTCTTGAATTCGGCCAGGATCGGCACGAACGCCTGCGAGAACGCGCCTTCGGCGGACAGGCGGCGCAGCAGGTTCGGGATGCGGAAAGCGACGTAGAACGCGTCGGTGTATTGACTGGCGCCGAACGCACGGGCGATCAGCGTCTCGCGGGCCAGTCCGGTCACGCGCGACAGCAGCGTGAAGCCGCTGACCGTCAGCAGGGCTCGGAATAGATTCATGGGGCGCTTATTATACGGACGTTGCGTGTCCCGGCACGGACGGATGCCGAAAAGGGCCCATGTCGCCGGCGCCCCCGTCCGTCCGACATCACGTTGACCTTGCCACGCGCTTGATTTTGTTGCTATAATCGCCGGTTTCTGAGCCTGTTACATGCACGGCGCCTGTCGTTTTCATGTCTCGGCCTCGGTTAAAATCACCGTTTTTTATGCGCCCCTGGGCAATCGCTCTCAGGGGACGGATCGAAAAGCAGCGCTTGGCCGTCAGGCTCCAAGCTCTGGAAACAGGACAGGATAAGGAACCGTCATGGCTAACTCCGCACAAGCACGCAAGCGCGCCCGCCAAGCCGCGAAGGCAAATTCGCACAACTCGGCGCTGCGCTCGAAATTCCGTACCGCGATCAAGTCGGTTCGCAAGGCTGTTGAAGCCGGCGACCAGGCAAAGGCTGCCGAGCTGTTCAAGGCTGCCGTGAAGACGATCGACACGATCGCCGACAAGAAGATCGTTCACAAGAACAAGGCCGCTCGCAGCAAGAGCCGCCTCGCCGCAGCCGTCAAGGGCCTGCAGGCAGCAGCGTAAATCCGGCGCGCCCGCTCTCGCGGGCGTTCCTGTTTCCTGCGATCACGAAAAAGCCCGCCTAGGCGGGCTTTTTTGTTGCGCGTCGCCTGCGCATCGCGCCGGGCGACCGTCAGGCGCGGGCGCGGGATGCCCCCTCGCCCGCCGAATTCACTTCTTCTCGTTGTAGTCCGGCAACTCGCACGCCTCGGTGACGACGAGGTTGTTGTCCTTCGCGAAGTTCAGCACGAAATCGAACGCCATCGGCTCGATGTCGCGCAGCCGGGAATCGAGGATCACGCATTTCAGGTCGCCGAGCATCGTCGGGCGCACGTACAGCGAATATTTCAGGCGCGCGTTCGGCCCGCTCGCACCCGGCCCGAAACAGGCCATCACGCCGGCCAGACGCTCCGACCAGTCGCTCGGGCGAAACTTTTTCCCGTCTTTCGTGATGCCCTGGATGAAGAATTCGGTCGGAGGGGTTTCAGCCATGTGGTTACCCAAGTGACGGCCCGGCGATGTCCAGGCGACGGCGCCTGGATACGCGAACACAAAGCTGGAGTGGACGACGACAGACGCGCTCCGATATCCCGAAAACAGGCCGTCGCTGCGTGCCGCCGACGCGCCGCACCGGATTTGTGCAGCGCATGGCTTGTGTCCGGCAGAGCGCGAAGAGCCTTGCCTGCCGGGCTGGAGAAAACTTTTGAATTATACCGCAGCGCGACATCGCGCGTCGTCTCGCGCCCCCTCTTCCGGCATCCTCCAGTGTGCGCCACGATCGCGCCCCGGTTTTCGGCGCGGCTCGTCAAAGCACAGAAAATCCTTTATGCTGCTTTGAGTTATCCACACCCGACGGCGGCGCCGTCCGGCCTTGCTGCCGGGTGCAATCCGCCGTATTTCGTTTCATGACCGCCAAAACCATTCGTCACTACCTGCAGTTCAAGGATTTCTCGCTGGAAGACTACGAGTACGTGCTCGAACGCACGGGTATCCTGAAGCGCAAGTTCAAGAACTACGAGACCTATCACCCGCTGCACGACCGCACGCTCGCGATGATCTTCGAGAAGAGCTCGACGCGCACGCGCCTGTCGTTCGAAGCCGGCATCTTCCAGCTCGGCGGCCACGCGGTGTTCATGAGCACGCGCGACACGCAGCTCGGCCGCGGCGAGCCGGTCGAGGATTCCGCGCAGGTCATCTCGCGGATGGTTGACATCATCATGATCCGCACGTTCGAGCAGGAGGTCATCAAGCGCTTCGCGGAGAACTCCCGCGTGCCGGTGATCAACGGCCTGACCAACGAATACCACCCGTGCCAGGTGCTCGCCGACATCTTCACGTACTACGAGCACCGCGGCCCGATCGCCGGCAAGACGGTCGCGTGGGTCGGCGATGCGAACAACATGCTCTATACGTGGATCGAGGCCGCGCAGATCCTCGGCTTCAAGCTGCGCCTGTCGACGCCGCCGGGCTATGCGCTCGACATGAAGCTCGTGTCGCCGGACAGCGCGCCGTTCTACGAGGTGTTCGACGATCCGAACGAAGCGTGCAAGGGCGCCGATCTCGTGACGACCGACGTGTGGACGAGCATGGGCTTCGAAGCCGAGAACGAAGCGCGCAAGCAGGCATTTGCCGACTGGTGCGTCGACGAGGAAATGATGGGCCATGCGAACGCGGACGCGCTCTTCATGCACTGCCTGCCCGCGCACCGCGGCGAGGAAGTGACGGCCGGCGTGATCGACGGCCCGCAGAGCGTCGTGTGGGACGAGGCGGAAAACCGCCTGCACGTGCAGAAGGCGCTGATGGAGTTCCTGCTGCTCGGCCGGCTCAAGCACTGATCGCAGCACCCCGCAGCACCCGAGCGCCGCCGGCATCCGGCGGCATGCAAAAAAAGCGCTGATCGTCGATCGGCGCTTTTTGTTTGTACGCGGCGGAAGCGAATGAAATGCGCGGTACGAAAGACCGCGTTACAGGCACACCGGCTCGGGTTCGAGCTCGACACCGAACCGCTCGCGCACGTCGTCCTGGATCGCACGCGCCAGCGCGAGGACCTCGACACCCGTCGCGCCGCCGTGATTCACCAGCACGAGCGCCTGCCGGTCGTGCACGGCCGCCGCCCCCAGCGCGCGCCCTTTCCAGCCGCAGCGGTCGATCAACCAGCCGGCCGCGAGCTTCACCTGCCCGTCCGGCTGCGGATACGACACCACGTCCGGCACGCGCGCGCGCAGCGCGTCGAACTGCGCGGCATCGATCACCGGATTCTTGAAGAAACTGCCCGCGTTGCCGAGCACGAGCGGATCGGGCAGCTTCGCGCGGCGGATCGCGACGACTGCATCGAACACGTCGCGCGGCGTTGCCGCGTCCGGCGCGATGCCGCGCGCGTCGAGCTCGCGCGTGACGTCCGCGTAGCCGAGCCGCGGCGTCCAGCGCTTGGGCAGCCGGAACGTCACCGATACGATCGCGAAGCGGCCGCGCCCTTCCCGCTTGAAGAAACTGTCGCGATAGCCGAACGCGCAGCGCGCGGCGTCGAAGCGCTCGCTGCGCCCCGTCGCGAGCTCGACGGCGACCAGCGAGTCGAAACAGGTCTTCATCTCGAGGCCGTACGCGCCGATGTTCTGGATCGGCGCGGCGCCGACGGTGCCCGGAATCAACGCAAGGTTCTCCAGGCCCGGCATCCCATGCTCGAGCGTCCACGCGACGAACGCGTGCCAGGTCTCGCCGCCGCCGGCCTCGACGTACCACGCGTCGTCGTCCTCGCGCACGACGCGGCGGCCGGCGATCTCGTCGAGCAGCACGACGCCGTCGAAATCGCGCGTGAACACGACGTTGCTGCCGCCGCCGAGCACGAGCTGCGGCAGCGACGCGACGCGCTGGTCGCGGTGCAGCGCCTCGAACTGCGCCGCCTGCGTGATGCGCGCGGCAAAGCGCGCCTTCGCGGCGATGCCGAACGTATTGTGCGCAGCAAGCGGATGGTCGGGGAGCAGCGACAGGGCGGAATCGTCAGGAGGCATCGGCATTCGCGGTCACGTCCGCCGGGCGGCCTTACGGCCGGCCTTGGGCAAACGGAAGGGCATCGGTAAAATGGCAAACAGTCCGCAATTATAGCGAGTGCCCGCGCGCGAGCCGGGCGCACGCATCTCAAGGGAGAATGCCATGCCATCGTTCGACGTCGTTTCCGAAGCGAACATGATCGAAGTGAAGAACGCCATCGAGCAGTCGAACAAGGAAATTTCGACGCGCTTCGACTTCAAGGGCTCCGACGCGCGCGTCGAACAGAAGGAGCGCGAGCTGACGCTGTTCGCCGACGACGATTTCAAGCTCGGCCAGGTCAAGGACGTGCTGATCAACAAGCTCGCGAAGCGCAACGTCGATGTGCGCTTCCTCGACTATGGCAAGGTCGAGAAGATCGGCGGCGACAAGGTCAAGCAGATCGTCACCGTGAAGAAGGGCGTGACGGGCGACCTCGCGAAGAAGATCGTCAGGCTCGTGAAAGACAGCAAGATCAAGGTACAGGCGAGCATTCAGGGCGACGCGGTGCGCGTGGCCGGCACGAAGCGCGACGACCTGCAGAGCGTGATCGCGATGCTGCGCAAGGACGTGACCGACACCCCGCTCGACTTCAACAACTTCCGCGACTGATCGACGCCACCGACGGCAGCGTCGCCGGTCACGCCGCGCCGCCGGGCCCCGCATGCCGGGCACCCCTGCGGGCGGCGGCAGCCCCCCCTTCCTCAGGCCTTCCCGCCGTCCTGCGCGCCGCCGTCGGACGCGGCCTTCTTCTTCTCGCCGATCCGGCTTTCCTGCCCCGCCAGCAGCTTCGAGATGTTGCCGCGGTGACGCCACACGAGCAGCACGCTCATCGCGAGCACGGCCCACGCGACCGGGTTGTGGCCGGTGCCGAACAGGAACACGTCGAACACCGGTGCGAACACGGCCGCCACCAGCGCCGCGAGCGACGAATAGCGGAAGAAGAACGCGACGATCAGCCAGGTCAGCGCGGTCGCCAGGCCGAGCACCGGATGCACGGCGAGCAGCACGCCGGCCGCGGTCGCCACGCCCTTGCCGCCCTGGAAGCGGAAGAACACCGGATACAGGTGGCCGAGGAACACGGCGATCGCGACCCACGCAACGGCGACGTCGGGCAACCCGAAGTGCCGCGCGAGCCAGACGGCGAGCCAGCCCTTGAATGCATCGCCGACGAGTGTCAGGATCGCGGCCTTCTTGTTGCCGCTGCGCAGCACGTTGGTCGCGCCGGGATTCTTCGACCCGTACGAACGGGGATCGGCCAGGCCCATCGCGGCGCTGACGACGACGGCGAACGACACCGAACCGATCAGGTAGGCAACAAGTGCGGCGAGCAGGATCTGCATGCGGAGAACTCTTCTTTCAACGTATCGGTGAATTGGCGGCCGGACGCGGCATGCCGGCCGGTTGCGGCGGGCGCCGTCGCGGCGAACCGCCGGGAGGCCGTTTCGGCCGGTCGTGCGGTCCGACCGGCCGAAACGGCGCCCATTCTACCGAACGAGCACGGCCTGCCACGAAGGTGAAACCCTCAGTCGACGCTCGCGCACTGCACGGGCGTCGCGCCGAGCAGCGTCGTGACCACCGCCGGCGCGAGGCTGACGAGATAGCCGCGGCGGCCGCCGTTCAGGTAGATCGTCGGCAATTCGAGGATGGTCGACTCGACGTACACGGGCATCGTCTTGCGCGTGCCGAACGGCGACGTGCCGCCGACCAGATAGCCGGAATGGCGGTTCGCGACGTCGGGCTTGCACGGCTCGACGCGTTTCGCGCCGATCTGCCGCGCGAGGTTCTTGGTCGACACCGTGCGGTCGCCGTGCATCAGCACGATCAGCGGCTTCGCGTGCTCGTCCTCCATCACCAGCGTCTTCACGACACAGTGCTCGTCGACGCCGAGCTGGCGCGCCGACTCGCCGGTGCCACCATGCTCGACGTAATCGTACGGATGCTCGCCGAAGGCGACGCCGTGGCGGCGCAGCAGCTGGGTCGCGGGTGTCTCGGACACGTGTCTGGATTTGCTCATGGCGGCATTTTAATGGCGAACGACCGGCGGGCGGGCGTCAACCCACGATCGCCCTGTCTCGTCTTCGCGGCGGCGTGCCGCGCACCGGCGGTATACTCGCGGCCCTTTTGCACCGGTATCCGGGGCGAGCACCCGTCACCGCGGCGCGCCTGTCCGTCAGTCCGTCCGCCCGTCATCATTGCGGACATCGCGAAGCGCTATTGCCCGATTGACCGATTGTGGCGCGCCCGCCGTCATGGCACGATCGTTCGCAAAACTGGCCGCGCCGCCGCCCGGCCCTTCTTCTGGAGACGCCATGTCCTCGCCTGTCCGTTCATCCGCGCCGCTCGACGTCCCGGCGTTGCTCGCCGCCTTGCCCGGCCGCATCGCCGACGTGCCCGCCCGCTGGGCCGCGCAAGCGCCAGCGCATCCGGCGCTGATCGAGGACGCGCGCCGCCTGTCGTACGGCGAGCTGTCGCGAGCGGTCGATGCGGCCGCCGAGCGGCTCGCGCGCCTCGGCGTGCATGGCGGCGATCGCGTGATGATCGTCGCGGAAAACAGCGTCGCGCAGATCGTGCTGCTGTTCGCGGCCGCGCGCGTCGACGCATGGGCGCTCGTGTCGAACGCCCGGCTGTCGGCCGGCGAACTCGATGCGATCGCCGCGCATGCGCGGCCGAAGCTGATCGCATTCGCGACCGAGGCGTCGCCCGATGCGCGCGCACACGCGGCACGCCACGACGCGACACCGGCTGACACGCTGCCGGTCGACATCGGCGCGTGGTCGTACCGCGTCGACACGAGCGCGCCCGACGAACCGGTGGCGGCCGATGGCGCCGCGCAATGCGCGGCGCTGATCTACACGACCGGCACGACGGGTGCGCCGAAAGGCGTGATGCTGTCGCACCGCAACCTGCTGTTCATCGCGGCGACGTCAAGCGCGCTGCGCCGCGTGTCGCCGGACGACGTCGTCTATACGGTGCTGCCGGTGTCGCACGTGTACGGGCTCGCGTCGGTCTGCCTCGGCAGCCTGTACGCGGGGGCGACGCTGCGGCTTGCACCGCGCTTCTCGCCGGAGGCCGTGCGCATCGCGCTCGCCGACGAAGGCGTGACGATCTTCCAGGGTGTACCCGCGATGCACGCGAAGCTCCTCGAGCACCTGCACACGCACGCGCACGCGTGGCACGCGCCGCGGCTGCGTTTCGCGTATTCGGGCGGCTCGCCGCTCGACGCCAACCTGAAGGCGCGCGTCGAGCGCATGTACGGGGTGCCGCTGCACAACGGCTACGGAATGACCGAGAGCAGCCCGACGATCACGCAGACGCCGCTCGACGCGCCGCGTGCCGACTGCTCGGTCGGCGTGCCGATCCCGGGCGTCGAGATGCGGATCGTCGCGCCGGACGGCACGGACGTGCCGCAGGGTGAAGTGGGTGAAATCCGCGTGCGCGGGCCGAACGTGATGCTCGGCTACTACCGCAACGCGGACGCCACGCGCGCGGCCGTGTCTCCGGACGGCTGGCTGAGCACCGGCGATTTCGCGCGCCAGGAAGCCGACGGCTCGGTGACGATCGCGGGTCGCAGCAAGGAGCTGATCATCCGCTCGGGCTTCAACGTCTATCCGGTCGAAGTCGAACAGGTGCTGAACGCGCACCCGGACGTCGTGCAGGCAGCCGTCGTCGGCCGCGCGGTCGAGGGCAACGAGGAAGTGCTCGCGTTCGTCGAGCTGGTGCCGGGCGCGACCGCGACCGAGGACGCGCTGCAGGCATGGTGCGCACAACGGCTCGCGCCTTACAAGCGGCCCGCGCGCATCCGCGTGCTCGATGCGCTGCCCGCCGCATCGACGGGCAAGGTGCTGAAGCACAAGCTGCGCGAACTCGCGTGACGCGCGGGTGCGGGCCGCATCCCGCATGTGGCCGACGCGCGCCGCGCTAGCCGCGCGGGTGGTGCTGCGCGTGCAGCGTCTTCAGCCGCTCGCGCGCGACGTGCGTGTAGATCTGCGTGGTCGAGATGTCGCTGTGGCCGAGCAGCAGCTGCACGACGCGCAGGTCGGCGCCGTGGTTCAGCAGATGCGTCGCGAACGCGTGCCGCAGCGTATGCGGCGACAGGTGCGCGCGAACGTCGGCCTGCTGCGCGTGGCGCTTGATGATGTTCCAGAACTGCTGGCGCGTCATCCCGTCGCCGCGTCCGGTCACGAACAGCGCGTCGGCCGCGCGCGCGCCGAGCAGCACGGGCCGCGCGTCGCGCAGGTAACGCTCGATCCAGCCGTGCGCAACTTCGCCGAACGGCACGAGCCGTTCCTTCGAGCCCTTGCCCATCACGCGCACGACACCCTCGTTGAGCCCGACCTCGACGGTCTTCAGCGTGACGAGTTCGCTCACGCGCAGGCCGCTCGCGTACATCAGCTCCAGCATCGTGCGATCGCGCAGGCCGAGCGGCGTGCCGATGTCGGGCGCGCCGAGCAGCGCTTCGACCTGCGCCTCGGACAGCGTCGACGGAAACCGTGCGGCCTGTTTCGCCGACGTGATGCGCAGCGTCGGGTCCGCGCTCGCGCGATGCTCGCGCACGGCCCAGCCGTAATAGCGACGGAACACCGACAACCGCCGGTTCGACGATGTCGCCTTGCCGTCGCTGCGCGCGGCGATGTAGCCGGTCACCATCGCTTCGTCGACCGAGTCGAGCGACGCGTCGTGGGTCGCGGCCAGCCATTGCGAAAACAGCATCAGATCGCGCCGGTACGCATCGAGCGTGTTGCGCGCGAGCCCGTGCTCGAGCCACAGCGCGTCGCAGAACACGTCGATCGACGCGCGGCTCGCGAGCAGCGCGGGCGATGCCGCGGCCTCATCGCTGTCGGCGCCGGGCGCGGGGTCGGGGGAAAGCAAGGGTTCACTCATCAGTACGGCACGCCTTCGTGCGCCAGCAGCCAGCGCTTCACTTTTTGGTAATAACCATTGTCGTCGTGGTTCGCGAAGCCGCCGAGGCCGCCTGCCGCCACGACGCGATGACACGGAATCACGAGCGGGAAATAGTTCGCGCCGCACGCCTGACCGACCGCGCGTGGCGCGCTGCCGATCCGCTTCGCGACCTGCCCGTAGGTCAGCACCGCGCCCGGCGGAATGTCGCTGATCACGTTCCACACGCGATGCTGGAAAGCACTGCCGACGTCGGCGAGCGGCAGGTCGAAACGCGCCGACGCGCGCTCGAAATAACGTTCGATCTGCTCGACCGCGCGCTTCGCGAGTGGCGAGTCCGGATCGACCGATCTGACCGACTCTGGCAGATAGACGATCTCGCGCACCACCGCGGCATCGGTGCGAATGCCGACCTTGCCGAACGGTGCGTCGATGACTGCGTTGAACATGAGCTTCTCCTCACCGGTGAAACGCGCGGCGCCGCCGCGCGCCGCCGACACTTTACGCCGCCTTCACGCGGCACGCAGCGCCCATTCGACATGCTCGCGCACGACCGGCGACGGATCGTCGGCCCGTGCACGCAACGCGGCGACGATCGCGTCGCGCGCATCGGGCGTGAGCCGGTCGGCCGGCGCGCGCAGCGCATTGCCGAGCCCGACCGCGAGATTGCGCAGCCAGCTTTCGTAACCGATGCGCCGGATCGCGCTCCCCTGCATCCGCGTGTCGAACGATTCGGCATCCCAGCCGAACAGCTCGACGAGCGTCGCGCGGTCGAGACCGTGCCGCACGTCGAAATCGGCGACGGGTGCGGCCTGCGCGAACTTGTTCCACGGGCACACGAGCTGGCAGTCGTCGCAGCCGTATACGCGGTTGCCGATCATCGGCCTCAGCGGCTCCGGAATGCTGCCTTTCAGTTCGATCGTCAGGTAGGAAATGCAACGGCGCGCGTCGACGCGATACGGTTCCACGATCGCGCCGGTCGGGCACGCGCCGATGCAGCGCGTGCAACTGCCGCAGTGCGCGCCGGGTGTCTCGGGCGCGACGTCGGGCGCGGTTTGCGCGTCGGTCGGCAGCGGAACGTCGACATAGATCTCGCCGAGGAAGAACAGCGAACCCGCGTCGCGCTGCAGCAGCAGCGTGTGCTTGCCGCGCCAGCCGACGCCGGCCTTCTGCGCGAGCTCGACCTCGAGTACCGGCGCCGAATCGGTGAACACGCGGTAGCCGAACGCGCCGATCTCCTGCTCGATGCGCTCCGCGAGCGTCTGCAGCCGGTTGCGCAGTACCTTGTGATAGTCGCGGCCGCGTGCATAGATCGACACGACGGCCGCCTGCGGATCGTCGAGACGCGCACGCTCGCGTGCGCGCCAGTCGTGCGGCACGAGCGCGCCAAATGACGCATCGGGCGCGTCGGCGGCAAGCGTTTCGGCCGGCAGATAGGCGAGCCGCGCGGAGATCACGCGTCGCGTACCGGCCACAAGTTCGGCCGGCCGCGCGCGTTTCATCCCGTGTTTCGCCATATAATCCATTTCGCCGTGGTACCCGGCTTCCAGCCAGGCGGCGAGGCCTGCTTCGGCATCCGAGAGATCGGTATCGCTGATGCCGATCGCCCCGAAACCCAATTCGCGCCCCCACGCCCTGATGCGAGCGGCGAGCGCTGTCAACGTCGCATCATCGAGCGCGCACGGTGCCGCGCCTTCGGCACGTGTCGAAGGCCTGTCGGATGCGGCGAGTTCCGGTAATCGGTTCATCGCACTATTTTACGAGAATGCCAGCCACGTCCCATACGCCTCATGCCGACACGCTGCCCGTCCCGCTCGCGGAGCGCGTGATCGCACTCGCCGACGAAGCGGCGACCGAGGCCTTCGGCACCCGCTTCGCGCACGCGCTCGACGCGGCACGCAGCGAACTTTCCCATGCACACGCGTTCGACGGGCTGCAAATCCAGCTGATCGGCGACCTCGGCGCGGGCAAAACGACCCTCGTGCGCGCGATCCTGCGCGGCCTCGGCCACCCGGGGCGCGTGCGCAGCCCGACCTACACGCTCGTCGAACCTTACGCATTCGCACGCGACGATGGGGAACTTGAGGTCTATCACTTCGATCTGTATCGATTCAACGATCCGGCCGAATGGTCCGACGCCGGCTTTCGCGAGTATTTCAATTCCAGCGCGATTTGCCTCGTCGAATGGCCGCAACAGGCGGGCACCCTGCTCGGCGTGCCCGATCTGGTTTTCTCGCTCGACGTGGATGGCGACGGCCGCGCCCTCACCGTCCGGGCGTTCAGCGCTTCAGGAAAGGCATGTCTCGAAAGATGTTGATCAAACCGTTCCGCTCGATCGAATCGGCGGCCACCGCGACGCACAACTGGCGGCGCCGCCAGATCCTGCGCGCGGGTGCGTCGACGCTCGTGCTCGGTCTCGTCGCGCCGCGGCTCGCGCACGCATCGTCGGTGCTCGGCGTGCGCGTGTGGCCCGCGCGCGATTACACGCGCGTCACGATCGAATCCGACCAGCCGCTGCAGAATAGCCAACAGCTGCTGCAGGGTCCCGACCGGCTCGTCGTCGACCTGAACGGGCTCGATCTCGACCAGGCGCTGCGCGACCTCGTGTCGAAGATCGCGCCGAACGATCCGCAGATCCAGTCGGTGCGCGTCGGCCAGTATCAGCCGCACGTCGTGCGGATGGTGTTCGACCTGAAAGGTTCGGTGAAGCCGCAGGTGTTCACGCTGCCGCCGGTCGGCACCTACAAGTACCGGCTCGTGTTCGACCTGTATCCGGCCGTCGCGCCCGATCCGCTGACCGACCTGATCGCGCAGACGGAGCGCAAGGAGCAGGCGCTCAACGACACGGCGCGCGCGCAGCAGATGCAGGCGCCGAGCGCGCTGAACGGGCCGGCGACGCCGCCCGTCGCGGGCAACGACAACAGCGACGCGTTCTTCCAGCGCTTCGCGCAGAACACGCCGGCCACGCCGCGCACGCCGCCGGCCGCCGCGACGCCTTCCACGCCCGCGAAGCCGGCCATCAAGCCGCCGCCCGTCATGGCACGCCGCGACGACAGCGAAGACGACGGCGACACCTACAAGTTCACCGCGCCGAAATCGGGCAAGGGCGGCACCGTGCGCCTGCTGACGGTCGCGATCGATCCGGGCCACGGCGGCGAGGATCCGGGCGCGATCGGCGGCGGCGGCACGTACGAGAAACACATCGCGCTCGACATCGCGAAGAAGCTGCGCGCGAAGATCGACGGCGCGCCGAACATGCGCGCGATGATGACGCGCGACGCCGACTTCTTCGTGCCGCTGAACGTGCGCGTGCAGAAGGCGCGCCGCGTCGGCGCCGACCTGTTCGTGTCGATCCACGCGGATGCGTTCACGACGCCGTCCGCGCGCGGCTCGTCGGTGTTCGCGCTGTCCGACCACGGCGCGTCGAGCGCCGCGGCACGCTGGCTCGCGAACAAGGAGAACTCGTCCGACCTGATCGGCGGCATCAACATCAAGACACAGGACGCGGCCGTCAGCCGCGCGCTGTTCGACATGTCGACGACCGCGCAGATCCGCGATTCGCTGCGCTACGGCAATTACGTGCTGAAGGAAGTCGGCGGCATCAACAAGCTGCACAAGGGCTCGGTCGAGCAGGCCGGGTTCGCGGTGCTGAAGGCGCCCGACATTCCGTCGATCCTCGTCGAGACCGCGTTCATCAGCAACCCTGACGAAGAACGCAGGCTCAACGACGACAGCTATCGCGACGAGATGGCCGACGCGATCTTCCGCGGCATCAAACGTTACTTCGCCGCGAATCCGCCGCTCGCGAAGAACCGGATGGCCTGACCCGGCTGCCTTCCCCGCCGCCGGCACGCGCTGCGTGCCGGCGCGTCACGACGCCGCGAAGCGGCGCACCAGCTTTGCCCCGAACACGTTCACCGCGAGCCCGCCCATCACGAGCGCGGCACCGATCAGTTGCGCGTGCGTCAGATGCTCGTCGAGCAGCAGCGCCGACGACGCCAGCCCGACGATCGGCACCAGCAGCGAGAACTGCGCGACCTGCGCGGCCGGATAGCGCGACATCAGGCGGCTCCACAAGCCGTAGCCGACGAGCGTCGCGACGAACGCGAGATAGACGACCGCGAAGATCGACGCGCCGTCGAGCCCGGCCAGCGCGGCCCCGATCCGCTGCGGCCCCTCGAACCAGAGCGACAGCAGGAAGAACGGCACGGGCGGCACGAGGCTCGCCCACACGACGAGCGACACCAGATTGGCCTTGCCGACTTTCTTCGTGACGATATTGCCGAACGCCCACATCGCGGCCGAGCAGATGGTCAGCAGGAAGCCCGCGAGCGTCATCGCGCGGCCGCCCTGCGCCGCGATCACGACGAGCCCGCCCGCGGCGATCGCGAGCCCGATCAGGTTCTGCACACGCAGCCGCTCGCCGAGGAACAGCATCGCGAACACGAGCGTGAAGAATGCCTGCGACTGCAGCACGAGCGACGCGAGGCCGGCCGGCATACCGACGTACATGCCGGTGAACAGGAACACGAACTGGCCGAGCTGGATCGTCGCGCCATACAGGATCAGCATCCGCCACGGAATCTGCGGCCGGCGCACGAAGAACACCGCGGGCACCGCCGCGAGCGTGAAGCGCAGCGCGCCGAGCAGCATGGGCGGCATGCCGTGCAGGCCGACCTTGATCACGACGAAGTTCACGCCCCACGCCAGGATCACGACCAGCGCGAGCAGCAAGTCCTTCGTGGCCATCATCGGCGTCTCCTCAATTGTCGGATGGTTTCCTGAAGCCGATCAGTCTACCGAATTTCGCCGTGCGGCCCGATACCCGCGCGGCGCGCATGGAATCGGCGACGGGCACAACGACATGGCGCTCGCACGACTCGTGCCCGCACGTCAGCATCACGCGGGAATCATTTCGCACGCGCCCTCGACACGCGCGTCGCCACCGCGCCGCCAGTACAATGACCGGCATTCCAGCCGTTGCCCACGAGGCCGCCATGACCGATTCGATCAGAGCCCTGCTCAAGCCGCACATCCGCGACATCGGCAACCTTCAGGTGCGCCGCACGCTGCCCGCGCTCGCCGCGCGCCTCGTCGGTCCGTTCATCTTCTTCGATCACATGGGGCCCGCGACGCTGCCGGCCGGCACCGGGCTCGACGTGCGCCCGCACCCGCACATCGGGCTCGCCACCGTCACCTACCTGTTCGACGGCGCGATCCTGCACCGCGACAGCCTCGGCTCGCTGCAGGAGATCGTGCCGGGCGACGTGAACTGGATGACGGCCGGTCGCGGCATCGTCCATTCGGAGCGCACGCCCGACGCTCAGCGTGCGAGCGGCCACACGGTGCACGGGATCCAGACCTGGGTCGCGCTGCCCGTCGCCCACGAGACCACCGAGCCGTCGTTCGAGCACCATGCGGCCGACACGCTGCCCAAGCGCGACGAGAACGGCGTGTCGCTGACGGTGATCGCCGGCGACGCGTTCGGCCTGCGCTCGCCCGTCAAGACGTTCTCGCGCACGCTGTACGTGGCCGCCGAATTCGCGGCCGGCGGCCGCCTCGAACTCGACGCGTCGCACGAGGAGCGCGCGGTCTACGTGGTCGACGGCGACCTCTCGATTGACGGCACGCCGGTGCCGGCCGAACAGATGGCCGTGCTCGCGCCCGGCGCCACCGTCACACTCGCGAGCGGCAGCGGCGCGCGCGCGATGCTGCTGGGCGGCGAGAAGATCGACGGCGAGCGCTTCATCGAATGGAACTTCGTCGCCAGCAGCCGCGACGCGATCGAGCGCGCGAAACGGGCGTGGACGAACCAGGAAATGGGCAAGGTGCCCGGCGAAACCGAGTGGATTCCGCTGCCCGAATCGAAGCCGCGTTGAAAAAGGGGCACGCTGCCCCCATCCTGACGACATTCGAACGGAAGAGAACGACATGGACACCACGCTTGCCACTTTCGAGAAAGACGTCATCGAGGCGTCGCTGGACACGCCCGTGCTGGTCGACTTCTGGGCGCCGTGGTGCGGCCCCTGCAAGACGCTCGGTCCGTTGCTCGAAAAGCTCGAAGCCGACTACGAAGGCCGCTGGAAGCTCGTGAAGGTGAACGTCGACGAAAACCAGGAACTCGCCGCGCACTTCCAGACGCGCAGCATCCCGCACGTGATCGCGTTCGCCGACGGGCGTCCCGTCGACCAGTTCATCGGCGTGCTGCCGGAAGGCCAGTTGCGCGCGTTCCTCGACCGGCTGCTGCCGGCGCCCGACGAAGCCGAACGCCGCGCCGCGCAATATGCGATCGCCGAATCGCGCTACGACGATGCGCTCACCCACCTCGAAGCGGCGCTCGCGCTGAACCCCGGCTTCGACGACGCACGGCTCGACCTGATCGAACTGCTGCTCGCGAACAACCAGGTGGACACCGCGCGCGCCGAGGCCGAGCGCCTGTCGCCGCAGACGGTACAAAGCGCCGATCCGCGCTATCAGGCGATCAAGACCCGTTTCGATGCGCTCGACGCGACGGCCGACCTGCCGCCGACCGACGCGCTCGAAGCGCGCATCGCGGCGGACCCCGCCGATCTCGAGGCACGCTTCGACCTCGCGCAGAGCCTGATCGCGCGACGCGCATACGAAGGTGCGCTCGAGCAGTTGCTGGAAATCGTGTTGCGCGACCGCGCGTATGGCGACGACCTCGGCCGCCGCACGATGATCTCGGTGTTCGAGCTGGCGGGCGATCGCCCCGAACTCGTCGCCGCATGGCGGCGGAAGCTGAGCATGGCGCTCAACTGACGAACGAACGACCGGCCGGGCCGCGATGGCCTGGCCGAATCGCGTTGCCGCGCGCGGCAGGTCTGCCGCGCCGCGACATTGCCTTGCGCGTCGACCGGTTCCCCGATCAGCCCGCGGCCCGCGCCGCGATCGCGCGCAGCGCATGCGCGGCGGCCGCGAAGCCGAAGCTCGCGGTCACGCATACGCTCGAACCGAACCCCGCGCAGTTGAGCCCCGCGACATGCGCGGCGGCGGACGGCTCCGCGCCGTCCTCGATGTCGCACGCGGCCGCTTCCGGATAGATCAGCGGCTCGTCCGAATACACGGCGCTGACCTTGAAGCGCGCCTTCGGCCCGCGCGGAAAGCCGTGCTGCTTGCGCAGCTGCGCGCGCACCTTCGACAACAGCGGATCCTGGATCGTCAGCGCGAGATCGTCGATGCGGATGCGTGTCGGGTCGAGCTGCCCGCCCGCGCCGCCGACCGTGACGAGCGGCTGCCCTTTTGCGATGCACCACGCGATCAGCGCGACCTTCGTGCGTACGCTGTCGATCGCGTCGACCACGTAGTCGAAGCCGCCGCCGAGCAGTGCGTCGAAGTTGTCGGGTTCCGCGAAATCCTCGATCCGGTTCACACGGCAAGCGGGATCGATCAGCGCGATCCGCTCGGCCATCGCGTCGACCTTCGGCTTGCCGTAATTGCCGTCGAGCGCGTGGATCTGCCTGTTCGTATTGCTTTCCGCGACGTTGTCGAGATCGATCAGCGTGAGCGTGCCGATCGCGCTGCGTGCGAGCGCCTCGGCCGTCCACGACCCGACGCCGCCGATGCCGATCACGGCGACGTGCGCGCGTTCGAACGCCGCGAGCGCGGGCGCGCCGTACAAGCGCGCGATGCCGCCGAAGCGGCGCTCGCGATCCACGTCAAGCTGGATTGTCGGGCTCGGGGTAAGATCAGAAGAACTGTGCGGGGCAGTGTCGGCAGCGGGCATGGCAGCAAGGAAAACGTAAGTCGTGCAGCCCTCTATTTTGCCTGAACTCCCCGCCGGCACGCGCCCCTGTGCACGCACGATTCTCGCGCGTTCGCTATACTGGCCCCAGATTGAAGCGTTTGCATAACATGACGACTCTCGCCGATCTCCGCATCAATTACTCGCGTGCTTCGCTCGACGAAGCCGACGCCGCCCCGAACCCCTTCGCCCAGTTCGATCGCTGGTTCAAGGAGGCGCTCGCCGCCAAGCTCCCCGAGCCCAACACGATGACGCTCGCCACCGTCGGCGACGACGGCCGGCCGTCGGCCCGCATCGTGCTCATCAAGGGTGTCGACGAACGCGGGTTCGTCTTCTTTACCAATTACGAAAGCCGCAAGGGCCGCGATCTCGCCGCCAATCCACACGCGGCGCTGCTGTTCTACTGGATCGAGCTGGAGCGCCAGGTGCGCATCGAAGGCCGGATCGAGAAAACCAGCGCCGACGAAAGCGACCGCTATTTCGCGTCGCGCCCGCTCGGCTCGCGCATCGGCGCGTGGGCGTCCGATCAGAGCGCCGTGATCGACAGCCGCGCGACGCTCGAAGCGCGTGAAAAGGCCGTGACCGAACGCTACGGCGAGAACCCGCCGCGCCCGCCGCACTGGGGCGGTTACCGCGTCGTGCCCGACGCGATCGAGTTCTGGCAGGGCCGCCCGTCGCGGCTGCACGACCGCCTGCTCTATACGCGCGACGACGCGGCAGGGTCGGGCTGGACGATCTCGCGCCTGTCGCCGTAAGCGCGGCTGCCGTGGTGCCGGCGCGCGCCGGCCGTGTCTCGTGTTGCATCCGGGCGCCCGCCTCGCAAGGGGCGTGCGCCGGTCAAGATACTTGGCTGTATTCGATTCAACGAACAAACGGAGAATCCAAATGTTCTGGGAAAAGAAGCTGGCACAGTGGGCGGACGAAGTACGGGCGAAAGCGAACATACCGGCGCGACTCGTGCTGTGGAACGGCGATCAACTCGATTTCGGCACCTTCAGCGCGCCGCAGGTCACGCTCAAGGTCAACAGCGCGTCGGCATTGCCGCTCCTGCTCGAACCGAGCCTCGACAATCTCGGCGAGGCGTACGTGAAGGGCAAGATCGACATCGAGGGCAGGCTGTCGGACATCATCAACATCAGCTACTCGCTCGCGCGCAGCACGGTCACCAGTGCGAGCAAGCTCGCGCGCGTGAAGCGCTACTTCAATCACACGAAAAACACCGACAAGAAGGCGATCCAGTATCACTACGACGTCTCGAACGCGTTCTACCAGCTGTGGCTGGACGAAAACATGGTGTACTCGTGCGCGTACTTCGAGAACGGCGACGAGGATCTCGCGACCGCACAAATCAAGAAGATCGACCATATCCTGACCAAGATCCGGCTCGAACCCGGCCAGCGCCTGCTCGACATCGGTTGCGGCTGGGGCGCGCTCGTGCTGCGCGCCGCGCAGAAGTTCGGCGCGACGTGCCTGGGCGTGACGCTGTCGCAGAACCAGTTCGATCTCGCGACCGCGCGCGTGAAAGCCGCCGGGCTCGAGGACAAGATCGAGATCCGCCTGCAGGACTACCGCGAGATCGAGGGACAGTTCGACCGCATCACGAGCGTCGGGATGTTCGAGCACGTCGGCCGCAAGAACCTGCCCCTCTATTTCTCGCGCGTGCGCGACCTGCTGACCGACGACGGCATCGCGATGAACCACGGGATCACGTCGACCGACGCGGAAAGCGGCGAAACGGCGCTCGGCGGCGGCGAATTCATCGACCGCTATGTGTTCCCGGACGGCGAGCTGCCGCACATCAGCCTCGCGCTCGAAGCGGCGCAGCGCGGCGGGCTCGAGGCGATTGACGTCGAAAGCCTGCGGCGGCACTATGCGCGCACGCTCGAAATCTGGACCGAGAACTTCGAGGCGAAGGCGGAAGAGGCGCGCACGCTAGTCGACGACGAAAAATTCCGCATCTGGCGCGTGTATCTCGCCGGTTGCGCGTATGCGTTCGAGCACGACGACGTGTCGATCTTTCAGATCGTGTGCCGCAAGGCCGGACGCAGCGCGAAAACGCTGCCGTGGTCGAGGCGCTACATGTACGAACACACGCTGCCGCGCTAGGCGGCACTTCACGCTGGGCATGCATGGGTGACGGCAGGACGCGGCGCAGCACGCCGCCGCAACGACAACAGCGCGACGAAGCGGACGGGTCGCACGCCGACGGGCAGTTCGACCTGTTCGGCGCGTCGCCCGACGACGCGCGCGCGGCCGCGCCCGCAAACGACGACGACCCTGCAGGCGCCGGCGAACGCGCGACGCCGGACGAACACGACGCTGCGCGACCGGCAAAGTCGCCCGCGCGCACCGGCCGCGCATCGCCCGGCGCTGGCGCCGACCAGGAACCGGAACCGTCCCCTGCTTCCGGCCTGCTGTGGGACGAACCGTCGCCGCCGACCGCGCCGCCGAAGAAGGCCCGGCGTCGGCGCGGCGTGCCGCCAGCACCGGTTTCCGCGGAAGTCGCCGACGCGGCGGCCGCGCTGCCGCCGAACGTGCGCCTCGGCACATCGTCGTGGTATTTCCCCGGCTGGGACGGCATCGTCTACGATGGCGATTTCGCGCAGACGAAGCTGTCTCGCGAGGGGCTCGAGGCGTACGGCGCGCATCCGCTGCTGAAGAGCGTGAGCCTCGACCGGTCGTTCTACGGGCCGCTGTCGGTGGCCGACTACCTGCGCTACGCGCAACAGGTGCCGGACGACTTCCGCTTCGTCGTGAAGGCGCCCGCGTCCGTCACCGATGCGGTCGTGCGCGGCCGGCGCGGCGAGCCGTCGGGCCCGAACCCGACCTTTCTCGACGCGCAGCTCGCCACTCGCGAATTCGTGCAACCGTGCCTCGAAGGGCTCGGCAGGAAGGCCGGCGTGCTGGTGTTCCAGTTTTCTCCGATGCCCGATCAACTGCTCGCCGAACCGGCCGCGCTGATCGACCGGCTGTCGGCATTCTTCGCGGCGCTGCCGACGCTGCCGCCGGACGCCGACGGCACGCGCTACGCGATCGAGATCCGCGACGCGAGCCTGCTCACGCCGCGCTTCATCCGCGCGCTCGCGACGCTCGGCGTGCGCTATTGCGTCGGCCTGCATGCGCGGATGCCCGACCCGCTGCGCCAGGCAGCCGCGCTCGCGCTGCTCGACGGCGATGCACCGGGCCCGCTGATCGTGCGCTGGAGCCTGCATGGCGGCTTCAAGTACGAACAGGCAAAAGCGAAATACGAGCCGTTCGACAAGCTCGTCGACGAAGATCCGGCCACACGCTCGGCGCTCGCCGAACTGGCCGCGCGCTACGCGCTGGCCGGACAGCCCGTGATCATCACGATCAACAACAAGGCGGAAGGCTCCGCGCCGCTGTCGTGCCTCGCGCTCGCGCGCGAGATCGCCGCAGCGTGCGCGCAGTGGCGCAGCGAGGCGGCGTAAGCATCGCGGCGCGGGCGCCGCTTGCGCGTCGGCGAACCGGTTACGCGCCGCGCAGCGACTTCAGCCGGTGCGAGAACTTCTGGCGGAATTTCGCGAGCTTCGGCCCGATCACGACCGAGCAGTAGCCCTGCCCCGGATTGCGCGCGTAATAGTTCTGGTGATAGTCCTCGGCCGGCCAGTAGTTATCGTCGAGCGGCACGACCTGCGTGACGATCGGCTGCCCGAACACCTGCTCGCGCTCCAGTTCGCGGATCACGTCGAGCGCGACGTCGCGCTGCGCGTCCGAATGCGTGAACACGACCGAACGGTATTGCGTGCCGACGTCGTTGCCCTGCCGGTTCAGCTGGGTCGGATCGTGCGTTGCGAAGAAGATCTCGAGGATCTCGCGATAACCGATGCGCGCCGGATCGAACGTCACGTTCACGACCTCCGCGTGACCGGTATCGCCGTCGCATACGTCGCGATAGCCGGGATTGCGCGTGTGGCCGCCTGCATAGCCCGACTGGACGGCCGTCACGCCGTCGACGTCGAGAAACACGGCCTCCGTGCACCAGAAGCACCCGCCGCCTACAGTCGCGGTTTCAAGCATCTCGTTCACCATGAAATCATTACCTCGTTGATGACAACGGCCGGCACGCGGGCACGCGGCGGCGTCGCCGGTCCGTATCGCCGCGGCCCGGTTACCCGGCGCGCAGCGGCAGCGTCCAAGTATCTCACTCGTGCGCAAATCCGGCAGAACCGCATGCGTGCCGCGCACCACCGGCCGCGCGTTTCTCGTCTACACTTAGGCACGCCTCGCCGCAACGGCACACCGTCCGGCTGCGCGCAGCGTCCGATGCATGCCCGTCCTGATGCCAACATCATCTGCCGGAACATCGATATGCACGCCTCAGCAGAAAGCGCCCGCATTGCGGGCCCGACCGCCGTCGCTTTCACCGCACCCTCGCGCCGCCGTGCGCCCATTGCGCCGCATGCGCGGCGATCCGGCGCACCGCGTTTCCCTGCTTTCCCGACCTGATGCACCGCACCGCGCGTCCTCCATCGCGCGGCCGCCAGAGCATTGCCGTCACGCAACCTGTTCGACCCGCACGTTCGCAGCGAACGTCCGTGCACCCGTGATCCGATACGACCGAGAGAGGCACTACGATGAGCATGCGGCCTGACCCGACATTTCACGCTTCGCCGGAACTTGCGATGCAGGCGCCGGCGGAGGAATTTGCCTATACGTTGTTGCTGAGCCCCGATTTTTCCAGACCCGACGCGCTCGCCGTGATCGACGTGAAACCCGGCTCGGCGACCTACGGCAAGATCGTGCACACGGTGACGATGCCGAACACCGGAGACGAATTCCACCACTTCGGCTGGAATGCGTGTTCGTCGTCGCTGTCGCCGCTGACCGGCCACGCATTTCTCGAACGCCGCTTCCTGATCATCCCGGGTCTGCGTTCGTCGCGGATCTACGTGATCGACACGAAGCCGCACCCGACTCAGGCGCGCATCCACAAGATCATCGAGCCCGACGAGGTGTTCGCCAAGACCGGCTATTCGCGGCCGCATACGGTTCATTGCGGCCCCGAAGGCATCTACGTGAGCACGCTCGGCGGCGCGGGCAAGGACGGCACCGACGGCGCGCCCGGCATCTTCATCATGGACTGCGAGACCTTCGACGTGCTCGGCCGCTGGGAGATCGACCGCGGCTCGCAGGACAAGCATTACGACTTCTGGTGGAACCTGCCGCGCGACTACATGGTGTCGAGCGAATGGGCGCTGCCGCCGCAATTCGAGAACGGCATCGTGCCGGAGGACTTGCTCGCGAACAAGTACGGGCACCGGCTGCATTTCTGGGACCTGCGCGCGCGGCGCAACGTGCAGACGATCGATCTCGGCGCGCAGCACCAGATGGCGCTCGAGGTGCGGCCCGCGCACGATCCGGTGCGCGAATACGGGTTCGTCGGCGTCGTGGTCGACACGACCAATCTCGAAGGCTCGATCTGGACCTGGTGGCGCGAAGGCGGCCAGTTTCATGTGAAGAAGACCGCGACGATTCCGCCCGAGCCGGCCGCGGCCGACGAACTGCCGCCGCTGCTCCAGGGTTTCGGCGCGGTGCCGCCGCTCGTGACCGACATCGACCTGTCGCTCGACGACCGCTTTCTGTACGTGTCGTGCTGGGGCACCGGCGAGATGCGCCAGTACGACGTGTCGGATCCGCATCATCCGGTGCTCGCGGGGTCGGTGCGTATCGGCGGGATCGTGCGCCGCGCGCCGCACACGAACGGCCGCGCGTTCGCCGGCGGCCCGCAGATGGTGGAAATCAGCCGCGACGGCCGGCGCGTGTACTGGACCAACTCGCTTTACTCGACGTGGGACGACCAGTTCTATCCGGACGGCGTGCCGGCCGCGCAGGTGCTCGCGCATGCGGGGCCGGACGGCGGGCTGACGCTCGCCGACGACTACTGGGTCGACTTCCCCGACGGCTATCGCGCGCACCAGATCCGGCTCGATGGCGGCGACTGCTCGACCGACTCGTTCTGCTATCCGTCGGTCAAGCGTTGACCGCCGGCCTCTCCGCGCCGCTCGCGCTGTGGGCGGCCGTGCTCGCGAGCGGCGTCTATCACGGGCTCAATCCGGCGATGGGCTGGCCGCTCGCGGTGTCGAACGCGCTGATGACGCGCCGCGGCGGCGCGCTCGTTGCGGCGCTCGGCTATCTCGCGCTCGGCCATGCGCTCGCGGTATTCATGGTGATGCTGCCGTTCGGGCTGCTTGCCGCGCTGCTTGCGTGGCAGTCGGCGATCCGGATCGGCGCGAGCGTGCTCGTGATCGGCTTCGGCGTGGTGCTGCTGATCCGGCGGCGGCATCCGCGTGCGCTCGCGCGGATACCGCCCGCGCGGCTCGGACTATGGTCGTTCGCGGTTGCGCTCGCGCACGGCGCGGGGCTGATGCTGGTGCCGATCTACCTCGGGCTCTGCGGGTTCGACCGGGACGCCGGCCATCGCGCGGCGACCACGCTCGTCGATGCGCATCTCGGGATGGCACTCGTCGTCGCGACCGCGCACGCAGCCGCGATGTTCGGCGCGGGCGGCGTGCTCGCGTGGCTCGTGTACCGCTATCTCGGGCTGAAGTTCGTCGCGCGGAGCTGGTTCAATCTCGATGCGGTGTGGGCGTCCAGCCTGATCCTGACGGGCGCGCTGTCGCTCAGCCTGGCGGCGGCGCGATAGCGCCCGGCTCGCGGAGCGGCCTCGGACGGCGCGCAACGAAAGACGCGAGAACGACCGTTCCAGCACGACGCCGGTGCCGCGCGACAGTGTTCGCTACCTCACGCTAGCCCCGCGATGCGCCGTCCGCACGGGTCCGGCGGTCGCGATTCCGCTAAAATCGGGCCATGCGCACCACTTCCCAATCGACCGCCCTGGCCTTGTCGCCTTTCGTCCGCCGCGCCCGTTGCAGCCGCCGCGCGCCGCGCCCGTCCGTTTCGTTCCGGATGGCCGCCCGATGAACCACGCCACCCCGCCGGATTTCGACTCGGCCGCCTTTCGCCAGGCGCTCGGGCAGTTCGCGACCGGCGTCACGGTCATCACGACGCGTGCGCCGTCCGGGCAACTGATCGGCATCACCGCGAGCTCGTTCAACTCGGTGTCGCTCGACCCGCCGCTCGTGCTGTGGAGCCTCGCGCACAAATCGGCGTCGACCCCGGTGTTCCGCAACAACAGCCATTACGTGGTGAACGTACTCGCGGCGTCGCAGCTCGACCTGTGCAAGCGCTTCTCGACCTACAAGGGCGACCGCTTCGAAGGGATCGCGCACGCGGCCGGCAACTCGGGCATGCCGGTGCTCGACGGCGCGCTCGCGTGGTTCGAATGCCACAACCGCAGCCGCTACGACGAAGGCGACCATGTGATCTTCGTCGGCGAAGTGGAACGCTGCGGCGTGCGTGCCGCATCGGATGCCGCAGCGCCGCTCGTGTTCCACGGCGGCGGCTTCCACGGCCTCACACCGCTTTGATCGACCCCATGCGCGCCAGCCCGACCGGCGCGCCCGCTTCGTCCTTCAGCGTCTGCAGCACGATGTTCGAACGGATGTCCATCACGCCCGGCGCCTTGTAGAGCCGGTTCAGCACGAAATCCGAATAGTGCTTGAGGTTGTGCGCGAGCACCCGGAGCAGATAGTGGCTCTCGCCCGTCACGACGAACGCGCCGACCACCTCCGGCCATTCGCGCAGCGCTTCCGCGAAGCGCTCGTGCCATTGATTCTCTTCGTTGCGCATCGACACCTGCACGAACGCCTCGAGCTCGAAGCCGAGCTTCTCGCGACTCAGGCACGCGCGATAGTGCTCGATCACGCCCTGCTCCTCGAGCAGGCGCATCCGGCGCAGACAGGCGGACGGCGAAAGCGAGATCCGTTCCGCCAGGTCGAGATTGCTGATTCTGCCCTCCTCCTGCAGTACCGCCAGAATCCGGCAGTCGGTGGCATCAAGCGTGATCGCGTGCATTTTTGGTCCCCGTTTTCCCTCTGAGTCGAATTATCTGCCAATCCGGCGGATTGTCCATGTTTATTTCGCAAGCACTTTCTGCGAGCGTCCGCCTATCATTCGAAGCATCGATTCACCGATTCGTCATGCCATGGACACACTCTGGGACATCTCGCCGCCCGTCAGCCCCTCCACCCCCGTATGGCCGGGCGACACGGCGGTTTCCGTCGAACGCGTCTGGCGGATGGAGGCCGGCTCACCGGTCAACGTAGCGCGCCTGACGCTGTCGCCGCACACGGGCGCGCACTGCGACGCGCCGCTCCACTATGACGCCGACGGCGCGCCGATCGGCGCGGTGCCGCTCGACACCTATCTCGGCCCGTGCCGCGTGATCCACTGCATCGGCGCCTCGCCGGTCGTGCGCCCGGCCGACATCGAGGCCGCGCTGGACGGCGTGCCACCGCGCGTGCTGCTGCGCACCTATGCGCGTGCCAGCGTCGAGCAATGGGACAGCGGCTTCTGCGCGGTCGCGCCCGAAACCGTCGACCTGCTCGCCGCGCGCGGCGTGAAGCTGATCGGCATCGACACGCCGTCGCTCGACCCACAGGAATCGAAGACCATGGATGCGCATCACCGCGTGCGCGCGCACCGGATGGCGATCCTCGAAGGGATCGTGCTCGACGACGTGCCGCCCGGCGACTACGAACTGATCGCGCTGCCGCTGAAGTTCGCGACGCTCGACGCGAGCCCCGTGCGTGCGGTGCTGCGTGCGCTGCCCGGCCGATCTTCCTGATTCACCGAACCACTGACCCGAGAACCACTGACCCGACATCATGATCAAGACCCGTGAAGACGCGCTCGCCCTCGACCGCGACGACCCGCTCGCCCTGCTGCGCGACCAGTTCGCGCTGCCCGACGGCGTGATCTATCTCGACGGCAACTCGCTCGGCGCGCAGCCGCGCGCGTCGGCCGCCCGCGCGCAACAGGTGATCGGCGCCGAATGGGGCGAAGGTCTGATCCGCAGCTGGAACACCGCCGGCTGGTTCGCGCTGCCGCGCCGCCTCGGCGACAAGCTCGCGACGCTGATCGGCGGCGCCCCAGGCGAGACCGTCGTGACCGACACCATCTCGATCAACCTGTTCAAGCTGCTGTCGGCGATGCTGCGCCATCAGGCCGAGCGCGCGCCGGAACGCCGCGTGATCGTGTCGGAGCGCTCGAACTTCCCGACCGACCTGTACATCGCGCAAGGGCTGATCGAACAGCTCGGCGGCGGCTATGAGCTGCGCCTGATCGACGATCCGGCGGACCTGCCCGACGCGCTCGGCGCGGACACGGCCGTCGCGATGATCACGCACGTGAACTATCGCACCGGCTATATGCACGACATGCCGGCCGTCACGCAGCTCGCGCACGACGCGGGCGCGCTGATGCTGTGGGATCTCGCGCATTCGGCCGGCGCGGTGCCGGTCGACCTGAACGGCGCGCATGCGGACGGCGCGGTCGGCTGCACGTACAAGTACCTGAACGGCGGCCCCGGTTCGCCGGCGTTCGTGTGGGTGCCACACCGTCATCACGCGCACTTCTCCCAGCCGCTGTCGGGCTGGTGGGGCCACCGTGCGCCGTTCGCGATGCAGCCGGGCTTCGCGCCCGATCCGGGCATCGCGCGCTTCCTGTGCGGCACGCAGCCGATCGTGTCGATGTCGATGGTCGAATGCGGGCTCGACGTGTTCCTGCAGACCGACATGCACGCGATCCGCCGCAAGTCGCTCGCGCTGACCGATGCGTTCATCGCACTCGTCGAGGCACGCTGCGCGGGCCTGTCGCTGAAGCTCGTCACGCCGCGCGCGCATCACCAGCGCGGCTCGCAAGCGAGCTTCGAGCACCCGCACGGCTACGAGGTGATGCAGGCGCTGATCGCGCGCGGCGTGATCGGCGACTACCGCGAGCCGTACGTGCTGCGCTTCGGCTTCACGCCGCTCTATACGCGCTTCGTCGACGTGTGGGATGCCGTCGAGACGCTGCGCGACATCCTGGCCACCGATGCGTGGAAGGCACCCGAGTTCGCCGAGCGCGGCGCGGTGACCTGATCGGCTTTTTGCCCGGCGCGCGCCGCGGTTCCATGCGGATTGCGCGCCGCGCCCCCCGTCATTCAATTCTGGAGAGAGTCGTGAATTCTGGTCACATGCAGCCACCCGGCGACGATGCGCCGGCGGGCTGCCCGTTCTCGGGCGCGCGCGCGGCCCAACCGGCACACGAAGCACCGCACGTGCCGGGCGATGCCTCGGGCGATGCCGGCTGGCACAACGCGCAGCTCGATTTTTCGAAGTCGATGAGCTACGGCGACTACCTGTCGCTGAATTCGATCCTCGACGCGCAGCATCCGCTGTCGCCCGATCACAACGAGATGCTGTTCATCATCCAGCATCAGACGAGCGAGCTGTGGATGAAGCTCGCGCTGTTCGAATTGCGCGGCGCGCTCGACGCGGTGCGTGGCGACGCGCTGCCGCCCGCATTCAAGATGCTCGCGCGCGTGTCGCGCATTCTCGAGCAACTCGTGCAGGCGTGGAACGTGCTGTCGACGATGACGCCGTCCGAGTATTCGGCGATGCGGCCGTACCTCGGCCAGTCGTCGGGCTTCCAGTCGTATCAGTACCGGCAGCTCGAATTCCTGCTCGGCAACAAGAACGTGCAGATGCTGCAGCCGCATGCGCACCGGCCCGACATCCTCGAACAGGTGCGCGCGACGCTTGAGGCGCCGTCGTTCTATGACGAGGTCGTGCGCCTGCTCGCGCGGCGCGGTTTCCCGATCGCACCCGAGCGGCTCGAGCGCGACTGGACGCAGCCGATGCGGCACGACGAGACCGTCGAGGCTGCGTGGCTCGAGGTCTACCGTCACCCGCAGCAGCACTGGGAGCTCTACGAGATGGCCGAGGAACTCGTCGATCTCGAGGACGCGTTCCGCCAGTGGCGCTTCCGTCACGTGACGACCGTCGAGCGCATCATCGGCTTCAAGCAGGGCACCGGCGGCACGAGCGGCGCGCCGTACCTGCGCAAGATGCTCGACGTCGTGCTGTTCCCCGAGCTCTGGCACGTACGCACCACGCTGTAACGTACGCGTGCGTCATGCGCCCGCGCGTCACGACGACGTGCGGGCCAGTTCCTCCCCTTCGCGCGGCAACGCGCGTTCGCGCGTGAGCCGCGGAATGTGCCGCCGCATCGCGAGCAGCGCGACGCACACCACACTCATCGCGGCGGCCAGCATCGTCAGGTACGCCGTCGCACCGCCCGCGGTGATCACCATCGCGCCCGCGAACGCGCTGAGGATCGCGCCAAGCCGGCCGAATGCGAGCGCGCTCGCGGTGCCGGTCGCGCGAACCGCCGTCGGGTAGATGTACGCGCACAGCGCATACATCGTCGACTGCACCGCGTTGACGAACAGCCCGTGCAGACCGAGCCCGACGATCAGCCAGCCCGTGTGGCGCCCCGCATCGACCCCCATCAGCCACACCGCGCTCGCCGCGCCGCCGATGCTGCATAGCGCGAGCGGCCAGCGCGAACCCGCATGCGTGATCGCCCATGCGCACAGCAGCGCGCCGATCACGCCGCCAAGGTTGTACGCGGTGAGCCCAGAGCCCGCGACCGACACGCTCAGCCCGCTCGCGGCCAGCATCGTCGGCAGCCAGCTGAACGCCGCATACACGGCGAGCAGGCACATGAAGAACGCGCACCACAGCGCGATCGTGTCGCGCGCCTGGCCGGCGGCAAACAGCGCGCCGAACCCGCCTCGTGCGCCGGGCGCGCGTGCATCGCGCAGATCGGTGAACGTGGCGTCGGGCGCGACCGGCCGCTGCATGCGCGCGAGCAGCGCGCCGAGTTCCGGCCAGCGCGCGGGGCGGCGTGCCAGGAAGCGCGGCGATTCGGGCAACGCACGCACGAGCACGAAGCCGAGCACGAGCGGCAGCGCGCCGCCGGCGAAGAACAGCCCGCGCCAGCCATAGCGCGGCAGCACCTCGTGCGCGAACAGCCCGGCCAGCATGCCGCCGAGCGGCACGCAGACGATCGTCGCCGTCACCATCATCGTGCGGCGCCGCGCAGGCGTGTATTCGGCCGTCATCGTCGTGGCCGTCGGCAGCGCGCCGCCGATCCCGAGCCCCGCGCAGAAGCGCAACATCGCGATCGTCGCGACATCCGGCGCGAAGCCGATCGCGCAGGTCGCGATGCCGAACAGGAACACGCTGCCGATCACGGCCTGGCGGCGCCCGAAACGGTCCGCGACGATGCCCGCGCACGCGCTCCCGATGCCCATCCCGATCAGCCCGGCGGCCACCGCCGGCGCGAACGCGCCGCGCGTGATCCCCCATTCGCGGATCAGCACCGGAATCGCGAAACCGATCAACTGCCCGTCGAAGCCGTCGAGCACGATCGCAAGCGCGGCGAGCAGCACCACGCAACGCTGCATCGTCGTGAACGGTCCGTCGTCAAGCGTCGCGCCGATGTCGACCGGGGGCGGTTGCAATCCGTCGCGCATGCTCATGCGGCCTCCCGTGCGCCACGCGTCGGCGGCAAGGGGCGCGCACGGCGCGCGGCAAGGCAACGGCATTCGATGACTTTCATGGCGTCTCCAGTTGCCCGGGCTGGCGCTTGCGCGTGCCCGGATCTCGTGCTGCAGGGTCAGTCGGCGTCCGTGCATCGGCGCCGCCCCCGCGTCTTGTCCAATCCAACCCGATCCGGCGACATCGGCTGCATGCGGCGCGGCCGTATCGTCATGCGGCGCAAGCCCGCCGCCGGCGTGATGCTCAGTCGCGCCGCGCGTCGATCAGCCTGACGAGTGCGAGCAGCGTATCGGTATGCGGTACCGCGATGCCCGTCTCGCGCGCGGCTGCGACGACCTTGCCGCTGATCGCATCGATCTCGGTGCGGCGGCCCGCGAGCACGTCCTGCAGCATCGACGGTCGATGGCCGCGATGCGCGTGGATCGCGTGCTCGACGTTGCGCGCGATGCGTTCGCCGTCCACCGCGATGCCTTTCGCACGCGCGACGGCGGCCGTCTCCGCCGCGATCGCGAGCGCGAGCCGTGGGCCGTCAGGTTCACGGCCGAGCTGGTCGACCGTGCAGCCCGTCGCCGCACACAGCGTGTTGAGCGCCGCGTTGAACGCGACCTTTTCCCAGATCGCGGCCCACACGTCGGCATCGAGCGAACACGCGAGCCCGGCGCGCGACAGCGTGTCGGCCACGGCCGCCGCGAACGGGCGCGCCGCGCCGTCGGCCGTCATCATGCGGATCGCGCCGGCACCGTGCGAGCGCACGTGTCCGGCGCCGGCGAAGTCGGCCGGCCACGTCGTGACGCCGACCAGAATCCGTTCGAGCGGCACGAACGCGTTCAGCGTCTCGACGTTGCCGAGGCCGTTCTGCAGCGTCAGCACGTACGTACGTGAGGTCAGTAATGCGCGCACGCCTTCGAGCGCCGCACGCGTGTGCAGCGATTTCGTGAAAACGATCAGCAGATCGAACGGTATGTCGGGCGATGCACTTGCCTGCGCATTCGCCGTTTCTGGCCGGACGGCCTGCAGCGCGCGGATGCTGCGTTCGCCGCGATCGTCGTCGATGCGCAGCCCGTCGCGACGGATCGCATCGAGATGCGCATCGTTCACGTCGATCAGCGTGACGGCCTCGCCGTGCTCCGCCAGCAGCGCCCCGAACAGCGAGCCCATCGCACCGGCACCGAGAATCGCAATCTTCATCGTCGGCGGCCTCTCAGAATGGATACTGGCGCTGCGCGGTCTGCACGGTGATCCAGCGCAGGTCCGTGAACGCGGCAATGCCGGCCTTGCCGCCGAAGTGGCCGAAGCCGCTGTCCTTCACGCCGCCGAACGGCATTTGCGCCTCGTCGTGCACGGTCGGGCCGTTCACGTGGCAGATGCCCGATTCGATGCGCGCCGCGACCCGCATCGCGCGGGCGACGTCGCGGCTGAACACGGCCGAAGCCAGCCCGAACGCGTTGTCGTTCGCGCAGCGGATCGCGGCCGCCTCGCCGTCGACCCGGACGATGCCCTTCACCGGCCCGAACGACTCCTCCGCGTAGATCCGCATCGCGGGCGTCACGTGATCGAGCAGCGTCGCCGGGAACAGCGTGCTGTCCGACTTGCCGCCGCACAGCAGCGTCGCGCCGTGCGCGAGCGCATCGTCGATCAGCGCGTTGCAGCGCTCGACGGCCTTCATGTCGATCAGCGAACCGAGCACGACCGGCCCTTGGCGCGGATCGCCGAGCGGCAGCGACGCGGCCTTGGCGGCGAGCTTCGCGACGAATGCGTCGGCGATCGACGCATCGACGACGATCCGCTCGGTCGACATGCAGATCTGTCCGGAATTCGCGAATGCGCCGAATGCCGCCGCCGCGACCGCCGCATCGAGATCCGCATCGTCGAGCACGACGAACGGCGCCTTGCCGCCGAGTTCGAGCACCGACGGTTTCAGATGACGCGCGCACGCTTCGGCGACGATTCGCCCAACGCGCGTCGAGCCGGTGAAATTCACGCGGCGCACGGCCGGATGTGCGATCAGCGCATCGACGACGGCACCCGCGTCTTCGGGCGCGTTCGTCACGAAGTTGACGACGCCCGGCGGCAGCCCGGCCTCCTGCAGCGCCTCGACGATCAGCCCGTGCGTGACGGGGCACAGCTCGGAGCCCTTCAGCACGACCGTGTTGCCGCAAGCGAGCGGCAGCGCGAGCGCACGGGCCGCGAGGATCACCGGCGCGTTCCACGGTGCGATGCCCAGCACCACGCCGGCCGGCTGCCGCACGCCCATCGCCAGCGAGCCGGGCACGTCGGACGGGATCAGCTCGCCGCCGGTCTGCGTGGTCAGCGACGCGGCCTCGACGAGCCCGCTCGCGGCAAGGTGCACGTTGAAGCCTGCCCACAGCGCCGACGCGCCGGTTTCCGCCGCCATCGCGGCGACGAACTGCTCGTGCTTCGCCTCGAGCGCGGCGGCAGCCTTCAGCAGCAGCGCGCGGCGCGCGCCGGGGCCGAGCGCGGCCCATTCAGGAAACGCGCGAGCGGCCGCGTCGGCCGCCGCGCGCGCATCGTCGACCGTGCCCGCGGGCGCGACCGACGCGACTTCGCCGTCGAGTGGGTTACGGCGCACGAAGGTCGCGCCGCTGGACGACTGGCGGCGTTCGCCGCCGATCAGCATCGATACGGTTTGCATGGATTCTCCGGAAGGACGCGCAACGCGCGTCAGGCAACTTCGACGTCGACGACGACCGGCGTATCGGCCCGCAGCGCGTCGGTCAGCGTTTCGTGCAGGCGAGCGGCATCGGCGACGCGGATGCCGCGGCACCCCATCCCTTGCGCGAGCGCGACGAAATCCAGGTCGGGCAGATCGGTGCCCTGCACCGGATCGTCAGGACCGAAGCCGAACACCGGCGCGAAATCCTGCAGCGCCGCATAGCGCCGATTATTCAGGATCACGAACGTGATCGGCAGCTTCAGCTGCGCGGCGCTCCACAATGCCTGGATCGAATAGAGGCTCGACCCGTCGCCGATCAGCCCGATCACGCGCCGCCCCGGCCGCGCGAGCGCGACGCCAACCGCGGCCGGCATCCCGTAACCGAGCCCGCCGCTGTCCATCGTGTAGAACGTGCCGCTGCGCGTGAATGGCAGGTGCGCCTGCATCACCGGCCGCGCGCTCGGCGCTTCCTCGACGACGATGTCGTGTGCGTCGCGCACGTCGTCGAGCGTCTGCAGCGCGAATGCCACCGACATCCGCTCGCCGGCGGCCGGCGCTTCGGCGCGCGGGCGCATCGGCCGCTGCGCGGGCATCGGCCGCTCGCGCGGCGCCGGCCGGGCCAGCAGATCGCGTGCCGCGAGCCGCAGGTTGCCGACGACCGCGTCGCCCGACGGCGTCCATGCGGCGATGCCGGGATCGTCGACGAGCTGCACGAGCTTGGCGCCCGGTGGCATGTGCGGGCCGCAGCCCTCGATGTGATAGGTGAACGCGGGCGCGCCGAACGCGAACACGAGGTCGTGCCCGTCGAGCCGCGCGACGATCTTCTCGCGGATCGCGGGCAGGAAGCCGGCGAACAGCGGATGATCCTCGGGAAAGCTGCAGCGCCCCGACATCGGCGCGACGTACACGCTGACCCGGTGCCGCTCGGCGAGCCGCACGACGTCGTCCCACGCACCGGCCCGATCGACGGCCGCGCCGACCACCAGCGCGGGACGCCGCGCGGCATCGAGCGCGTCGCCGAGCCGCGCGAGCGCATCGGGATCGGGCCGCACGACGCTGCTCACGTCACGGCGCGGCAGCAGCTCGGCCGGTTGGTCCCAGTCGTCGACCGGGATCGACACGAACACCGGCCCGCGCGGCTCCTGCATCGCGATCCGGTACGCCCGCGCGATCGCGGCCGGCACGTCCTGCGCACGCGCGGGCTCGATGCTCCATTTCACGTACGGCTTCGGCAGCTCGGCGGCCTGCGTCGCACCGAGAAACGGATCGAACGGCAGGATCGCGCGTGCCTGTTGGCCCGCGGTGACGATCAGCGGCGTGCGGTTCCTGAACGCGGTGAACAGGTTGCCCATCGCGTTGCCGACGCCGGCCGCCGAATGCAGGTTGACGACCGCCGCATTGCCGGTGGCCTGCGCATGACCGTCCGCCATCCCGACCACGACGGCCTCCTGCAAGCCGAGCACGTAGCGGAAATCGGCGGGGAAATCGCGGAACATCGGCAGCTCGGTCGAGCCAGGATTGCCGAACACGCAATCGATGCCGAACTGGCGAAACAGGTCGATGACGGCATCGCGGACGGTGATCGGGGCGGCCGGTGTGGCGGAATGTGACGGGGTGCCGGACATGCTCGGGCGTCTCCTCGGTGGCTTGGCGGTTTCCACAGTATCGAAGCGCGAGCCATTCACGGATACTGTATTTTTTGCGAAAAGCCATTACGGTTCGGCATGACTTTCGATCTCCGGCAATTGCGGGCATTCACGACCATCGTCGCGTGCGGCAGCCTCGGCCGCGCGGCCGACGCGCTGCACGTGACCCAGCCGGCGCTGAGCCGGATCCTGAAGCGGCTCGAGGACCAGGTCGGCGCGCCCCTGTTCGAGCGCCATTCGAAAGGCGTGCAGCTGACGGCGTTCGGCGAGGCGCTGCTGCCGCACGCGACGCTGCTCCAGCACGAGGCCGAGCATGCGCGCGAGGAGCTCGACGCGATGCGCGGCTTCGCGAAGGGCACGATCAAGGTCGGCGCGGTGGGCAGCATCGCGAGCCTCGTGCTGCCGGTCGCGGTCGGCCGCGTGCTCGACCGCTGGCCGAACCTGCGTGTCGAGATTCTCGAAGGCGTGTGGGATCGGCTCGCGGAAGGGTTGAACAAGCATGAGATCGATCTCGCGCTGTCCGCGCACGGGCCCGACACCGACGAGATCGTCGCGATTCCCGAGTGCCGCTGGGAAGATCGCAGCCATATCGTTGCGGCGCCGCACCATCCGCTGCGCGCGCTCGGCCGCGCGCCGACGCTCGCCGACACGCTGCACGCGCGCTGGGCGATTCCGCCGCGCGGCACCGCGCCGTTCGACCACATGCGCGCAACCTTCGACGCGCACGGGCTTGCCCTGCCCGACATCGCGGTCGAGACACGCTCGGTCACGACGCTGAAGAGCCTCGTCGCGCATGCGGGCTTCCTGAGCTGGATGGCCGAACCGATGTACGGCGCCGAACAGCGCGCCGGCACAATCGACACGCTGCCGGTGCGCGAGGTCGTCGCGGTGCGCACGCTCACCGCGTTCCGGCGCCGCCACGGGATCCTGCCGGGGCCGGCCGGCAAGCTGCTCGACGAACTCGTCGCGCTCACACGCGAAGGGCGCTGATCCCGCTCCCCCTTTCGCGCCGCGCGCGCCGCCGCAGCGCACCATCGAAATGCCGTGTCCCGCCTTGACTTTCGTTCGCCCGAATACGATCATTCGCTCACACAAAGAGCAAATGATCGTATTCAACAGGAAAGACTGGCACGAACAGGAGACACCGGATGAGCGAATCGTCCTCCGCCCGCGCGCCCGTGCTGCTGCACATCGGCGCGGGCTCTTTCCACCGCGCGCACCAGGCGTGGTATCTGCATCGCGTGAACGCGGCCGTGCCGGCCGACGAACGCTGGTCGCTGACCGTCGGCAACATCCGCGACGACATGCGCGCGACGATGGACGCGCTCGCCGCGCAGCACGGCGCGTACACGCTCGAAACCGTCACGCCGCAGGGCGAGCGCGCATACGAGACGGTCCGCGCGATCTCGCGCGTGCTGCCGTGGTCGATCGACCTCGCCGCGCTGATCGACGCCGGCGCCGACCCGGCATGCCGGATCGTGTCGTTCACCGTGACCGAAGGCGGCTACTACCTCGACGAACACAACCGGCTCGACCTCGCGAACGCCGATCTCGCGGCCGACCTGCAGGGCGCGCGCACGACGCTGTACGGCGCGCTCGCGGCGCTGCTTGCCGAGCGCGTGAAGCGCGGCGCGGGCCCGCTCACGCTGCAGAGCTGCGACAACCTGCGCAACAACGGCGCGCGCTTTCGCGCGGGCATGCGCGAATTCCTCGAACGGCGCGGCGAGGACGGCCTGCTCGCGTGGTTCGATGCGCACGTCGCGACGCCGAGCGCGATGGTCGACCGCATCACGCCGCGCCCGACCGCCGACGTGCGCGAGCGCGTGCGCGCGGCCACCGGCGTCGACGACGCATGCCCGGTGATGGGCGAATCGTTCATCCAGTGGGTGATCGAGGACCGCTTCGCGGCCGGCCGGCCGCGCTGGGAGCTGGCCGGCGCGGAGCTGGTGGACGACGTGCACCCGTACGAGGAAGCGAAGATCCGCATCCTCAACGCGACGCACAGTTGCATCGCGTGGGCCGGCACGCTCGCGGGCTACACGTACATCCACGAGGGCACGCACGACGCGGCGATCCGCCGGTTCGCGCACGACTACGTGACGCAGGACGTGATCCCGTGTCTCAGCCCGAGCCCGCTCGATCTCGAACGCTACCGCGACGTCGTGCTCGAACGCTTCGGCAATTCGTACGTGCTCGACACGAACCAGCGCGTCGCGGCCGACGGCTTCTCGAAGATTCCCGGCTTCATCGCGCCGACGTTCGTCGAATCGCTCGCACGCGGCGCGGCGCCGGTCGCCACCGCCGTGTTGCCGGCGCTGTTCCTGCGCTTTCTCGAACGCTGGGCGCGAGGCTTGCTGCCGTATGCGTACCAGGACGGCGTGATGGACGACGGCGCCGCGCGCGCGATCGTCGAAGCCGACGACCCGGTCGTCGCGCTGTGCGCAAGCCGCGCGCTGTGGGGCTCGCTCGCCGGCAACGCGGCGCTGTTCGAAGCACTGCGCGCCGGGCTCGCCCGCGTCGACGCATGGCTCGCGCAGCGCTGAAGCGCGACGGCCCGCGGCCGCGCATCCGGGCGAACCTGCGTTGGCAGGTACGCATGCGTGCGGCTAAAGTAGCGGCTCCCCACTGACGGAACGGATCGCTCATGTATCTCGGCATCGACCTCGGCACCTCGGAAGTGAAGGTGTTGCTGCTTGCCCCGGACGGTACGGTGGTCGGCACCGCGGGCACGCCGTTCAGCGTGTCGCGGCCGCACCCGCGCTGGGCGGAACAGCATCCGGAGGACTGGTGGCGAGGCACGCTCGCCGCGCTCGCGGCGCTGCGCGAACGGCATCCGCAGGCATTCGCGCAGGTGCGCGGGATCGGCCTGTCGGGCCAGATGCACGGCGCGGTGCTGCTCGGCCGCGACGACCGCGTGCTGCGCCCCGCGATCCTGTGGAACGACATGCGCAGCGCCGACGAATGCGCGCTGCTCACCGAACGCGCCCCCGATCTGCATGCACTGGCCGGCAACCTGGCGATGCCCGGCTTCACCGCGCCGAAACTGCTGTGGGTCGCGAAGCACGAGCCCGACGTGTTCGCGGCGACCGCGTGCGTGCTGATGCCGAAGGACTACCTGCGTTTCCGTCTGACCGGCGCGAAGGTGTCCGACCCGTCCGACGCGGCCGGCACGCTGTGGCTCGACGTCGCGCGCCGCGACTGGTCCGACGCGCTGCTTGCCGCGTGCGACATGACGCGCGGGCAGATGCCGCGCATCGTCGAAGGCAACGCGCCGTCCGGCACGCTGCGCGCGGATCTCGCGCGCGAGCTTGGGCTGTCGGAGGCCGTCGTGGTGGCAGGCGGCGGCGGCGACAACGCGACCAGCGCGCTCGGCATCGGCGCGATCCACGCGGGCGACGGCTTCGTGTCGCTCGGCACGTCGGGCGTGCTGAGCGTGGTCGGCGACCGCTTCATGCCGAACTCCGCATCGGCCGTGCATGCGTTCTGCCACGCGATTCCCGATCGCTGGCAGCTGATGAGCGTCGTGCTGTCGGCCGCGAGCTGCCTGCGCTGGGTCTGCAAGCTGACGGGCACGGACGAGCCGGCGCTGCTCGCCGAAATCGAGGCGCTCGACGCGGACGCGCTCGCGACGGCGCCGCTGTTCCTGCCCTACCTGTCCGGCGAACGCACGCCGCACAACGATCCTTATGCGCAGGGCGTGTTCTTCGGGATGACGCATGCAACCGAACGCGCGCACCTCGGTTACGCGGTGCTCGAAGGCGTGACGCTCGGCCTCGCGGACGGCCTCGACGCGCTGCATGCGGCCGGCGTCGAAACCGACCGTCTGTCGCTGATCGGCGGCGGCGCGCGCAGCGCGTTCTGGGCGCAGCTGATCGCCGACGCACTGAACGTACGGACGTGCCAGCACGGTGGCGGTGAAACCGGTGCGGCGCTCGGCGCTGCACGCCTGGGCTGGCTCGCCGTCGGCGGCGATCCGCATGCCGTGCTGACCAAGCCGCCGGTGCGCGCCGAATACGCGCCCGATGCCGGCCGTCATACGCTGCTGCGCGAGCGCCTCGACGCGTTCCGCGCGCTGTATCGCCACGTGCGCCCGCTTTACGAACCGTCGCGCGCGCGGCTCGCGTAAGCGGCGACGCGCAGCGGCCGTCGGCCGCGCACCCGGCATGCGTTACAGTGGATGCCCGTTGCGCCGCCCGACGGCCGGCCCAGATCCGAACCGAACCGCTATCGTGTCCAAGTCCTCAGAAAAACTCGATCTCGCCACGCGTGCCGCGTGGCTCTACTACGTCTCGGGCGACACGCAGAACGAAATCGCCGAGAAGCTGCAGGTGTCGCGCCCGGTCGCGCAGCGCCTCGTCGCGTTCGCGGTCGAGAAGAATCTGATCCGCGTGCGCGTCGATCATCAGCTCGCCGACTGTCTCGACCTCGGCGCGCAGCTGTCGAAGCGCTACGGGCTCGCGATGTGCGAAGTCGTGCCCGTCGATGCCGACGCGCCGGAAGCGATCGACCGCAAGCTCGCGGTCGCCGGCGCGCAGGTGATGGAGCGCTACCTGAACGAGACGCGACCGATGGTGATCGCCGTCAGCAGCGGCCGGACGCTGAAGGCCGTAGTCGCGCAGATCGCGCAGATCGAGCGGCCGCAGCACCGGCTCGTGTCGATGGTCGGCGCGATCGCGGCCGACGGTTCGTCGAACCGCTACGACGTCGCGCAGTACATTTCCGAAAAAACCGGCGGCAAGCACTTCCTGCTGCCCGCGCCGCTGTTCGCCGACAGCGACGCCGAGCGCGCGCAATGGTGCAATCACCGGCTGTACCGGATCGTCGACGCGCTGTCGGCGCAGGCCGACGTCGCGTTCGTCGGGATCGGCAACATCGGCCCGCACTGCCCGCTCTACGAGGACGGCTTCATCACCGAACAGGAACGCGACGAGATGACCGCGCGCGGCGCGGTGGCCGAACTGCTCGGCGTGCCGATCGATGCGCAGGGCAAGCTGGTCGACGTGTCGACCAGCGCGCGCGTCACGAGCGTCGCGCTCGACACGCCGCCGAAGCGCCCGACGATCGCGTTCGCCGGCGGCCCGAAGAAGCGCGACGCCGTGATCGCCGCGTTGCGTGGCGGCTGGCTGTCGGGGCTCGTCACCGACGAGACCTGCGCGCGCGCGGCGCTCGACGCGAAGGCGGACTGACGCCGCGGTCGAACGTTCAGGCCGCGCGCGGCGCCAGAAACGCATGCCTGCCCGAATTCTTCATGCGCGGTTTGACGACGGCGCGCTGCGCGCGGTGCTCGACGGACACGTCGCGAGCCGCACGCCGTTCTACGCGCTGTGGCCGTCAGGCCGCCATCCGACGCCGAAGCTGCGCGCATTCGTCGATTACATGGCCGCGCACCTGCACCTCTGACCGAAGTCGACCGTCACGCCGCCTTCGCGTGCGCGCTCAGCCGGCGCAACGCCTGCCCGTGCTCGTCGAACAGATGGCAGTGCTCGGCCTGCGCGTGCACGTGCAGCGCCTCGCCGGTGCGGTACGTGTCGAGCGGCGGAATCCGCGCGATCAGCCCGTCCGGCGCGACAGCCGACTCCGCGTACAGATACGCGGCATCGCCGAGCGACTCGACGGCCATCGTCCGCGCGGCAACGCCCGCGGCCGCCGTGCCCACCAGAAGGTGCTCGGGCCGCACGCCGACCGTCACTGCCGCACCGCGCTGCAACCCGGCCGCATCGACCGCGACGCGCTGCGTCTCGCCGCTGTCGAAACGCACGAGCACGCCCGTCGCATCGACCGACTCGACAGTGCCCTTCAGGAAGTTCATCTTCGGCGAGCCGATGAAGCCCGCGACGAACAGGTTCGCCGGCGCGTGATACAGCGCGTTCGGCGTGCCGACCTGCTGCACCGCGCCGCCCGACAGCACGACGATCTTGTCGGCGAGCGTCATCGCCTCGACCTGGTCGTGCGTCACGTAGATCATCGTCGTCTTCAGCTCGTCGTGCAGCCGCGCGAATTCCAGCCGCATCTTCACGCGCAGCGCCGCGTCGAGGTTCGACAGCGGCTCGTCGAACAGGAACACCTTCGGCTTGCGCGTGATCGCGCGGCCGATCGCGACGCGCTGTCGCTGGCCGCCCGACAGCTGCTTCGGCTTGCGGTCGAGCAGGTGATCGATGTGCAGGATCTTCGCGGCCTGCTTCACCGCCTGGTCGATCTCGGGCTTCTTCGCGCCCGCGAGCTTCAGGCCGAACGCCATGTTGTCGTACAGCGTCATGTGCGGGTACAGCGCATACGACTGGAACACCATCGCGATGCCGCGCTTCGCGCTCGGCACGTCGTTGACCTTCGCGCCGTCGATCAGCAGATCGCCGCTCGAGATGTCCTCGAGGCCGGCGATCATCCGCATCAGCGTGGATTTGCCGCAGCCGCTCGGCCCGACGAACACGACGAATTCGCCGTCGGCGATGTCGAGGTTCACGTTGCGCAGCACTTCGGTGTCGTCGTAGCGCTTCGCGATGTTGCGCAGGAGCACGCTTGCCATGATCTGTCTCCGTTCGTTCGTGATGCGCCGCGTTCGACGCGGCGCGCAATCTTGCCAGGTTAGTTCGGCAGCACGGCACCCGTCGCCTGCCAGCGCGCGACGTAGCCGGGCAGCTCGTGCATGTCGTCGAATACGTGACGCGCGCCGATCCCGCGCAGCGCGTCGATCTGCGCGGCCGACGCATGCCCGCCGCCGATGAAGCCGAGCACGGTCATGCCGGCCGCGGCGGCCGCGGTGATGCCGGTCACGCTGTCCTCGACGACGAGGCATTGCGCGGGCACCGCGCCGAGCGCGTGTGCGGCCGCGAGATACACGTCGGGCGCGGGCTTCGGCCTGGCGACGGCGTCCGCGCAGAACAGCCGGTCGCCGAAGAAGCGCGCGAGGCCGGTGCGGGTGAGCGCCGCCTCGACGTATGCGCGGTAGCTGTTGCTCGCGCATGCCGTCGTCAGACCGATCGCGGCGAGTGCCGCATCGATGCCGTCGACCATCGGCGCGTTGACGGCCGCCGCCTCGACCGCGCGGCGGATCGCGTCGACGTCGCCCGCCGTCAGCGTGCGGCCGACCGCCTCGCTCGCGCCGGCCAGCACGCGCTCGATGCGCAGCCCGAGCAGCGGCATCACGGCCGGCCGCGCGTCGACGCCCGGCCAGCGCGCGTCCAGCTCGCGCACGATCACATCGGCGGCGACGGCCTCGCTGTCGATCAGCACGCCGTCGCAATCGCAGATCAACACGTTCATCCCGTGGCCGACCGCGCCTTTTCCGCCCATGCCTTCGCCGGCCGCGCTCATTTGACCGCCCCGAACGTGAGCCCGCGCACGAGCTGCTTCTGCGACAGCCAGCCGACGATCAGGATCGGCGCGACGGCCAGCAACGAAGCTGCGGACAGCTTCGCCCAGAACAGCCCCTCCGGACTCGAATACGACGCGATGAACACGGTCAGCGGCGCGGCGTTCGAGCTCGACAGGTTGATGCTCCAGAACGCCTCGTTCCACGACAGGATCACGAGCAGGAGCGAGGTGGACGCGAGACCCGGCAGCGCCATCGGCATCAGCAGGTAGACGATCTCCTGCCACGTCGACGCGCCGTCGATACGCCCCGCTTCGAGGATGTCCTTGGGGATTTCGTTGAAGTACGTGAAGGTCATCCAGACCGCGATCGGCAGGTTGATCAGCGTGTAGACGATCACGAGGCCCGACACGGTATCGAGCAGCCCCGCGTTCTTCCACAGCAGGTAGATCGGCACGAGCACGCCGACCGACGGCATCATCTTCGTCGACAGCATCCACAGCAGCACCTTCTGCGTGCGGTGGTTCGGGAAGAACGCCATCGCGTAGGCCGCCGGCACCGCGAACAGCAGCGAGATCACCGTGACGCCGGCCGAAATCAGCACCGAATTCCACGCGAACGCGAAGTAGTTGCTGCGCGCGAACACCTCGCGGAAGCTGTCGAGCGTCGGCATGAAGAACAGCGTCGACGCATACGCCTGCTGCTCGGTCTTGAATGCGGTGATCGCCATCCAGAAGATCGGAAAGAACAGCAGCAGCGCGAGCAGCCACGCGAGCGCGCCGGGCAGCGCGCGCCGCACGCGGTCGAACGGGGCCGGCGCGCGCCGGCCTTCGAAGGTCAGGTCACTCATTTCTCGTACTCTCCCTTCAGGTTGCGCGCGAGCATCCGCACCAGGAAGAACGACACGACGTTCGCAACCACGACGGCGATGATCCCGCCCGCGGATGCGAGGCCGACGTCGAACTGCTGCAGGCCAAGCGCATAGATCAGGTACGACAGGTTGGTCGTCGCGTTGCCGGGGCCGCCGCCCGTCGTCGTGTAGATCTCCGCGAAGATCGACAGCAGGAAGATCGTCTCCATCATCACGACCACGGCGATCGCGCGCTTCAGGTGCGGCAGCGTGATGTAGAAGAACATCGCGATCGGGCCCGCGCCGTCGATGCGCGCGGCTTCCTTCTGCTCCTGGTCGAGCGACTGGATCGCGGTGAACAGGATCAGGAATGCGAACGGCAGCCACTGCCACGCGACGATGATGATCACGGCGGTGAGCGGGTAGTCGGCGAACCAGTCGATCGGCGTCATCCCGAACGCACGCATCGCGTTCGCGACGAGCCCGTACACCGGATGAAGGATCATGTTCTTCCAGATCAGCGCGGCGACCGTTGGCATCACGAAGAACGGCGCGATCACGAGCAGGCGCGCCACGCCCTGCCCGTAGAACTTGCGGTCGAACAGCACGGCCATCAGCACGCCGCCGACCACGGTGATCGCGAGCACCGCGCCGATCAGCACGAGCGTGTGCCAGATCGCGGGCAGGAACGACGGATCGGTCGCGAGGAAGCGGTAGTTGTCGAACCCGGCGAAGCCCTTCACGTCCGGGTTCAGCAGGTTGTAGCGCGAGAACGAATACCAGATCGTCATCGCAAGCGGGATCGACATCCACAGCAGCAGCACCGCGACGGACGGTGACACCAGCCAGCTGGCGCCGCCGCGCGCGCGGCGCGGCGCGCCCGGCGGCGACGACGCATCGCCGACCGACGGCGCGTGGCTCAGGGGAAGACGCAAATGACGCATGATCGGAGTCCCTCCGGTTGAGGCGCGGGCGCGAATGGCCGCCCGCCCTGTCTGCTTCGGCGACGTGCACCGTGCGCGGCGGCGCGCACGGCGGGGGCCGCGTTACTTCTTGTAGCCGGCCTGGCGCACCGCGCGATCGGCGGCGGCCTGCCCGGCGGCGAGCGCCTGGTCGACCGTCATCTGGCCGGCCACCGCACCCGCGATCGCCTGCCCGACCACCGTGCCGAACGACTGGAATTCAGGAATCCCGACGTACTGCACGCCCGTGTACGGCACCTTCTTCAGCGACGGATCGTTCGGGTCGGCCGTCTCGATCGCCTTCAGCACGAAGTCCGAGAACGGCGCGGCGGCCTTGTACTCGGGGCGCTGGTAGGTCGACGCGCGCGTACCCGGCGGCACCGACGCCCAGCCTTCGTCCTTGCCGACCATCTCGATGTACTGCTTCGACGTCGCCCATGCGATGAACTTGCGCGCGGCATCTTGCTGCTTCGACGTCTTCGGCACGGCCAGTGCCCACGCCCACAGCCAGTGCGAGCCCTTCGGCGTGGCGGCGACCGGCGCGGCCGCGAAGCCGACCTTGTCGGCGACCTGCGACTGCTGTTTGTTATAGAGCATCCCGGCCGCGACCGTCGCGTCGATCCACATCGCACACTTGCCCGATGCGGTCAGGGTCAGGTTCTCGTTGAAGCCGTTCGAGCTCGCTCCCGGCGGGCCGTCCTTCTTCAGCAGGTTCACGTAGAAATTGATCGCCTTCTTCCATTCCGGCGACGTCAGTTGCGCGTTCCAGTTCTCGTCGAACCAGCGCCCGCCGAACGTGTTCACGACCGTCGACACGTACGCCATGTTCTCGCCCCACCCGGCCTTGCCGCGCAGGCAGATGCCGTAGGTGCCCTTCGACTTGTCGGTGAGCTTGTCCGCGAATTCGGCGATCTGGTCGTAGGTCGGCTGGTCGGGCATCTTCAGCCCCTTCGCCGCGAACAGGTCCTTGCGGTAGAACGTCATCGAGCTTTCGACGTAGAACGGCAGCGCATACAGCTGGCCGTTGTACGACAGGCTGTCGCGCGCGGTCTTCACGATGTCGTTCAGGTCGTAGTCGGCGGGCAGTCCGGTCATCGGCGCGAGCCAGCCGCGCTTGCCCCACTGCGGCGTTTCATACGTGCCGATCGCCATCACGTCGAACTGGCCGCTTCCGGTCGTGATGTCGGTGGTCGCGCGCTGGCGCAGCACGTTTTCCTCGAGGATCACCCAGTTCAGCTTGATGTCCGGGTTCGCCTTCTCGAACGCCGGCGACAGCTTCTTCAACTCGATCATGTCCGGGTTGTTCAGCGTCGCGATCGTCAGCGCGCCGGCCGACGCCGCGCAGGCGGCCGTCGCGAGCGCGGCTCCGGCGAAGCAGCGTGCGGCGGCATCGAGCATCTTTCGTTGCATGGCATGTCTCCTGTGATTGTTCGAACTGTCGTCGGTGTTGCGTATTGCGTGTTGCTTGTTTCGTGTTGCCGTGTTTCCTTCGCGGCCCGTCACGACGGCCGCTGCATCCCGCACGCGCGCGCATAGTGCGCGATCACGTCGCGTATCCGGTGGCGCACCCATGCGCGCGGCTCTCTCGCGAGGCCGCCCGCGCGGCAAGCCGCGTACACGTCCGGCAGCCACTGCGCGACGAGCGTCTCGGGCACGGGCTGCCGCGCAAGGTTGTCGAACAACTGCTCGACCGCCGCCGCGACGGCCGGCTGCAGCCAGTAGTAGCGGATCCGGTCGCTGTAGCTGAACTGGCGCGCGAGCCGCTGCTCGGTTTCGTCGCCGCGGTAATACGGCGCCCAGTGCTCGGGTTGCGCGCGCATCGCGGCGTCGACCACGTCGCGCAACCGCGAGCGCTGCGCGACGTCGACGATCAGCGCGTCCTCGATGAAGGTGAGCGCGAACAGCGCCTCGCGCAACGCGAAGGTCAGCGCGGGCCCAACCTTCAGCACCGCGAAGTGGTCGCGCACGAGCGCGGCGAGTGCGCCTTCGGTCTGGTAGTCGGTCGAATGCGCTTCGAACACGAGGCGCGGCGTGCGCAGGATGCTCGCGCCAAGCGACGCGGCCTTCGCGCTGTCGTAGTCGAGCACGTGGCGATCGTCGAAATCGACGCCCGGCTGCGCGACAATCGCGACCACGCGCGTCCATGCGTCGTCGAGCCCGGTCGCCGCGAATGCGCCGCGATGCGCGTCCAGCGTCGCGGCGATGCTGTCGCTGCGCGTGACCGCGATCCGCGCGATCCCATCGCCGCCCGTGTCGCCGGCCACTTCGCCGCCCGGCGTCGGCACCTCGGTGCCGATCACGTAGACGGGCGCAACGCCGGCGCGCGCCGCCGCGTCTTCGGCCGCGCGGCACAGCTCGGCCGCGCGGGCGGCAATCGTCCGGTCGTCGAGCCGCTCCGGATCGTCCGCGCACGCCATGCTCGCGTCCAGGTGGATCTTCTCGAACCCGGCTTCGACATACGCGGCGACCATCGCGGCCGCTTCGCGCATCGCATCGGCCGCGCGACGGTGCCGCCACGGGTTCGGGCCCAGATGGTCGCCGCCGAGCACGAGCGCCGACGGCGCGAGCCCGCAGCGCTGCGCGATCGCATCGACGTCGCGCCGGAAATCGGCGGGCGTCATGCCCGTGTAGCCGCCGAGATGGTTCACCTGGTTGCAGGTCGCCTCGATCAGGAGCGGCGAGCCGTCCGCGCGCGCGGCCTCGCATGCGGCCTCCAGCACGAGCCGGTGCGCGCTGCAGATCGAATAGATGCCGCGCTGCGCATCCGCGCGGTTCGCATCGAAGATCATCCGCAGCACGGCGTCGGCGTGCGCGTTGCGCGGGCGTTCGGCGACGGGGGTCAGGCCGGACATGCGATACCTCGTTCGGTCAGGAAACGGTCGATTTCAGTCGCGCTGCTGTTGCCCTCCATCGGGCCGCGCTGCGCCGCGCGATCGCGCCGGCCGCGTTCGCGCGGCGCAGCGCGACGTCGATCGGCAGGCCGGCGACGAGGCTCGCGACCAACGTGCCGCCGAAGCAGTCGCCGGCACCGGTCGGATCGAGTTCGTCGACCGGCCAGGCCGGCACGTCCACACGGCTCGCACGGTCGAACGCGGCGCTGCCGGCCGCGCCACGCTTGAGCACGACGCGCTCGAGCAGCGGATGCGTCGCGAGCAGCCCGGCGATCGCGCGCTCGGCCGGCTGCGGCCCGCAGAAGAACGGCAGGTCGGCCTCGCTCGGCAGAAACAGATGGCAAGCGGCGAGCATCGTGTCGAGCGCCGCGCGCATCGGACGGAAGCTCAGCATCTCGGGCCGCACGTTCGGGTCGAACGACACCTTCGCGCCGACGCGCGCCGCTTCGATCACGCCGCGCTGGACGGCCGCGATCGCCGATTCGCTCGTCAGCGACGAGCCCATCACATGGAAGTAGCGGCAACCGTCGAACATCGCGGTGTCGACGTCGGATGCGTCGACGCACGCGGCCGCGCTGGTCGACAGGCTGAACACGAAGCTGCGTGAACCATCGTCGCGATACGCGACGAACGCGGTGCCGGTCGGACGCGCGACACGACGGATGCGCGCGACGTCGACGCCGTCGCGCTCGAGCCGCGCGACGATCGCGTCGCCGAACGCATCGCGGCCGACGCAGCCCGCATACGCGACGCGCGCGCCGAGCCGCGCGGCCTGGTCGGCGAAGATCGCCGGCGCACCGCTCGGAAACGGGCCCGCGAACAGGCCCGGCGTGTCGAAACCCTGGCCACGCTCGGCGGCGACGAATTCGGCCAGCAGTTCGCCGGCCACGACGATCTCGGCCATCATGCGTGCCCTCGTGCGGCGGCGGCCGCACGCGGCGCGGACGCCCAGGTTGCGCGTGCGAGCGTCGTCATGTCAGCTCATCCAGTTGCCGCCGTCGACGTTCAGCGTCTGGGCGGTGATGTAGTCGGCGTCGGCCGACGCGAGGAACAGCGCGGCGCCCGTCAGGTCGCCCGGCACGCCCATCCGGCCGAGCGGCACGGCTTCGCCAACGAGCCGCTTCTTCTCGCCGAGCGGCCGGTTCTCGTAGCGCGCGAACAGCGCATCGACCTGCTCCCACATCGGTGTGTCGACCACGCCCGGCGCGATGCCGTTCACGTTGATCCGGTGCGGCGCGAGCGCGAGCGCGGCCGACTGCGTGTAGCTGATCACCGCGGCCTTGGTCGCGCAGTAGTGCGAAACGAGCGCCTCGCCGCGACGCCCGGCCTGCGACGACATGTTGACGATCTTGCCGCCGCGCCCCTGTTCGACCATCCGCTGCGCGACGGCCTGCATCAGGAAGAACAGCCCTTTCACGTTGACCTCGAACAGCCGGTCGAACACGTCCCAGGATTCGTCGAGGATCGGGCGCATGTCGAACAGCGCCGCGTTGTTGAACAGGATGTCGACGCCGCCGAACCGCTCGACGGCGGTGGCGACGATCCGCGCGATATCGTCGCGTCGCGTGACGTCCGCGGTGACGGCCACCGCGCGGCCGGGGTTCGCCTCGATCAGCCGTGCGAGCGAACCGCCCGCGGGCTTCACGTCGACCAGCACGCAGCGCGCGCCCTCGTCCAGATAGCGTTGCGCGACCGCTTCGCCGATGCCGCTGGCCGCACCCGTCAGGATCGCGACCTTGTCTTCCAGTCTCACTGGTTGTCTCCGGTTCGTTCTGCTGCACGAAGGCCGCGAGGTGAGCGAACGCTCGCCGACCGATCAATTGCTCTCTTGTTGGTCGAATGATCGGATACGCGATTCACGCTGTCAAGGCGACACGGCGGCTTTCGATGATGCGCTGCGGCACGACTGCGCCGAGCGGCGCGCGGAGAACCGCGCCCGGCAAGGCGCGGCGCGCTGGGTGCGGCGCGGCTGAAACGGCGATGAAGGGGACACAGCCGGTGCGCGGGGCAGAATTCGGGCTGCACGACGAGAAGATACGTTATATCATCGCGATACTTCGTCTCATTGCCAGCTCCACGCCATGGCCACCTCATCGCACATCGACGCCCGGCTGTCCCGGGCCGACGCATTCGCCGCCGAGCACGGGCTCGCGTGGACGCCGCTGCGCCGCCAGGTCTACGAACGCGTGCTGGCCGCGCAGCGCCCGATCGGCGCGTACGACCTGCTCGCCGAGCTCGAGCCGCAGCGCGGCCGCGTGCCGCCGACGACCGTCTATCGCGCGCTGGATTTCCTCGTCGAGCACGGCTTCATCCATCGGATCGAATCGAAGAACGCGTTCTTCGCGTGCTGCGAGATCGGCGTGCCGCACGAAGGCCAGTTCCTGATCTGCGACTCGTGCGGCGAGACCGTCGAGATTCCGGGTAGCGACCTCGCGAAACAGCTGTCCGCGAGCGCGCCCGCGCACGGGTTCGAAGTCCACCACCAGGTCGTCGAGCTGAACGGCCTGTGCGGGCACTGCAAGGGCAAGCCCGCGCAACGCTGACACCGCACACGCGCGGCGCACGCGCCGCCCCTTCCAACGAGGAGTTTCATGTCCATTGCCCTGAAGCGCGCGCCGCGGCGTGCCCTGCCGCTTGCTCGTCTGTTCGCCGCCGCGGCCGCCGCGCTGTCGATCGCCTCACCCGCCTTCGTGCAGGCCGCGACCGTCAATGTGGTCGCCGCCGAGAATTTCTATGGCGACGTCGCATCGCAGATCGGCGGCCGCCATGTCGCGGTGACCAGCATCCTCAGCAATCCCGACCAGGATCCGCACCTGTTCGAAGCGAGCCCGAAGACCGCGCGCGCGCTGCAGCACGCGCAGGTCGTGATCTACAACGGCGCGGACTACGATCCGTGGATGGGCAAACTGCTCGGCGCATCGAAGCAGGCGAAGCGCGCGACGATCGTCGTGGCGGATCTCGTCGGCAAGAAGGCCGGCGACAACCCGCACCTGTGGTACGACCCGGCGACCATGCCGGCCGCCGCGCGCGCGATCGCGGCCGAGCTCGGCCGTGCCGATCCGGCGAACAAGGCCGACTACGACGCGAACCTGCAGAAGTTCGTCGCGTCGCTGAAGCCCGTCGACGACAAGGTCGCCGCGCTGCGCGCGCAATACAAGGGCGTGCCGGTGACGGCCACCGAGCCGGTGTTCGGCTACATGTCCGACGCGATCGGCCTCGACATGCGCAACCAGCGCTTCCAGCTTGCGACGATGAACGACACCGAAGCCAGCGCGCAGGACGTCGCCGCGTTCGAGAACGACCTGCGCAAGAAACAGGTGCGCGTGCTGATCTACAACAGCCAGGCCGAAGCGCCGATGACCAAGCGCCTGCTGAAGATCGCGCGCGACAGCGGTGTGCCGGGCGTGAGCGTCACCGAGACGCAGCCGGCCGGCAAGACCTTCCAGCAATGGATGGCCGGCCAGCTCGACGCGCTCGCGGCCGCGCTTTCCGCCAGCAAGAAGTGACCCAGTCAACACCATGACCGACACTCCCCACGCACTCGCACTCGATCGCGTCACGCTCGAACTGGGCGGACGCACGATCCTTCGCGACGTGAGTTTCTCGATCGAGCCCGGCGAATTCGTCGGCGTGCTCGGGCCGAACGGCGCGGGCAAGACGACGCTGATGCGCGCGGTGCTCGGTCTCGTGCCCGTCACGGGCGGCACGCTGTCGGTCGGCGGCGTGCCGGTCGCGCGCGGCAACGCGTCGATCGGCTACATGCCGCAGATCAGAAGCGGCCTCGCGAATCGCCGGATGCGCGGCTACGACTTCGTCGCGATGGCCGCCGACGGCCACCGCTGGGGGCTGCCGCACACGAACGCCGCGACGCGGCGCGACGTCGACCGCGTGCTCGACCTCGTCGGCGGCCAGACGCTCGCGCGCCGGCCGCTGTCGGAGCTGTCGGGCGGCGAGCGGCAGCGCCTGCTGCTCGCGCAATGCCTGCTCGGCAATCCGCAACTGCTGCTGCTCGACGAACCGCTGATCAGCCTCGACCCGAACCACCAGCGCGGCGTCGTCGAACTCGTGCGCAACGTGCAGCGCGAGCTCGGCATCACCGTGCTGTTCTCCGCGCACGAACTGAATCCGCTGCTGAACGCGCTCGACCGCGTGCTGTATCTCGGCAACGGCGTCGCGGCGCTCGGGACCGTCGACGAGGTCATCACCAGGCCGGTGCTGTCGCGGCTCTACGGCTCGCCGATCGACGTGATGCGCGTGAACGGCAAGATCTTCGTGATGTCGGGCGACGTCGAGATCGAGAAGCACGACCACGACCACGAACACGAGGACGACGACGGCCACTCGCACGGCGGTGGCGGCGGACACGGCCATCACCACCACGGACACGCTCATCCCGGGCATTCGCACGATGTTTGAATACGACTTCATGATCAACGCGTTCGCCGCATCGGGAATCGTCGCGGTGCTCGCGGGCATCGTCGGCTACTTCCTGGTGCTGCGCGGACAAACCTTCGCCGGCCATGCGCTGTCGCACGTCGGCTTTACCGGCGCGACGGGCGCGGTGCTGCTCGGCATCTCGCCGATCTGGGGGATGGTCGGCTTCACGCTCGCGGCCGGGATCGGCATGGGTGCGCTCGGCGAAAAACTCGCGGGCCGCGACGTCGCGATCGGCGTGATCCTGTCCGGCGCGCTCGGCTTCGGCCTGCTGTTCCTGCACTTCTATACGTCGTTCGCAACGCAGGTCACCGCATTGCTGTTCGGCAACGTGCTCGCGGTCAGCCGCGACACGCTCGCGGTGCTGGCCGGCATCGGCGCGGTGAGCCTCGTCGCGCTCGCGCTGATCGCGCGGCCGCTGCTGTTCGCGTCGCTGCAGCCTGAGCTGGCCGAAGCCAAGGGCGTGTCGCTGCGCACGGTGTCGGTACTGTTCCTCGCGGTGTGCGCGCTCGCGGTGGCGGCGGCAACACAGATCGTCGGCGTGCTGCTCGTGTTCACGCTGCTGGTCGGGCCGGCCGCGGCCGCGCAAAACGTGTCGACGCGGCTGTCGACCGGTGTGCTGCTCGCCGCGCTGTTCGCGCTGTTCGAAGCGTGGGCCGGGATCGCGCTCGCGTATCACACCGACTGGCCGACGAGCTTCTGGATCACCGCGCTGTCCGCGCTCGTATATGGCGCGAGCCTGTTGCGGCGCCACTGATCGTCGAGCGGCGAAAACCAAAACGCCGGCGTAGCCGAAAGGCCGCCGGCGTTTTTGCATGCGCGCGCGACGTGCGGCGCGCACCGCGGGTCACGCGTGCCGCACCCCGCTCACAGTGAGAGCACGCGTGCGTGATGCGCGATGTGATCGGCGATGAACGTCGAGATGAAGTAGTAACCGTGGTCGTAGCCCGCATGGCGGCGCAGCGTCAGCGGCTGGCCGGCCTTCGCGCACGCGGCTTCGAATACGTCCGGGTTCAGCTGGTTCGCGAGGAATTGATCGGCGAGGCCCTGGTCGACGAGGATGCCGTCCGCGAACTTCGGCGCATCCGCGCGCGCGACGAGTTCGCTCGCGTCGTGCTGCTTCCACGCGTCGCGATCGTCGCCGAGGTAGCCCGAGAACGCCTTCTCGCCCCACGGGCAACGCGTCGGCGCGGCAATCGGCGCGAACGCCGACACCGATCGGTACAGGTCGGGATGACGCAGCGCGAGCGTCAGCGCGCCGTGCCCACCCATCGAGTGGCCGAAGATCCCGAGCCGCGTGCCGTCGATCGGCAACTCGGCCGCGACAAGCTCGCGCAACTCGCCCGTCACGTACGATTCCATCCGGTAATGCGTCGACCACGGAGCGTGCGTCGCGTCGACATAGAAACCCGCGCCGACGCCGAAATCCCATGCTTCGGCCTCGCCCGGCACGCCCGCGCCGCGCGGGCTCGTATCGGGCATCACGAGCGCGAGGCCGTGCTGCGCCGCGTACTGCTGCGCGCCGCCCTTGATCGCGAACGTCTCCTCGGTGCACGTGAGCCCCGCGAGATAGAACAGCGCCGGCACGCGACCGTGCGCGGCCTGCGGCGGCAGGTACACCGAGAACTTCATCGGCAGGCCGATCGCCTTCGAATCGTGGCGATAGAAGCGTTGCTCGCCACCGTGGCAAGCATGCGAAGTAACGAGTTCGAGCATGGGGTTCCCTTCCGTTCAATACAGCACGATCGGGCGAATCGATTCGCCCGTCTTCATCGGGTCGGCGCCGCCGCGGAGCGTCTCGAGCGGCAGCGCGTGCGTGATCAGGTCGGGCCGTGCCGCGCGACACGGCGATACCGGAGCGTGCCCGTCATGATCCCCGATCCCGCCGCCCGTCGCGTGCGGGAAACAGCCGCCGGCTTGCCGCGACGCGTCACCGCTGGCGCGACAGGACACGTGCCCGAGTTTAAACGCCGGTCGTGAACCACGCATCCGTTCGCGCATACAGATCGACGAAACGCGCATGGCGTGCGGCCAGCGCGCGATCGTCGTGCGGTGCGGCGACCGGCGACGCGGTCGGCGCCAGCGTGCGCAGCGCGTCTTCGCGCCAGTGTCCGATCGCGACGCCCGCGAGCAGCGCGGCGCCGCGCGTCGCGGCGTTCGGGCAATCGACCGCGTCGAGCGACGCGCCGAGCGCATCCGCGAGCAACTGACGCCAGCGCGGATCGACCGAGCCGCCACCGGCAAGGCGCAGCGTCGTCACCGGATCGACCCGGTTCGCATCGCGAATCGCATCGAGCCCCGCGCGCAACGCGAATGCGACGCCCTCGAACGCGGCGCGCATCATCGCGCCGCGCGTGTCGCCGAGCCCGAGACCGAGCCAGCCGCCGCGCGCGTCGGGATTCATCCACGGCGAACGCTCGCCCGTCAGGTACGGCAGGAAGCAGAGCCGCTCCGACGCCGGCCGGGCGAACGCGTCGTCGTACGCATCCGGCCAGCCCGGATAGCCGAGCCAGCCGCGCACGGCTTCGAGCGCGAGCCCGACGTTCTGCATCGCGGCCATCGTGTAATAGCCGCCGCCCGCCGCCGTGCGATAACGATGCAGCCCGCGCCGTGCGGGCGGCAACCTGTCCGCGAGCACGACGATCTGGCCACCGCTGCCGGTGGTCAGCAGCGCGTCGCCGGCCGCGACGAGCCCGCTGCCGAGCGCCGCGCACGCCGTATCGGCCGCCCCCGTCGCGAGCGGCACGCCGGCCGGCAGCCCGAGTGCCGCCGCCGCCGTCGCATCGAGCACACCGCAGCGCGCACCCGACGCCCGCTCGGGTGCGAACCGGTCGACGGGCAAGCCCAGCGCGTCGATCAGCGCCGTATCCCACGCGCCGTCCGGCGTCGCGAGCGCCGTCGCGCATGCATCGCTCGGATCGGCCGCGATCTCGCCGCCCAGCGCGACGCGCAGCCAGTCCTTCGGCTGCACGGCCCAGCGTGCGTCCCGCAACACGTGCGGTTCGTGTGCGGCCAGCCAGCGCAACAGGGGGCCCGCCATGCCGGGCGCGACGGGATTCGGCGCGTCCGGCCAGTCGGCCGCGTCCGCTTCGCGCACCGCGCGCGTATCGGGCCACAACAGCGCGGGCCGCACCGGCTGCCCGGCCGCGTCGATCAGCACGACGCCATGCATCTGGCCGGAGAAGCCGATCGCCGCGACCTGCGCGCGCTCACCGGCCGGCAGCCGCGCAGCGGCGCGCACGAGCGCCTGCCACCACACGTCGGGGGCAATTTCGGCCCAGCCCGGCTGCGGCGACGACAATGCATAGGGTTGGCTCGCAACCGCGCGCTCGACGCCATCGGCATCGAGCGTGACGAGTTTGACGGAGCCGGTACCGAGGTCGATTCCGAGCAGGCGCATGACGGGTTGGCGTATTCGAGTGAACGGATATCGATGATAGCGGGATCGCGACATGCGGCCCGACTTGCTCGGCGCTTTTGACACCCTGGCGACGTGAAAACGCAGCCGCGCACCATCGGTTTCACCCGGCCACGCGTTACGCGCCAGAACTGCCGCCAGCGGGTTAACCCGGCGCGATTTTCCACCGGTCGTTTTTTCCACTATGCCACGGTCGCGATACACACCATAAAGCCGCCGATATTTGACATGGCGGCATGCACTATTTTGAAGGGCTATAAAACCGGGGAACCTCACTCCAGCGGCAGTTTCCCGATGATCGACACCCTGTTTCATGCCGAAATGGCATATCGAACCAGCAAAGAACGGAATAGAACGCAGTGCTCTTGTTGCAATGTTCCATTCCGCATAACTTCGTATCACCCCGAAAACAAGATCATGGAGTGAGACAGATGCAATCGAACACGGTCCATCCGTGCGATGAGGTGCTGCCGACCGGCAAGCTTGTAACGCTTGGTCTGCAGCACGTCCTCGTCATGTACGCCGGCGCCGTAGCCGTGCCGCTTATCGTCGGCGGCGCGCTGAAGCTGCCGAAAGACCAGATCGCGTTCCTGATCAGCGCCGATCTGTTTTCGTGCGGTATCGCCACGCTGATCCAGACGCTCGGCCTGTGGATCTTCGGGATCCGCCTGCCCGTCATCATGGGCTGCACGTTCGCGGCCGTCGGCCCGATGATCGCGATCGGCACCAACCCCGGCCTCGGCATTCTCGACGTCTTCGGCTCGACCATCGCGGCCGGCATCATCGGCATCGTGCTCGCGCCGATGATCGGCAAGCTGTTGCGGTTCTTTCCGCCGGTCGTCGTCGGCACCGTGATCGCGGTGATCGGGCTGTCGCTGATGGAAGTCGGGATCAACTGGGCAGCGGGCGGCGTCGGCAACCCCGAATACGGCAGCCCCGTCTACCTCGGCCTGTCGCTGCTCGTGCTCACGCTGATCCTGCTGATCAACAAGTTCGGCCGCGGCTTCATCGCGAACATCTCGGTGCTGCTCGGCATCGTCGCCGGCTTCGTGATCGCATTCGCGATCGGTCGCGTGAATACCGACGGCGTCGCGCACGCACCGTGGGTTGGTTTCGTGATGCCGTTCCACTTCGGCCTGCCGCACTTCGACCCGCTGTCGATCGCGACGATGGTCACGGTGATGTTCGTCACGTTCATCGAATCGACCGGCATGTTCCTCGCGGTCGGCGACATGGTCGATCGCCCGGTCAACCAGGAGCGTCTCGTGCGCGGCCTGCGCGTCGACGGCCTCGGCACGCTGATCGGCGGCATCTTCAACTCGTTTCCGCATACGTCGTTCTCGCAGAACGTCGGCCTGATCGGCGTGACGGGCGTGAAGAGCCGGTTCGTCTGCGCGACGGGCGGCGTGATCCTGGTGCTGCTCGGCCTGTTCCCGAAGATGGCGCAGGTCGTCGCATCGGTGCCGCCGTTCGTGCTCGGCGGCGCGGGCATCGTGATGTTCGGGATGGTGGCCGCGAACGGCATCAAGGTGCTGTCGAAGGTCGACTTCGTCGACAACTCGCACAACCTGTTCATCGTCGCCGTCAGCGTCGGGATGGGCCTCGTGCCGGTCGTGTCGCCGCACTTCTTCTCGAAGCTGCCGCCCGCGCTCGCGCCGATCCTGCACAGCGGCATCCTGCTCGCGTCCGCCACCGCCGTGATCCTGAACATCGTGTTCAACGGCGTGAAGGCAGAGAAGGACGCACGTTGCGAGATTCGCCGCGCAGGGCACGACTTCGACGGACGCCCGGCCGACGTGCATCACTGATCGATCCGCCCGGGATGCGCCGGAACATGGCGCGATACGGTAGAGGAAAAACGCCACGGCTTGCCGTGGCGTTTTGCTTTGTGGCGAGTGGTTGGGCGACGACAGCGGTGGTGCCGGCGGTGCCGGTGATGACGATCCGCGGTCGCTGCAAACCAAACTGGCCGCAAAAAAACGCCACGGACTTTCGTCCGTGGCGTTGTCGCATTCCGGGAACCGCGACCTCGGCGAACCGGCGCGGTCGCCCGCCCCTGCCCGCCTTCGTGCTTACCCGTTCGTCGCCGCTGCCGACGCGGGCGCCGGTGCGGCCGCCTTGTCGTAGTCGACCGTTTCGTCCGGTGCGCGCGGCGTCTCGCCGGCGCGCTGGATCCAGCCGCCGCCCAATGCGCGGTAAAGCGTGACCAGGTTCGTCCAGCGTGCCAGACGCGCGCTGATCAGCGACTGCTGCGCCGAGTACAGGTCGGTCTGCGCAGTCAGCACCGACAGGTAGCTGTCGACGCCATTCTTGTAGCGCAGGTCCGACAGGTCGAAGCGACGCTGCTGCGCGTGCTCGTTTCGCTCGAGCGCGGCGATCTGCTGATCGTACGTGCCGCGTGCAGCCAGCCCGTCCGACACTTCGCGGAACGCCGACTGGATCGCCTTCTCGTAGTTGGCGATCTCGATACGCTTCTGCACGTTCGCGAGGTTCAGGTTCGCGATGTTCTGCCCGCCTTCGAAGATCGGCATCGTGATCTGCGGCGCGAACGACCACGCCGCCGTGCCTGCCTTGAACAGGCCGCCGAGCGTCGGGCTGCCGGTGCCGAACGCGCCCGTCAGCGAGATACGCGGGAAGAACGCCGCGCGTGCCGCGCCGATGTTCGCGTTCGCGGCCAGGAGCGTCTGCTCGGCCTGCATCACGTCAGGACGACGCGTCAGCAGGTCGGACGGCAGACCGGCCGGCACGTCCGTCAGCAGGTTCTGCGCATCGAGTGGCATGCCCGCCGGCAGATCGTCCGGCAGCGGCTCGCCGATCAGCAGCACCAGCGCGTTCAGCGCCTGCGCACGCGCACGCGCCTGCGCCTGCTGGTTCGCGAGCGCCGTCTCGACGACCGTCTGCGCCTGACGCAGCTCGAGCTCGGAGCCCGTGCCGTTGTCGAACTGCAGCTTCGTCAGGTCGTACGACGCCTGTGCCGTCTTCAGCGTGTTCTCCGTGACCTGCAACAGGTCATCGGTGGACAGCAGCGTCAGGTACTGGTCCGCGACCTGCGACACGAGCGAGATCTCGGCAGCCTGCCGCGCATACGACGTCGACAGGTACTGCGCGAGCGCCTGGTCCTTCAGGCTCTGCACGCGGCCGAACAGGTCGAGTTCCCACGACGCCGAAACGCCGACGTTGTAGGCGCGCGAGATATACGGCGCACCCGTCTGCGACAGGCCCTGCGGCACGCGCTGGATGCTGCCCGTGCCCGTGCCGTCGAGCGTCGGGAACAGGCCCGCGCGCGTGATCTGGTACTGCGCGCGCGCCGCCTCGATGTTCAGCACCGACACGCGCAGGTCGCGGTTGTTCTTCAGCGCGATCTCGATCAGCCGCTGCAGGCGCGGATCGACGAAGAATTCGCGCCAGCCGATGGCGGTCGCCGCCTGGCCGTTCGCGCTGCGCGCGCCGGCAGCGCCCGGCTGCGTCGCATAGACGCCGCCGGCCGGGTACGCCTGTGCGACGGGCGCGTCGGGCCGCTTGTAATGCGGCGCCATCGTGCAGCCCGTGGCAAAGAGCGCGACCGCGATTGCAGTCAAAGCGTGTTTTTGCATCATCACTGTCCCTTGTTGCCTTCGTCGCCGTTGCCCGGCTTCTCTTCGTGGTGCGAGTGCTCCTGAGCGAGGCGCAGCGCCTGGTCGACGTCTTCCTTCTCGCCGCTGAAGATCGCGCGGATCTTCACGAAGAACATCGGGATCATGAAGATCGCGAGGAACGTCGCCGTGATCATCCCGCCGATCACGCCCGTGCCGATCGCGTGCTGGCTCGCCGAACCCGCGCCGTTGCTGATCGCGAGCGGCATCACGCCGAGAATGAACGCGAGCGACGTCATCAGGATCGGACGCAGCCGCAGGCGCGCTGCTTCCAGCGCGGCCTCGATCGGCCCCATCTTCTCCGTCATCTGCAGTTCGCGCGCGAATTCCACGATCAGAATCGCGTTCTTCGCGGACAAGCCCACGGTGGTCAGCAGGCCGACCTGGAAGAACACGTCGTTCTCGAGGCCGCGCATCGTCGCCGCGAGCAGTGCACCGATCACGCCGAGCGGCACCACCATGATCACCGAGAACGGGATCGACCAACTTTCATACAGCGCCGCGAGACACAGGAACACGACGAGGATCGAGATTGCGTACAGAATCGGCGCCTGCGAACCCGACTGGATTTCCTGGAACGACAGACCGGTCCACGAATAGCCGATACCGACCGGCAGCTTCTTCGCGAGCCCTTCCATCGCGGTCATCGCCTGGCCGGTCGACTTGCCCGGCGCGGCCTGACCCTGGATTTCCATCGCCGACACGCCGTTGTAGCGCTCGAGCTTCGGCGAACCGTACGTCCAGTGACCGGTCGCGAACGCGCTGAACGGCACCATCCCGCCCGACCCGTTGCGCACGTACCAGATGTTCATGTCCTCCGGCGTCATCCGGAACGGCGCGTCGGCCTGCACGTACACCTTCTTGATCCGGCCGTCGGTGTCGAGGAAGTTGTTCACGTACTTCGATGCCCACGCGATCGAGAACGTCTGGTCGATCGCATCCGCCGTCACGCCGAGCGCATTCGCCTTCTCGCGGTCGATGTCGACCTTGTACTGCGGCGTGTCGTTCAGGCCGTTCGGGCGCACGCCCTGCAGCGTCGGATCCTTCGAGGCCATCCCGAGCAGCTGGTTACGCGCGGCCATCAGCGCGTCGTGGCCGAGACCGGCGTTGTCCGTCAGCTCGAAGTCGAAGCCCGCGGCCGTGCCGAGTTCGGGAATCGACGGCGGGTTGAACGGGATCACGATCGCGTCCTTGTAGCCCGCGTAGCGCCCGAACATCCGGCCGATCAGCGCCTGCACCTTCTGGTTCGCATGCTGACGCTGCGAGTAGTCCTTCAGTCGCACGAACACGAGACCCGAGTTCTGGCCGCGACCCGCGAAGCTGAAGCCGTTGACCGTGAACGCCGATTCGACGATTTCCTTCTCGTCCTTCAGCAGGTAGTCGGAAATGTTCGCGAGCGTCTTCGCGGTCGTTTCCTGCGTCGAGCCCGACGGCGTCTGCACGATCACGAACATCAGGCCCTGGTCTTCATCCGGCAGGAACGACTTCGGCAGGCGCACGAACAGCAGGCCGACCGCGACGATCACGACCAGGTAGATGATGAGCCAGCGGCCCGAACGCTTGATCACGTGGTGCACGCCGACGTGGTACTTGTCGCGGCTGTTGTTGAACGTGCGGTTGAACCAGCCGAAGAAGCCCTTCTTCTCTTCGTGATGCCCTTGCGGGATCGGCTTCAGGATCGTCGCGCACAGTGCGGGCGTCAGAATCAACGCGACCAGCACCGACAGCACCATCGCCGACACGATCGTCAGCGAGAACTGACGATAGATCGCGCCGACCGAACCGCCGGAGAACGCGACCGGCACGAACACCGCCGACAGCACCAGCGCCACGCCGACGAGTGCGCCGGTGATCTGGCCCATCGCCTTGCGGGTCGCCTCCTTCGGTGACAGGCCCTCTTCCGCCATCACGCGCTCGACGTTTTCGACCACCACGATCGCATCGTCCACCAGCAGGCCGATCGCGAGCACGAGGCCGAACATCGACAGCGTGTTGATCGAGAAGCCCACGAGCGACATGATCGCGAACGTGCCGAGCAGCACCACCGGCACCGCGATCGTCGGGATGATCGTCGCCCGCAGGTTCTGCAGGAACAGATACATCACGAGGAACACGAGCACGATACCTTCGAGCAGCGTCTTGACCACTTCCTCGATCGACAGCTTCACGAACGGCGTCGTGTCGTACGGATACTTCACGACGAGGCCGTGCGGGAAGAACGGTGCGAGCTCGTCGATCTTCGCGCGCACGGCCTTCGCGGTCGCGAGCGCGTTCGCGTTGGTCGCGAGCTGGATACCGAGTGCCGCGGTCGGCTGACCGTTGTACTTCGTGTCGAAGTTGTAGTTTTCGCCGCCGAGGCCGATCTGCGCGACGTCCTTCAGGCGAACCTGCGAGCCGTCCTGGTTGACCTTCAGCAGGATGTTGCCGAACTGCTCGGGCGTCTGCAGCAGCGTCGATTCGGTGATCGTCGCCTGCAGCATGGTGCCCGGCTTGGCCGGCGTGCCGCCGATCTGGCCGCCCGCGATCTGCACGTTCTGCGCGGTGATCGCCGAGCTCACGTCGACCGGCGTGAGGCCGTAGTTCGTCAGGCGGGTCGGGTCGAGCCAGATCCGCATCGCGTACTGCGAGCCGAACAGCGTGACGGTGCCGACGCCGTTCAGCCGGCTGATCGGATCCTTCACGTGCGACGCCACGAAGTTCGCGAGGTCGTACTTGTTCATGCTGCCGTCTTCGGAGTTGAAGGCGAGCACCAGCAGGAAGCTGCTGCTCGACTTCGTCACCGACAGGCCGAGCTGCTGCACGACCTGGGGCAGAACCGGCGTCGCGAGCGACAGCTTGTTCTGCACCTGGACCTGCGCGATGTCGGCGTTGGTGCCCGGCGCGAACGTCAGCGTGATCGTCGCGTTGCCCGAGTCGTCACTGGTCGACGACATGTACAGGAAGTTGTCGAGACCGCTCATCTGCTGCTCGATCACCTGCGTCACCGTGTCTTCCACCGTCTTCGCGGAAGCGCCCGGGTAGTTCGCGGTGATCTGGATCGATGGCGGCGCGATCGTCGGATACTGCGAGATCGGCAGCGTGAAGATCGCCGCGACCCCGGCCAGCATCAGGATGATGGCGATCACCCACGCGAAGATCGGGCGATCGATAAAAAACTTTGCCATGAAACAGGCTCCCTGTTATTGCGCGCTCGAAGCAGCGGCGGCACTCGCCGGCGCGGCGCCCGATGCGGCGGCACCGGACGCGGCGGCGGCGCCGGAACCGGCGGCAGCCGGCGCGGCGGTGGCAGCGGCGACACCCGATGCGGCACCGGCCGCCGGGGCGAGTTGTGCCGCCACCGACTTCACGGTCGCGCCCGGACGCACCTTCTCGCCGCCCTGCACGATCACGTGGTCGCCCGCCTGCAGACCGCCTTCGACGATCCAGTCCTGGCCGCGCATGCCCGACGTCTTCAGCGTACGCGGCTCGACCTTGTTGCTCGCGTTCACCACCATCGCGATCGCCTGGCCCTTCTGGTCATGCGTGACGCCGATCTGCGGCACCAGGAACGCGTTCTCGTTCACGCCTTCCTCGATACGCGCACGCACGAACATCCCCGGCAGCAGCACGCGGCCCGGGTTCGGGAAGACCGCGCGGATCGTCACCGAGCCGGTTGCCTGGTCGACCGTCACGTCGGAAAACTGCAGCTTGCCGACTTCCGAATACGTCTTGCCGTCCTCGAGGATCAGCGACACCTTCGCCGCGCCCGGGCCGCTCGTCTTCAGGCGGCCGCTCTGCACGTCCTGGCGCAGCTTCAGGCCCTCGAGGCTCGATTGCGTGAGGTCCACGTACACGGGGTCGAGTTGCTGCACCGTCGACATCAGCGTCGCCTGGCTCGCCTGCACGTAGGCGCCCGGCGTCACTTGCGAAATGCCGACGCGGCCCGTGATCGGCGAGACCACGTCCGTGTAGCCGAGGTTGATCTGTGCGGTATCGACCGCCGCCTTGCCGGCCGCGACGTCCGCCGCGGCCTGCCCCTGGGTGGCCACCGCGTTGTCGTAGTCCTGCTTGCTGACCGCGTTCGCGGCCACGAGCACCTTGTAGCGCGCGACCAGCGCGTTCTGCGTGACGAGGTTCGCCTGCGCCTTCGCGAGCGTCGCCTTCGCGCTGTTCAATGCCGCGATGTACGGCGCCGGATCAATCTTGTACAGACGCTGGCCAGCCTTGACGTCGGTGCCTTCGGTGAACTCACGACGCAGCACGATGCCGTCGACCCGTGCGCGGACCTGCGCGACGAGGAATGCGCTGGTACGGCCCGGCAGTTCGCTGAAGACCGGCACGGCTTGCGGCTGGACGGTGACGACGCCGACTTCCGGCGTTTGCGGCGGCGGTGCCGATTCTTTTTTTCCGCATGCAGCCAGAAAAACCGCGGCTGCCGCGACAGTGATCAAGCGGTATGGAACCCGTTCGACGCGCATGGAGCGACCTCTGTGTATAACCAATGGAATAAGTGCAGCACCCGACGGGAGCGCAACACGGATGCGCCTCGCGGCGCAGATCGAACACCTGAATTACTGGACTACTGGATACAGCAAGTCGGCACGAGACCTCCATGCCGACGAGATGCCGCGAACTGCGGACTGGTACTTTGGCGGGAATCAGCAGAGTGGGATATTAACTGATTGCCACTTTGGTCATTCGATCGTAGGGTGGTATTGTATATACATTCACGAATGTATGTAAAAAGCCCGCTCGCCCGTCGCCAACCGCTAGGTCTTACGAATTATTACCAGTCGCAAGCATAGCCCGTCCGCACAGCGACGACGAGGGTTGCCGACCCTATATTCACCTACGATCGATCCATTCAGGCCTGCACATGGTCAGACGCACCAAGGAGGAGGCGCTCGAGACGCGCAACCGCATTCTCGACGCCGCCGAACACGTGTTCTTCGAGAAGGGCGTGTCGCACACGTCGCTCGCCGACATCGCCCAGCACGCCGGCGTGACGCGCGGCGCGATCTACTGGCATTTCGCGAACAAGAGCGAGCTGTTCGACGCGATGTTCGACCGCGTGTTCCTGCCGATCGACGAGCTCAAGCGGATGCCGCTCGACGCGCCCGGCGGCAATCCGCTGGAGAAAATCCGCAAGATCCTGATCTGGTGCCTGCTCGGTGTACAGCGCGACTCGCAGTTGCGGCGCGTGTTCAGCATCCTGTTCATGAAGTGCGAGTACGTCGCGGACATGGAGCCGCTGCTGCAGCGCAACCGTGCGGGGATGAGCGAGGCGCTGCACGCGATCGATGCCGATCTCGCGGGCGCCGTGCGGCTCAAGCTGCTGCCCGAGCGGCTCGACACATGGCGCGCGACCCTGATGCTGCACACGCTCGTCAGCGGTTTCGTGCGTGACATGCTGATGCTGCCCGACGAGATCGATGCCGAGCAGCATGCGGAACAGCTCGTCGACGGCTGCTTCGACATGATGCGTTACAGCCCGGCGATGCTGAAGACGAGCGACTGACCGACGGCCCCTCCGCCGGCGCGCCGCAGGCCGTGTCATCGCGACCGGCCGGTCGATCCGGCCACGCGCAGACGGCGGCGCCGCTCCGCCCGGTCGCCCCCTGCCCTCCCCGATTCGCTCAGGCGGCCTTCGCGCGTTGCGCGCGGGCCCGCCGGTTCGACGCGGCCACCGAATCGCGCGCCGGCATCGCCGCGCCGCCGAGTCCCGCGATCCATTCATCGGTCGACATCACGGCCGCGAAATTCGACTGAAACACCACCGTGTACGCGCGGTGAATCTCTTCGGCACTCGCCGCACCCGCGCCATTCACGTACGGCAACGCGCCGGTCGCGTCCGCCAGATACTCGACGACGAGCCCCGCGTGCGCCGCGTGATAGACGGTCGACGCATTGCAGTTGTGCGTCATGTAGCCGGCGACCGCGAGCGTGTCGATGCCGTGCGTGTCGAGCCATGCGGCGAGATCGGTGCCGGCGAACGAACTGGCCTGCGCCTTCACGATCAGGTGCGCATACGGCCGGTCGGCGACGACCGGATGCAGCGCGACGCCGTCCGTGCCCGGCGCGAAGATCGGCGCACCCGCCGGCGCGACGTGCTGGACGACGATCACGGGCACGCCCGCCGCGTGCGCGGCGTCGATCGCACGGCCGATGTTCGCCAGCGATGCGTCGACGGGCGGATATTCGATCGGCAGGTTGCCCGTTACGTATTCGTTCTGGACATCGATCACGATCAGCGCGCGGCGGGAAGCGGAAGGCAATATGGCATTCGACATGGCAGGCTCCGGTTTCGGCAGCGCCGCCCCGCTCCGGAACGGGGCGGCCAGCAGCGCGATGCGATGCATTGTCGGATCGCATCGCGCAGACGGACAGTGGCCCGATAGCCATTCTTCGATAGAATCGGGCCATCGCCATTCCGGAGCCCGTCATGCGCGCCGCCGCGTCGTCCGTTGCCCCTGCCCCGACCGTCGTCGCCGTGATCGCGTACGACGGCATCAGCCCGTTCCACCTGTCGGTGCCGTCCGTCGTGTTCGGCAAGGAACGCGATGCGGCCGCGATGCCCGCGTTCGAGTTTCGCGTGTGCTCGGCCGAGCGCGGCCCGCTGTCGACGACGGGCGGCTTCACGATCACCGCGCCGTACGGGCTCGATGCGCTCGACGACGCGGACATCGTCATCGTGCCGGCATGGCGCGATCCTGACGAAGCACCGCCTGACGTGCTGGTCGATGCAGTGCGCGCGGCCGCCGCGCGCGGCGCGCAGGTCGTCGGCCTGTGCCTCGGCGCGTACGTGCTCGCCGCGGCCGGGCTGCTCGACGGACGCCCGGCCACGACGCACTGGGCGTGGGCCGACGACTTCGCGCAGCGCTTTCCACGCGTGAAGCTCGACCCCGATGTGCTGTACGTCGACGACGGCAACCTGATGACGTCGGCCGGCACGGCCGCGGGGCTCGACTGCTGCCTGCACGTCGTGCGGCGGCGCTTCGGCTCGGACGCCGCGAACCGGATCGCGCGCCGCCTCGTGATCCCGCCGCACCGCCAGGGCGGGCAGGCGCAATACGTGCCGCAGCCGGTTGCCGCGCACCCGCGCGATGCGCGGCTCGCGGGCCTGCTCGACTGGGTGCGCGCGCATCTGGACATCGCGCACAGTGTGGATTCGCTCGCCGAACGCGTGCTGATGAGCCGGCGCACGTTCACGCGCCACTTCCGCCAGGCGACGGGCACGACCGTCACCGCGTGGCTGCAGGCCGAGCGGCTCACGCGCGCGCAGCATCTGCTGGAAACCACGGGACAATCGATCGACGCGATCGCACAGGCGGCCGGCTACGGCTCGAGCGTATCGCTGCGCCAGCATTTCGCGGGCTCGCTCGGCACGTCGCCATCGGCCTATCGGAGGGAATTTCGCGGCGCCGGGCCCGATGCGCGGCGCTAATGGCCGCCGCGCCGCCGGCGTCCGGCCGGGTAACGCGGTGGCACGCCGGCCGCTCAGACGCCGTTGATCCAGCGCGCCGCATACAGCAGCAGCGCGACGAACACGACGATCGCCGCCCACGCCCAGACGGGCAGCGGGCCGGATTCGCGATGATGCACGGCGCTCGCGACGCGGCCGCTCAGCGCGCCGCCAAGGTGCGGCGGCAGCGGACGCTTCGCCGCGGCCATCAGCGACGCGGGCCGCAGGAACACATGCTGGCGACGCTGCGGGCGCGAACGCGCGCGGTTCGGCACGAGACCGTGCTTCGCCTGCACGACCGCGCAGAATTCGCGGAAGAAATCGTCGGTCCACGCGAACAGCGCATTCTCGATCTGCCGCGCCGGCAGTTCGGCAAGCGGGCCGCTCGCCGTCGCCCACACCACGTATTCGATACGGGTCGCGGCCGCGTCGTCATCGTCCGGCCGCAGCACCAGCTCGACCTGCCCGCGCACCGCGCCGAGGCCGTCGGCCCGCGCCTTGAAGTTGAGCACGCGGCGCGGCTGGCCTTCCGCGTCGCCCTGCTCGCTCGCCAGATGCGCACGCACGTCGTAGCGGGCACGCAGCGGGCCGAGCGGCACCGTGATGGTCAGCGCGAACTCGCCGTGCGCGTGCTTCACGAACGATTCGCAATGGTCGAAGCTCGCCCGCAGCAACGCGAGATCCTCGAGTGCCTCCCGCACGACGGTCGGCGCGAGCGGTACGCGCAACGTGTCGTTCAGTTCCATGATGCCTCCCCGATGAACACGCGCCGCATCAGGACGTCTCGATGAGACTGTCGACCCGCGCGACATCGAAGGCGACGTAGTGCGCAAGCGCGGACGCGGTCTCCCCCGGTTCCTCGTAACTCCATGCGGCGTTCTCGATCACGCCGTCTTCCGTCTGCAGGTTGAAATACACGGCACGGCCCCTCAGCGGACAATCCGTCGTGACGCTCGACATCACGAGCCTGTGCATGTTGACGTCGCCGCGCGGCAGGTAATGGATGTCCGGCAGGCCCGTTTCGCGCACGGTCAGCGCGCCGTGTGAATCGGCATACGTGATGCCGCGATGGATCACGCGCACGCGATGGCGGTTCGGTACGATTTCCAGGCGAGGGTCGGCAGCATCGGACATCGTTTCTCCTCCGGACGGCGGCCCCGGCGGGCAAGCCGGGCGCAGGAAACGAAAAAGCCACGGCACAGGTGCCGTGGCTCTCATTATGGGCGAAACCGCCTCCGATTGCGCGGCCTGACCGCGCCCGCGCGCGATGCGCTACTGCGCACTCCACTGGAACGCGGCCTTCGCCCCGCCCTTCGCACCGACCGTGACCGCGCGCGATTCGTCGCTGCCCTGGTACGCCGCATGCACGGTGTAGCGCCCAGGCGGCAGCTTGACGAGCATGTACGGCCCGCGCGCATCCGTCGTCAGCAGCTCGGTGCCCTTGCTGTCGACGATCCGCACATGGACGTCGGCCAGGTATTCGCCGCCCTTGCCGGTGAAGCGCAGTGCGAGCGGCCACGCCGCCTCGTTCTGCTCGAATGCCGTCGATTGATCCTTGCCGATGCCGCCTGACACGTAGCTGACATCGCCCTGCTGGCTCGCCGCGGGCAAGCCGTCCGATTGTGCGTACGCGCCGGACGCGGCGACGGCGCAGCCGGCGGCCAGCGCCGCGGCGGCGGCAAATCGGGACACGTTGCGTAGATATTGCATGGCTCCCTCCTTTCGGGTCGGAACACAGCACCACGGGCCGAACGCCGGCGGCGCCCGCCAAGGCCGGCGAGGCCGGCCCGCAGCGGCCGCCGGTCAGCTCAGGTCGACCGGCACGAAGATCTGTGCATTATCGCGCTGGATCAGGAGAGCAAGACTGTTGCCCGCTCCCTTGACCGCGTCGCGCAACTGCTCGGGGCTCGTGACCGGGCGGCCGTTCACCGCGAGGATCACGTCGCCGGGCTGGATGCCCGCGCTGGCCGCCGGGCCGCCGGCCTGCTGCACGATCAGCCCGTGCGACAAGCTGGTTGCGCTGCGCTCCTGCGGCGTGAGCGGACGCACCGCGACGCCGAGGCGCCCCTGCTCGACGGGGCCGCCGTCGTTCGAGGCCAGCTTCGCATCGGTCATCGCGCCGAGCGTCACGCTGATCGACTTCCTCGACTTGTCACGCCACACCTGCAGATCGGCCTTCGAGCCCGGCTTCAGGTTCGCGATCTGCGCGGGCAGCGACGTGGAGTCGGCGACCGGCGAGCCGTTGACCGCGAGGATCACGTCGCCCGGCTGCAAGCCCGCCTTCGCGGCCGGGCCGTTCGGGTCGACCGAACTGACGAGCGCGCCGTCCGGCTTCTGCAGTCCGAACGAGCTCGCGAGCGTCTGGTTCAGCCCCTGCACGGCGACCCCGAGGCGGCCCCGGCTCACGTGCCCCGTCTTCACGAGCTCGTCCTTGACCTTGATCGCCTCGTTGATCGGAATCGCGAACGACAGGCCCTGGAAGCCGCCCGTCTGCGAGTAGATCATCGAGTTGATGCCGATCACCTCGCCCTGCAGGTTGAACAGCGGGCCGCCCGAGTTGCCGGGGTTCACCGGCACGTCGGTCTGGATGAACGGCGTGTAGTTCTCGTCGGGCAGCGAGCGCGATTTCGCGCTGATGATGCCGGACGTGACCGTGTTGTCGAAGCCGTACGGCGAACCGATCGCGACGACCCACTGGCCGACCTTGCTCTGCGCCGGGTCGCCGATCTTCACGGTCGGCAGGCCGCTCGCGTCGATCTTCAGCACCGCGACGTCGGATTGCTTGTCGGCGCCGACGACCTTCGCCTTGTACTCGCGCTTGTCGGTCAGCTTGACCGTGACGACGTTCGCGCCGTCGATCACGTGCGCGTTGGTGAGGATGTACCCGTCCGCGCTGACGATGAATCCCGAACCGAGGCTCGCGCTCGGCTGGTCGTCCGGCTGCGTGTCGCCGCCCATGCCCGGCACCTGGCCGTAGAAGTGCTTGAAGAACTGGTAGAACGGATCGCTCGGATCGATCGGCAGCTGCGGCTGTGGCACACGCCGCGACACCTGCTTCACGACGTGCTTCGCGCTGATGTTCACGACGGCCGGGCCGTAAGTTTCGACCAGCCCGGAGAAATCGGGAATGCCGGTCTTCGCCGCGGCCTCGGCCGGCATGAGCGCGGCGGCCTGCGCGGGCGTGATGATCTGCGGATCGGCGCGGCGGGTGCCTGCGACATAGCCGGCAGACAGGGCAGCCGCCACGGCGACCGCGACGGCGCCGCGCGCAAGGAATCGGGTGTTCATCGTAGGACCTCCTCGTTGTTAGGACGCAGCGTAACGACCCTGACTTAAAGGAGGCTTAATCGACCTTAAACGGGGCTTAGGCCGCCACCCGCGTGGTTCGTCATACGGATTCGGACACCTGCGGCGCCTGCGCCGGCATCTCGGCGTCTCGGAACACGACGCTCACGAGCAGGCCGCCCGCGGCCGCGTCGCCGAGCGTCACCGTCGCGCCCTGCTGCGCCGCGACGCGCTTGACGATCGCCAGCCCGAGCCCGCTGCCCGACACGTCGGCGCGCGCCCGCGCGGAGCTGTCCCGGTAGAAGCGGTCGAACACGCGCTCGCGCTCGTCTGCCGGGATGCCGGGGCCGCTGTCGCCGATCTGCACGCATACGCGGCCGGCCGCGTCGCGGGTCAGCGACACGTCGATGCGGCCGCCGTCCGGCGTGTACTTCACCGCGTTGTCGAGCAGGTTGCCGAACATCACGCGCAGCGCGCCGACATCCGCGACGACGGTCGCCGCGCAGCTCTCCTCGAAGCCGAGATCGATGCTGTGCCGTTGCGCGAGCGGTGCATGCGCGGCCACGCATTCGACGAGCAGCGCCTGCAGGTCGACCGGCTCGCGCATCGTGGCGCCGTCCGGTTCGGCACGCGCCAGCGCGAGCAACTGCTCGGCGAGGCGCGTCGCGCGCGTGACGCCGTCCTGCAGATCGGCGACCGCCTCGCGGCGCGACGTATCGTCCTTCGCGCGCGCGACGAGCTGCGCCTGGATCTGCACGGCCGCGAGTGGCGTGCGCAGTTCGTGCGCGGCATCGGCGACGAAGGCCTTCTGCGTGTCGAGCGCCGCCGACAGCCGCGCAAGCAGCCCGTTCAGCGCACGCACGAGCGGCTGCACCTCGAGCGGCAGGCGCGCATCGGGTAGCGGATCGAGCGCTTCGGGCCGGCGCGTCTCGACCGCGCGCGTCACGCGGCCGAGCGGCGCGAGCCCGCGCCCGACGATCACCCAGACCGCCGCGCCGAGGAACGGCAGCAGCACGATCAGCGGCCACAGCGTGCGCAGCGCCACGTTCGCCGCGAGCCGGTTGCGCACCGACAGCGGCTGCGCGAGCTGCACGACGTTGTCGCCGACGATCGCGCCGTACACGCGCCATTCGCCGCGATCGGTGCGCTCGGTCGAGAAGCCGAGCTCCGCGCGCGGCGCGATCGGCGCACGCGGATGCGAGAAGTACATCAGCACGCCGTTGCGGTTCCAGATCTGGATCACGATGCCTTCGTCGCCGTTGGTGCGCGAACCGAACACCTGCGAGAACGGCTCGGACGGCAGCGCCGCGGCGATTTCCTGCAGCTGGTAGTCGAACAATTCGTTCGCCTCGGCGAGCGCCTGCCGGTAGATGAGCCAGCCCGCGGCGCCCACGCCCGCGACGACGATCGCGAGCAGCCAGATCAGCAATTGATGACGAATCGACCTCACGCGTCAGCTTTCCTTGACGACCATGTAGCCGAGCCCGCGCACGTTGCGGATCAGGTCCGAGCCGAGCTTCTTGCGCAGCGCGTGGATGTAGACCTCGACCGTGTTGCTGCCGATCTCCTCGCCCCAGCCGTACATCTTTTCCTCGAGCTGACTCTTCGACAGCACCGCACCGGGCCGCGCGAGCAGCGCCTCGAGCAGCGCGAACTCGCGCGCGGACAGCGCGACGGGCGCGCCGTCGAGCGTCACCTGGTGCGCCGCGGGATCGAGCGTCAGCGCGCCGTGACGGATCAGCGACTCGCTGCGCCCCGCGTGGCGGCGGATCAGCGCGCGCATCCGCGCGCCCAGTTCGTCGAGGTCGAACGGCTTGACGAGGTAGTCGTCGGCGCCCGCGTCGAGCCCCTTCACGCGATCGGCCACCGCATCGCGCGCGGTGACGATCAGCACCGGCAGCGACAGCCCGCGCGCGCGCAGCGTGCGCAGCACGTCGATGCCGTCGCGCTTCGGCAGGCCGAGGTCGAGCAGCAGCAGGTCGTACGTCTCGCCGCCGAGCGCCGTGAGCGCGGCGTCGCCGTCCTGCACCCAGTCGACTGCGAAGCCGTCGGCGCGCAACGCCTTGCGTACGCCCTCGGCAATCATTCGATCGTCTTCAACAAGCAGAATCCGCATCGGAGCTGGAACCCATCGGGCGAGTGAAACATGGCGACCATTGTAGCGCCGCGAATCGCGTGCGCCCCGTGCAATGCAACAGAAAGACAGATCGCCGGGAGCGTGTCCGCACTTGTCTCTACAATGTGCGCTCCGGCGCCGCGCGCGCTCTGCCCGAATCCCGTGCTTTTCCCGTATTCGCCCATGCCGATTTCCGATCTTTCCGCCCGGTTCGCCCCCCGCGCCCGCCCCTTCCTGCGCGCGGCCGCCGTCGTCGCCACCTGCACGGCCCTTGCGTTCGCACCGTCCGCGCAGGCCCGCAAGAAGTCCCACAAGGAGGCGCGCAAGACCGCCGTCGTGTCGCCCGCCGCGCGGGCGGCCGGCCTGCCGGCGTCCGTGCTCGTGGCGCTGCAGCGCGCGAAGGTGCCGGCCTCGGCGATGAGCGTTGTGGTCGAGCGCGTCGGCGATCCCGAGCCGCTGATCGCATGGAATGCGAACCGGCCGATGATGCCGGCGTCGACGATGAAGCTCGTCACGACCTTCTCGGGCCTGTCGATCCTCGGCCCCGACTACCGCTGGCGCACCACCGCGTACGCGGACGGCCCGGTCGATCCGGACGGCACGCTGCAGGGCAACCTGTACATCAAGGGCACCGGCGATCCGAAGCTCGTACCGGAGGAACTGATCGACCTCGTCGACAAGATCCGCAAGGCCGGCATCAAGCGCGTGGCCGGCGGCCTCGTGCTCGACAAGAGCTATTTCGCCGCGTCGACGCGCGACCTGCCGTCGTTCGACGACGACGCGAGCGCACCGTACAACGTCGGCCCCGATCCGCTGCTGTACGCGTTCAAGGCCGTGTCGTTCACGGTCACGCCGGGCGACGACGGCAAGGTCGCCGTCGACGTGCTGCCGCCGCTCGCGAACCTTTCGATCGACAACCAGCTGGTCGAAGGCAACGGGTCGTGCGGTGCGGCGGCGGCCGCCGCGCGTCCGACGCTGTCGGCCGGCGGCGGGATCATGACCGCGTCGTTCGCCGGCGACTATCCGCTGCGCTGCGGCGCGCACACGACCAACCTCGCGATCCTCGATCACACGACGTTCTTCGCGCGCGGCTTCCTCGCGCTGTGGCAGCAGGACGGCGGCACGATCGCGGGCCCCGTCAGCGAAGGCAAGGTGCCGACCACCGCGCGCCCGCTCGCCGTCCATCACAGCCCCGTGCTCGGCAGCATCGTCTACGACATCAACAAGTTCAGCAACAACGTGATGGCGCGCAACCTGTTCCTGACGATCGGCGCGGCCGCCGGCAAGCCGCCCGCGAACCCCGAGCAGTCGAGCCACGCGATTCACGCGTTCCTGCAGAAGAGCGGAATCGCGATGCCCGACCTCGACCTCGAGAACGGCTCGGGCCTGTCGCGCGAGGAGCACGTCAGCGCGCAGTCGCTCGCTGCGCTGCTGCAGGCCGCGAACGCGAGCCCCGTCGCGCAGGCGTTCATCGATTCGCTGCCGATCGCCGGCATCGACGGCACGATGAAGAACCGCCTGACCAACGCCGGCGTGCTCGGCAACGCGCACATCAAGACCGGCACGCTGCGCGACGTGCGCGCGATCGCGGGCTACGTCGCGGGCGCCGACGGCCAGAGCTACGTCGTCGTCAGTTTCATCAACGACGATCACGCGGAAGCCGCGCGCGCCGCGCACGACACGCTGCTCGAATGGATCTACGCGGGCGCGCACTGACGACGCACTCGCCGCGGCGCGGCGCACGCATGCCACGGCGTCGGCTTGCGTCGATCGCGGGGAGACACCGTGCATCGGGCGCCCCGTCCTCGGGGATTTCGCCCTGTGCGGTTTGAAACGGCCTCGGCCGCCGGCGCGCCGCGCACGGCCCGCCGGATGTGCCCGCAAAACGGGGCCGCACCGCGAGGCCCCGTTCCGCATGACTTCCGTAGAAACCCTGTCCTCAGAGGGAACCCTCTACGCTGCCCCCTCGCCTAGCGCGTGGCGATTGCGTAGGCTGTTGGCCTGACCGATATCTACAACGGGCCGTACGCCCGGCCTCACGGCTTGCAGGGGAAAGGAGGAGACACGTCCATGCGATTCGACGTCGAATTGCTTCTGCTCGCGCTGGCGCCCGTCTTCCTGCTCTGCATCGCGTGGGAAGCCTGGCACCTCGCCCGCACGCGTGCGCAGGACCATGTCTATGCGTGGCGCGACACGCTGTGCAACGCGGCGCTCGCACTGATGCACCAGGGCGCCGACAAGCTCGCGTGGCTGTTCGTGATTCCCGTTTATGCGTACTGCTACGCACATTTCCGGCTGTTCACGTGGCACGACGGCTGGCTGTCGTTCGCCGTGCTGTTCGTCGGCCAGGACTTCCTCTACTACGTGTTCCATCGCGCGAGCCATCGCGTGCGCTGGCTGTGGGCCGCGCACGTCGTGCATCACTCGTCCGAGCGGATGAATTTCTCGACCGCGTTCCGGCAGAGCCTGATGTATCCCGTCGCAGGCATGTGGGCGTTCTGGCTGCCGCTCGCGTTCGTCGGCTTTCCGCCGCAGCAGATCGTCGGCATCGTGCTGATCAACCTCGCGTTCCAGTTCTTCGTGCACACGCAGGCGATCGGCAAGCTCGGCTGGCTCGAATACGTGCTCAACACGCCGTCGATCCATCGCGCGCACCATGCACGCAACCCCCGCTACATCGACCGCAATTATGCAGGTGTGCTCGTGATCTGGGACCGCCTGTTCGGCAGCTACGTCGAGGAGTCGCCCGACGATCCGCCGCAATACGGAATCGTCGAGCCGCTCGGCTCGAACAACCCGCTCGTCGCGACGTTTCACGAGTGGGTGTCGATGGCGGCCGACGCGTTGCGCGTCCACGGATGGCGCAACAAGCTGCGCGCGATTTTCGGCCCGCCCGAATGGGCGAGCGCTTATCATGCGCAGATTGCCGAGGCCGCAAACCACGATCCGCGCACCGTGCCGCTTGCGGCCGTGCGCGACCAATAACCGTTTCAGCCAACGGCCGCCGCGCAGCCCGGATCCGGGCAGGCGCGCGGCAGATGAGAAACACATCGGGCCATATCTACGAGGAGATCGAACGATGCAGTCACAACGACAATTCCCGTCGCGCAACCGTCAACGCCTGCTGCGCACCGTGCAGGTCGCGATCGCGGGCGCAGCGCTCGCCCTGCTCGCCGCGTGCGGCGGCGGTGACGACAACAACAGCAGCGCGTCGAACACGCCGCCGTCCGGCGTGAAGATGCAGGTCGTGTCGTTCGGCGACAGCCTGTCGGACGCCGGCACCTACTCGCAGATCAAGCTCGGCTTCGGCGGCGGCCGCTTCACGACCAACCCCGGCCAGGTGTGGACGCAGAACGTCGCGCAGTATTACGGCGACACGCTGCAGCCCGCGAACCAGGGTGGCTTCGGCATTCCGCTGCAGGCCACGGGCGGCCTCGGCTACGCGCAGGGCGGCTCGCGCGTGACGCAGCAACCGGGTCTCGGCCACGCGGCCTCGAGCGTGCCGAACGCCGACTACGCACAAGCCACGACGACGCCGATCGCCGACCAGGTCAAGCAATACCTGACGCAGCACGGCAGCTTCAACGCGGGCCAGATCGTGCTGGTCAACGGCGGCGCCAACGACATCTTCTATCAGGCACAGGTCGCGCAGGCGCAGGGCAACACGCCGGCCGCGCAGCTCGCGGCCGCGCAGGCGATCGGCCTCGCCGCGCAGCAGCTCGGCGGCATCGTCCAGCAGATCGTCGCGGCGGGCGCGTCGCACGTGTTCGTCGCGACGGTGCCGGACATCGGCGGCACGCCGCTCGCGCTGCAGGGCGGCGCGCAGACGCAGGCCGCATTCACGCAACTGTCGGGGCTGTTCAACCAGACGCTGGTCGGCACGCTCGCCGCGCTGAAGGTCGACACGACGAAGTACGCCGTGGTCGACGCGTTCAAGTGGCAGGACGGCATCGCGGCCAACTACCAGGCGAACGGCTTCAGCGTGTCGAACACCGACACCGCATGCAACCTGAAGGCGATGGTCGCGGCGGCGACCCAGTACGGCGTCGCGGATGCAACCGCCTTCGGCTCGTCGCTGTTCTGCTCGCCGCAGACCTACACGACCGCCAACGCGGACCAGACTTACATGTTCGCCGACTTGGTCCACCCGACGACGCGCTTGCACGCGCTGTTCGCGCAGTACGTCGAGCAGCAGATCGCGGCCTCGGGCGTCGGCAAGTAAGCCGAGCGCCACGCGCACAAACGAAAACGCCCGACCGGTTCGCCGGTCGGGCGTTTTTCATTTCACGAGCGGATACGAACGGCTGCGTCAGTCGCGCGCTTCGAACGCGGCGGCCGCACGACCGAGGCGATCGTTGACCGCGATCCATTCGACGGTCTCGGGCAGTTTCTCGACGAGGATACGTGCGACCTGCGCGCGGTCGAGCGCGCGCAGCATGCCGTACAGGTCGCGCGCATACGCCTGCGGATCTTCCGGCGCCGCGACGAAATGCACGCCGTCGGCGTGCGCCCAGCGTCCCGCGCGCGACGCGCGTGCGACGAGCGCGACACGTTCGCCGTCGGTCTGCGCGGCAGCGAGCAGCGGCTCGAGTGCATCGAACGGCAGCAGCGCGAGCGGCGTGCGCGGCGCGTAATGGGCCTTCAGCGTGCCCGACGCGCGCGGCGCGGTCGCGTCGCTGCCGTCGGGCAGGCGCGGCGCGCGGCCGAGCACGTCGGCAATCTGCTGCGGCGTCACGTGGCCCGGGCGCAGCAGCGCCGGGAAGCCGCGCGACAGGTCGAGGATCGTCGATTCGATGCCGACTTCCGACGGGCCGCCATCGAGCACGTGCACGGTGTCGCCGAATTCGTCGCGCACGTGTTGAGCGGTGGTCGGGCTCACGTGGCCGAAGCGGTTCGCGGACGGTGCGGCGACGCCGCCGTGGCCGCCGCGCCGCGCGCTGAACGCGGCCAGCAGCGCCTGCGCGACCGGATGCGACGGACAGCGCAGGCCGACCGAATCCTGGCCGCCGCTCACGGCGTCCGGAATGCGCGCATGGCGCTTCAGGATCAGCGTCAGCGGGCCCGGCCAGAATGCATCGATCAGCGCCTGCGCATCGGCCGGCAGGTCTTCGGCCCAGTAACCGGGATCGCCGCCGGGCGGCAGGTGCACGATCACCGGATGGTTCGCCGGGCGCCCCTTCGCCGCGTAGATGCGCGCGACGGCCTCGGGATTCGCCGCGTCGCCGCCGAGCCCGTACACGGTTTCGGTCGGGAATGCGACGAGTTGCCCCGCGTCGAGCAGCGCGGCAGCCGCGTCGATCTGCGCGGGCGTCACGGAGGTCGGGAGATCGATGGACATCGGCTGGCGCCTCAGTCGAGCGGCACGCGCAGCAGCTGCGCGCACGCGGTGGCGGCAGCGACGGCTTCGTCGCGCGTCTCGGCCGTGAAGTTCACGTGGCCCATCTTGCGCCCGACGCGCGCTTCTTCCTTGCCGTACAGGTGCAGGTGCGCGGCCGGCATGGCGGCGACCGTGTCCCACGGCGGCGTGACGGCCTCGGCTGCGCCACCGTTCGGGAACCACACGTCGCCGAGGATGTTCAGCATCGCGGCCGGCGAATGCTGGCGCGGGTTGCCGAGCGGCATGCGCGTCATTGCGCGCACCTGCTGCTCGAACTGGCTCGTTGCGCACGCATCGACCGTATAGTGGCCGGAGTTGTGCGGGCGTGGCGCCATTTCGTTCGCGACGAACGAGCCGTCTTCCAGCACGAAGAATTCGACGCAGAGCACGCCGACGTAGCCGAGCGTATCGGCGATCCGGACGGCTGCCTGCTGCGCCTCCTCGACGCGTGCGGCATCGGCGGCCGGAGCCGGCACGACGGTCAGCGCGAGGATGCCGTTGTGATGCACGTTCTGCGCGAGCGGGAATGCGGCCGAGCGGCCGTCCGCGCCGCGCGCGATCAGCGCGGACACTTCGTATTTCAGCGGCAGGCGCTTTTCGAGCACGCACGGCACGCCGCCGAGCGACGCATGCGCGTCGCGCGCTTCCCGCGCGGTGCTCACGCGCACCTGGCCCTTGCCGTCGTAACCGAGACGCGCCGTCTTCAGGATGCCCGGCAGCACCGCGTCGAGCGCGGCGTCGTCGAGCGCGGCGAGCGCCGCCGCCGATTCGATCACGACGTGCGGTGCGACCGGCACGCCCGACGCCTCGATGAAACGCTTCTCCGCGATCCGGTCCTGCGCGACCGCGACGCAGCGGCCGGCCGGCGCAACGAACGTCGTGCGCGCGAGGAACTCGAGGCTCGCGGCCGGCACGTTCTCGAATTCCGTCGACACGGCCGCGCACAGCGCGGCCAGTTCGACGAGCGCCGCTTCGTCGTCGTAGGCCGCGCGCAGGTGACGGTCGGCGACCGCGCCGGCGGGGCTCGTCGGATCGGGATCGAGCACGGCGACGCGATAGCCCATCGACTGGGCGGCAAAGCAGAACATGCGGCCGAGCTGGCCACCGCCGACCATGCCCAGCCACGCGCCGGGCAGGATCGGGGAAACGGAATCAGGAGTTGCGGTCATGTCAGTGTTCGGTCGCGGCGGGCGCCGCCCGCCGCAGTGATGAGGATCAGGCGGCCGCGCGAATGGCAGTGCGGCCGCCGGTGCGCCGTCATGCGAGCGGCGGCAGCACCATCGCGTGCGCGGCTTCGTTCTGTCGCACGCGGAACGCGGCGAGCCGGTTCGCGTAGTCGACCGACGTGCCGGACAGGATCGACACCGCGAACAGAGCGGCATTCGCAGCGCCGGCCTCGCCGATCGCGAACGTCGCGACCGGCACGCCCTTCGGCATCTGCACGATCGAGTGCAGCGAATCGACGCCCTTCAGGTACTTGCTCGCGACCGGTACGCCGAGCACCGGCACCGTGGTTTTCGCGGCCAGCATGCCGGGCAGGTGCGCGGCACCGCCGGCGCCCGCGATGATCGCGCGCAGTCCGCGCTCGCGCGCCTTCTCCGCATAGTCGAACATCTCGTCGGGCATCCGGTGCGCGGACACGACCTTCGCTTCGTACGGTACGCCGAATTCCTGCAGGATCGCGACCGCGTTCTTCATCACGTCCCAGTCGGAACTCGAACCCATCAGCACGCCGACGAGCGGCGCGCTGTGCGTGTGGGCAGTCTGGACTTGACTCATTTCGTGCGTTCCTTCCTTCAGGCGAGCGGCTGGCCGGTGATGCGCTCGAGCGCTTCCTGGTACTTCGCGGCCGTCTTCTCGACGACGTCGGCCGGCAGTGCCGGTGCCGGCGCGGTCTTGCCCCACGGCTGCGCCTCGAGCCAGTCGCGCACGAACTGCTTGTCGAACGACGGCGGGTTGGTGCCGACCTGGTACTGGTCGGCCGGCCAGAAGCGCGACGAATCGGCCGTCAGCACCTCGTCCATCAGGTACAGCTTGCCGTGATTGTCGAGGCCGAATTCGAACTTCGTGTCGGCGATGATGATGCCGCGCGTCGCCGCGTAATCGGCCGCTTCCTTGTACAGGCGGATCGAGATGTCGCGGATCGTCGCGGCCAGCTCGGTGCCGATGCGGCGCTCGGTTTCCTCGAACGTGATGTTCTCGTCGTGCTCGCCCATCTCGGCCTTCGCGGCCGGCGTGAAGATCGGCTCGGGCAGCTTCTGCGCGTTCTGCAGGCCTTCCGGCAGCTTCACGCCGCACACGGCGCCCGACGCCTGGTATTCCTTCCAGCCGCTGCCGGCCAGGTAGCCGCGCACGACCGCCTCGATCATGATCGGCTCAAGGCGCTTGACGACCACGCCACGCCCCTTGACCTGCTCGACCTCGTCCGCCGAGACAACCGCTTCCGGCGCGTCGCCCGTCAGGTGGTTCGGCACGATGTGCGCGAGCTTGTCGAACCAGAAGTTCGCCATCTGGTTCAACACGCGACCCTTGTTCGGAATCGGCTCACCCATGATCACGTCGAATGCCGACAGGCGATCCGTCGTGACGATCAGGAGCTTGTCGTTGCCGACCGCGTAGTTGTCGCGGACCTTGCCGCGACCGAGGAGCGGCAGCGAGCGGAGCGTGGATTCGTAAAGGGTAGACATCGTCTTTTCGCAGATAAGGAGCCAAACAAAAAGGGAAACGCCGTTCCCCGCGGCAGGCGGGAACGGCGGTCTTGCAATGCGTCGGCGAACCGGCGGGCGACAGCGCCCGGGCGGTTGCCGGCCGGCCCTCGTTCGGCCGGACGGAGCGGCTGCGGGGCCGGATCAAATCCGGCCGGACAGCCTTGCCTCAGCCTTTCGGCGCGGCAATCGTACTACATCTCAGCGCACGACCTGCGCGAGCGCGCCGGACTTGTACTGCTCGGCGATCTTGTCGAGCGACACCGGCTTGATCTTCGCGGCCTGGCCTTCGCAGCCGAACGCGAGGTAGCGGTCGACACACACCTGCTTCGCCGCTTCACGCGCGGGCTTCAGGTAGTCGCGCGGATCGAACTTGCCCGGGTTCTCGAACAGGTAGCGGCGGATCGCGCCGGTGATCGCGAGACGCAGGTCGGTGTCGATGTTGATCTTGCGCACGCCGTGCTTGATGCCTTCCTGGATTTCCTCGACCGGCACGCCGTAGGTTTCCTTCATGTCGCCGCCGAATTCTCGGATCTCGGCCAGCAGTTCCTGCGGCACCGACGACGAACCGTGCATCACCAGGTGCGTGTTCGGGATGCGTGCGTGAATTTCCTTGATGCGCTGGATCGACAGGATGTCGCCCGTCGGCTTCTTCGAGAACTTGTACGCGCCGTGCGACGTGCCGATCGCGATCGCGAGCGCGTCGCACTGCGTGAGCTTCACGAAGTCGGCGGCCTGCTCCGGATCGGTCAGCAGTTGCTCGCGGGTCATCGTGCCTTCCGCGCCATGGCCGTCTTCCTTGTCGCCCTTCATCGTCTCGAGCGAGCCGAGCACGCCGAGTTCGGCTTCGACCGTCACGCCGATCGAGTGCGCCATCTCGACGACCTTGCGCGACACGTCGACGTTGTATTCGTACGAGGCGACCGTCTTGCCGTCGGCTTCGAGCGAACCGTCCATCATCACGCTGGTGAAGCCGCTGCGGATCGCGCCCATGCACACGGCCGGCGACTGGCCGTGGTCCTGGTGCATCACGACCGGGATGTGCGGGTACGACTCGACCGCCGCTTCGATCAGGTGGCGCAGGAACGGCTCGCCAGCGTACTTACGCGCGCCGGCCGATGCCTGCATGATCACGGGCGCGCCGACCTGATCCGCCGCCGCCATGATCGCCTGGACCTGCTCCAGGTTGTTCACGTTGAAGGCCGGCAGGCCGTAACCGTGCTCTGCCGCGTGGTCCAGCAATTGACGCATTGATACGAGAGGCATTGTGGAACTCCTTGGAATGAAAACCGGTGCGCCCTGACGCCGGCGCGGCGCTCGCTCCCCGTCGAAACCGGGGCGGCACGGCGCGGCTGAGCGTCGAATAGCCGCATTTTATCGCGAAGCGCCTCCGATTCCGACCGGCCGGTGGCGCGTACTCGCAATTTGTTACCTTCGCACGGCACAATCCGGGCAAAAAACAGAAAAAAAGCCGCGCGGGGCATCGGACCCCGCGCGGCTTTCGTCAAAAAAAATGGTGCCCGATCGGCTCGGGCGGCCGGTGGGCCGGCCAACGGACCGGCCCGATGCATGCCGGCGCTCAATAATGCTCGCCGACCCGCACGATCTTCAGCGTGTTGGTGCCGCCCGCCTGACCCATCGGCTCGCCGACGGTCAGCACGACCATGTCGCCGTGCTGCACGTAGCCCTGCTTGACGACGAGCTCCAGCGCCGCCTGCAGCGCCGAATCGCGATCGCTGTTGAAGTCGACGTGCAGCGGCGTCACGTTGCGGTACAGCGCCATCGTGCGCTCGCTGCCGACACGCGGCGTCAGCGCGAAGATCGGCACGTGCGTGTAGTGGCGCGACATCCACAGCGCGGTCGCGCCCGATTCGGTCAGCGCGATGATCGCCTTCGCGCCCAGGTGATACGCGGTGAACAGCGCGCCCATCGCGATCGACTGGTCGATCCGCGTGAACGTGCGGTCGAGGAAATCCTTGTCCAGCTCGACGTGTTCCGACTTTTCCGCCTCGACACACACGGCCGCCATCGTCTCGATCGTGACGACCGGGTACTTGCCGGCGGCCGTCTCAGCCGACAGCATCACCGCGTCGGTGCCGTCGAGCACCGCGTTCGCGACGTCCGACACTTCCGCGCGGGTCGGCACCGGCGCGTGGATCATCGACTCCATCATTTGCGTCGCGGTGATCACGAGCTTGTTCGACTCGCGCGCCATCCGAATCATCCGCTTCTGCAGCGCCGGCACGGCCGCGTTGCCGACTTCCACCGCGAGGTCGCCGCGCGCGACCATGATGCCGTCGGACGCGTCGAGAATGCTCTGCAGCGCCGGAATCGCCTCGGCGCGCTCGATCTTCGCGATCATCTTCGGCTTGATGCCGTAAGGCGCGCCCGCGATGTTCGCGAGCTGGCGCGCCATTTCCATGTCGGTGGCGTTCTTCGGGAACGACACCGCGACCAGATCCGCGCCGAGCGACATCGCCGTGCGGATGTCCTCCATGTCCTTCGCGGTCAGCGCTGGTGCCGACAGGCCGCCGCCCTGGCGGTTGATCCCCTTGTTGTTCGACAGCTCGCCGCCCACCTTGACGATCGTGTGGATCTCTTCGCCGAGCACGCGCTCGACGGTCAGCACGATCAGGCCGTCGTTCAGCAGCAGCAGGTCGCCCGGCTTCAGGTCGCGCGGCAGTTCCTTGTAGTCGAGGCCGACGCGCTCGTCGTTGCCGAGCTCACAGCCCGCGTCGAGGATGAAGGCCTGGCCCGGCACGAGGGTCGTCTTGCCGTTCTCGAACTTGCCGACGCGGATCTTCGGGCCCTGGAGGTCGGCCATGATCGCGATCTCGCGGCCGACCTTGCGGGCGGCCTCGCGCACCATCTCGGCGCGCTGGCGGTGATCGTCGGCCGTGCCGTGCGAAAAGTTGAGCCGCACGACGTCGAGGCCCGCCTGCATCATCTGCAGCAGAATCTCCGGCGAACTGGAAGCCGGGCCGATCGTGGCGACTATCTTGGTGGCGCGCTGCATGAAACTCCTCATCTGGATCAAGGTGGATGCGCTGGGTGAAACGCTGCGAGAGCCGGAATCGGCGGGCCCAGCGGCGGCCGTTCCGGGGGGCGTGCCGGTGCTTGCGCCCGGCATCGCTTTGTTCTGAATTTCGTGGTGCTGCACGGCCGCGTCGCCGGCGGCCGCCGGAGCGCGCGGGGTCGAGTTCGCCCGCGCGGGCGCGCGTTTGCGCTTGCCCGCGCCGGCCGGCTGCTCCGCTTTCGCGGAGCGCGCGGCCCTCGTCACCCCTGCGCGCGCCGCCACGCTCAGGCCGCCCGCGTTTCCAGCACTTCCACCGCCGGCAGCTTCTTCCCCTCGAGGAACTCGAGGAAGGCGCCGCCGCCCGTCGAGATGTAGCTGACCTGGTCATGGATGCCGTACTTCGCGATGGCCGCGAGCGTGTCGCCGCCGCCCGCGATCGAGAACGCGGACGATTTCGCGATCGCTTCCGCGAGCGTCTTGGTGCCGTTGCCGAACTGGTCGAACTCGAACACGCCGACCGGGCCGTTCCACACGATCGTGCCGGCCTTCTCGAGCTGGCTCGCGAGCGCCTTGGCCGTATCGGGGCCGATGTCGAGGATCATGTCGTCCGCTTCGATGTCGGCGACCTGCTTCACCGTGGCCGCGGCCGTCGGCGAGAATTCCTTGGCCGTCACGACGTCGGTCGGGATCGGCACCGACGCGCCGCGCTCGCGCGCTTCGTCGATGATCGCCTTCGCCTCGGCGACGAGATCGGCTTCCGCGAGCGACTTGCCGATCGACAGGCCGGCCGCGAGCATGAACGTGTTCGCGATGCCGCCGCCGACGATCAGCTGGTCGACCTTGCCGGCCAGCGACTTGAGAATCGTCAGCTTGGTCGACACCTTCGAACCGGCGACGATCGCCACCAGCGGGCGAGCCGGGTTGCCGAGCGCCTTGCCCAGTGCGTCGAGTTCGGCGGCCAGCAGCGGGCCCGCGCACGCGACCGGCGCATACTTCGCGATCCCGTGGGTGGTCGCTTCCGCGCGGTGCGCGGTGCCGAACGCGTCGTTCACGTAGACGTCGCAGAGCTTCGCCATCTTTTGCGCGAGCTCGTCCGAATTCTTCTTCTCGCCCTTGTTCACGCGGCAGTTCTCGAGCAGCACGACCTGGCCCGGCGCGACGTTCACGCCGTTCTCGACCCAGTTCGAGACGAGCGGCACGTCGCGGCCGAGCAACTCGGCGAGGCGCTTCGCGACCGGCGCGAGCGAATCTTCCGGCTTGAATTCGCCTTCGGTCGGACGACCGAGGTGCGACGTGACCATCACGGCCGCGCCGGCGTCGAGCGCGGCCTGGATGGCCGGCACGGACGCGCGCACGCGCGTGTCTTCGGTGATGTTGCCGTGATCGTCCTGCGGGACGTTCAGGTCGGCGCGGATGAACACCCGCTTGCCGGCGAGCTGGCCGGCGGCGATCAGGTCGGTAAGACGCTTGACTTGGCTCATGTTGAACAGATTGAAGTAGTGGATGGGGAAAGGGGGTTCACGCTGGACGTGCGCGGGCTGCCGCGAAAGGGCGCCGGATGCGGCCGTGGCTGGCGGTTCGCATGACGCGCACGGGTAAAAAATCTCGAACGGGCATTCTAGCCGATCCACCCGGCAGACTGACCCGTGCGGCGGCGAATTCCGCCTATTTGGGATCGCGCACGGCCGTCAACACGTTTCCGCAACGCAACAATAGGTGCTCGCCAGCGGCCGGCACCCGGTGGGCGGGCACGGAGATTCGTCAGAAGATCAGCCGCAGCACGGTGAAGACGAGCATCCCGACGATGATCGTGCCGAGCATGCTGCGCCGCCACAAAAACCAGCCGAGACCCGCGAGCGCGGCGTAGAACGGATGGTTGGACAGCGCGAACGACAGCCCGGCGGGCGTTTCGAGCACGTCGGGCAGCACGACCGCGACGAGCGCGGCGGCCGGCGCGTAGCGCAGCGCGCGCTGCGCGCGCTCGGGCAGCACGGTGCGTTCGCCGCCGATCAGGAACAGCGCGCGCGTGACGGCCGTGACGATCGTCATCCCGACGATCACGATCCAGATTTCCGTCGCGCTCATTCGATTTCCTTTTCGTGCACGGTTTCGGTACGGATGCGGCGCCAGTCGGCGCGTTCGACGAAGAAATCGGCCGTGCACCCGGCCGCGAGCGCGGCCAGCACCGCGATCGGCAGCGCGAGCCGGTACGGCAGGTCGAACGCGATCAGCGACACGATGCCCGCCACCACGACGGCCGCGAGCGTCGAGCGGTTCGCGACCGCCGACACCATGATCGGGAGCAGCGCGAGCGTGCCGGCCAGCTCCAGCCCCCAGCTCGCGGGAAAGAAGCTCGCGAGCAGGATGCCGGCGAGCGACGACACCTGCCACGACGCCCAGCTGGCGAGCGCCATCCCCCAGAAATAGGCCTCCTTGCCCGGCACGTGGCCGTACGCGAAGCCCTGTTTCTGGAACAGCAGGTAGATCACGTCGCCGTTGAAATAGCCGATCGCGAGGCGCCGCCACAGCGGCAGGTAGGAAAAATGGGGCGCAAGCCCGGCGCTGAAGATCACGAAGCGCATGTTGACCATCGTGGCCGTGAGCAGGATCGTCCAGATCGGCAGCTTCGCGACGAGGAGCGGCAGCACCGCGAGCTGCGACGAGCCCGCGTAGACGAAGATCGACATCGCGCTCGCCTGCCCGAGCGTCATCACCGACTTGCTCATCGCGACCCCGGTGACGAGCCCCCAGGACAGGATCGCCATCAGTGTCGGGGAATAGTCGCGCGCGCCCTGGATCAGCGCGAAGCGGTCGGTGGCGGAGAATCGAGCGAGCATGGGAAACGGGCCGCGGCGGGCGGTTCGTCGGGCCGCCGGCGCCTCCTGCCGGTACGACCCGTCGTTATTGGAATCGGTACCGGGCGATTATAGCGCCGGCCCTGTGCCGACCGACCGGATCGCCTTCAAATGACGCTAAAATAAGCGTCTTTCCGGCTCAATGCTGCACACAACCCGCTGTACAACCGCTTCCCAGGAGAATCCTATGTCAATGGCCGACCGCGACGGCAAGATCTGGATGGACGGCAAGCTGATCGACTGGCGCGACGCCAAGATCCACGTCCTGACCCATACGCTGCACTACGGCATGGGCGTCTTCGAGGGCGTGCGTGCGTACAAGACGGCCGACGGCAGCACCGCGATCTTCCGTCTGCGCGAGCACACCAAACGTCTGCTGAATTCGGCGAAGATCTTCCAGATGGACGTGCCGTTCGACCGCGAAACGCTCGAAGCCGCGCAGCTCGAAGTCGTGCGCGAGAACAAGCTCGAGTCGTGCTACCTGCGCCCGATCATCTGGGTCGGCTCGGAAAAGCTCGGCGTGTCGGCGAAGGGCAACACGATCCACGTCGCGATCGCCGCATGGCCGTGGGGCGCATATCTCGGCGAGGACGGCCTCGCGAAGGGTATCCGCGTGAAGACCTCGTCGTTCACGCGCCACCACGTGAACGTGTCCATGGTGCGCGCGAAGGCGTCGGGCTGGTACGTGAACTCGATCCTCGCGAACCAGGAAGCGACCGCCGACGGCTACGACGAAGCGCTGCTGCTCGACGTTGACGGCTACGTGTCGGAAGGCTCCGGCGAGAACTTCTTCCTGGTGAACAACGGCAAGCTGTACACGCCGGACCTGTCGTCGTGCCTCGACGGCATCACGCGCGACACGATCATCACGCTCGCGAAGGACGCCGGCATCGAGGTGATCGAGAAGCGCATCACGCGCGACGAGGTCTACACGGCCGACGAAGCGTTCTTCACGGGCACGGCCGCCGAAGTCACGCCGATCCGCGAGCTCGACAACCGCACGATCGGCAGCGGCGCCCGCGGCCCGGTCACGGAAAAGCTCCAGTCGGCATTTTTCGATATCGTGTCGGGCAAGAACGCGAAGTACGCGCACTGGCTGACGAAAGTCTGAGCGCGCCGCGCCACCGACCGCCCCACAAAAGAGTGATAAGAGAAAGTCTCATGAGTGAAATCAAGGAAATGCCGCTGGTCGAGCTGACGGCCAAGGATCTCCCCGCCTACTGCCCGAACCCGGCCATGGCGCGCTGGAGTGCGCACCCGCGCGTCTTCATCGACGTGTCGCACGGCGAGGCACGCTGCCCGTACTGCGGCACGCGCTACAAGCTGCGCGACGGCGAGGTGGTCAAGGGCCACTGAGCCCCGGCCGGCCGGGCCCGCGGGCCCGCCGCACACGAGGCGGCGCAGCCGGAACCCGGTGCGCCGCCCTTTTCCTGTTCTGACAACCCGAACGCGGCGCATGCGCGCCGTGCTTCATTACGACATCGGAAGTCGACCTGATGCGTCGAGCGCTGGTTATCGCACCGAATTGGATCGGTGACGCATTGATGGCGCAGCCGCTTTTTGCGCTGCTGAAAAAGCTCCATCCCCGCATCGCGATCGATGCCGTCGCGCCCACCTGGGTCGCGCCCGTGCTCGAGCGGATGCCCGAGATCCACGATGTCTACGCGACCGACCTCGCGCACGGCAAGCTGCAGCCGCTGCGCCGCTGGCAGCTCGCGACCGACCTGCGTGACGTCGGCTACGACGCGGCGTACGTGCTGCCGAATTCGCTGAAGTCCGCGGTGATCCCGTGGCTCGCGAACATCCCGCTGCGGATCGGCTACACGGGCGAGCACCGCTACGGCCTGCTGAACGTGCGGCACGCGAACCCCGACAAGTCGGCCGAGCGTCCGCCGATGACGACCCACTACGCGGCGCTCGCATATGCGCCGGGCGCGAAGCTGCCCGAGTCGATGAAGACGCTGCCCGCCCCGCGCCTCGACGCCGACCTGAACGAGACGGCGCGCGTGTCCGCACGTTTCAATCTCGATACGCGCAAGCCGCTCGTCGTGTTCTGCCCCGGCGCGGAATACGGCCCGGCCAAGCGCTGGCCGCCCGAGCACTTCGCGACGCTCGCGACGATCGTCCACCAGTCGTTCCCGTACACGCAGATCGTCGCGCTCGGCTCGCAGAAGGACGCCGCCGCCGCGCAGGCGATCGCCGACCACGCGCCGAACGTGCGTAACCTGTGCGGGCAGACGTCGCTGTCAGAGGCGTGCGCGCTGATCGCGCGCGCGAACGCGGTCGTGACCAACGATTCGGGGCTGATGCACGTCGCGGCCGCCTTGCGCCGGCCGCTCGTCGCGCTGTACGGCTCGACGGATCCGCGCCACACCCCTCCGCTGTCGGAGCTGGCGAAGGTACAATGGTTGCATCTCGAATGCAGTCCCTGCTTCGAACGCGAGTGCCCGCTCGGCCATCTGAACTGCCTGCGCGAACTCGGTCCCGAGCAGGTATTCGGCGATTTGCGCGGCATGCTCGTCGGGCAGCGCTGACCCTGACCGGCAGCGTCGCACGACGCGCCGGGCAATCCGATTCACCGGTGTACGGCGGCTCCATCCGGGCCGCCGTGCTGAATACGGCGCGCGACGCGCGCGAGAGATAACCCCGATGCCACGTTTTGCCCGCCTTTTCGAAGCCGCTGCCGATACGCTGAACGCTTACTACCAGGCCGTCGCCGATGCCAATCTCGACGCGCTGCTGGGGTTGTGGATCGACGAGGACTTCGCCAGCTGCGTCTGGGCCGACGGTGAGCATCTGCACGGCCTCGACCAGATCCGCAGCGGGCTGGCGAACCGCCTCGCGACGCGTCCCGTGACGATCGAACCGCTCGACATCCGCGTATACGACAGTCTCGGCACCGTCGTCTACACGATCGCCGAAGCGCATCAGCAGGCCGACCTGACGGCCGAACCGGACATGGTTTTCGCCACGTACGTGATGATTCACGAACGCGGCGAGTGGCGCATCGCGCATATTCACGCGAGCCCGATTCCCGAACAAGCGGCCGGACAATTCGCCGCGAAGATCCGTCACGGGCAGGGTCCGCTGCACTGACGAAGAACGAAGCAACGCATTAGCGGGGCGATCATGAGTACGGCTTCTCCGCCCACCTCGCCGCTGACCGGGGCCCCGGCCCCCGACGACGATTCATTGCGCTATCGCGCACCGCGCTGGCTGCCGAACAGCCATGCCCAAACCATCGTGCCCGCGCTGTTCGCACGGCGTCCGGCGGTCGCGTACCGACGAGAGCGATGGGAAACCCCCGACCACGACTTCATCGATCTCGACTGGGTCGCGCATCTCGACAGTGCCGCACCGCCGCCCGACGCACCGCTTTTCGTGCTGTTCCACGGCCTCGAAGGCAGTTCCGGCTCGCATTACGCGCTGGCGATGATGGCCGCCGCGCGCGCGAAGGGCTGGCACGCGGTCGTCCCGCACTTTCGCAGTTGCAGCGGCGAGCTCAACCGGCAGCCGCGCTTCTACCATCTCGCCGACAGCGCCGAGGTCGACTGGATCCTGCGCCGGCTCGCCGCGCAGCATCGCGGGCCGGTCGTCGCGGCCGGCGTGTCGCTCGGCGGCAACGTGCTGCTGCGCTGGCTCGGCGAGCACCGCAGCGACACGTCGATCGTGCACGCGGCCGCCGCGATCTCGACGCCGATCGACGTGCATGCGGGCGGCCGCGCGCTGTCGCAGGGCTTCGCGATGGTCTACACGCGCAGCTTCCTGAAGACGCTGAAGCGCAAGGCGCTCGCGAAGCTCGACCAATATCCGGGGTTGTTCGACCGCGACGCAATGCTCCGGGCCGTGACGATGCGCGACTTCGACGAAGTCGTGACCGCGCCGCTGCACGGCTTCGCGGACGCCGACGACTACTGGACCCAGGCCACGACGCGCCCGCTGCTGCCCGCGATCGACGTGCCGACGCTGATCCTCAACGCCCGCAACGATCCGTTCCTGCCCGAATCCGCGCTGCCCAGCGCCGCCGACGTGTCGCCGGCCGTCGAGCTCGACCAGCCCGCGGACGGCGGCCACGCGGGATTCATGACCGGGCCGTTCCCCGGCCGCCTCGACTGGCTGTCGGCGCGGGTGTTCGGCTATTGCTCGAAATTCGTCGACCATGGATGACATCGTCAGGCAGGCCCTCGCCAAATGGCCGAACGTGCCGCACTGCACCGGCTGGCTGCTGCTCGACCGGCGCGGCGAGTGGCGGCTGCGCGACGAGGCCGCGCAGGCCGCGGGCGAACTCGGCTCGCCGGTCCGGCATGCGGCACTGAACGCGTTCATCGGGCGCAACTACGACTGCGATGCGCACGGCCAGTGGTTCTTCCAGAACGGGCCGCAGCGCGTGTACGTCGAGCTCGCCTATACGCCGTGGGTCGTTCGCCTGGCCGAACGCGACGGGCAACTCGCGCTGGCCGACCAGACCGGCGCACCGTTCGAACCGGACGCCGCGTGGCTCGACGACGCCGGCGGCGTGCTGTTTCGCGCAGCCGGCTCGCCGCCGCGCGTCGCGGCACTGCACGACCACGACCTGGGCCTGTTCGCCGATCACGCGGACTTCGACGCGACGCCACCCGCGCTGCGCTGGCGCGACGGGCGCACGCTGTCGCTCGGCAATCTCGCCTGCGCCGACGTGCCGGCGACGTTCGGCTTCGTCTCGAGTCCCGCGCAGCGGGCTCGCCGCGCCGCATCGGATGGCGGCGACGGCAGCGTCGAGGGCTGACGCGCAACTCACCCTGCCCGCCTGACGACCGTTATCCGCGGCCGTTCTTCTCCTCCTCGCGCTCTTCCTTGTAGCGCGCCTCGAATTCCAGCAGCCGCGCGCCGATGATCGACTGGTCGTAGAACGACACGTCCTTCGCGTCGCGCGCCTCCTTCAGCTGACGTATCGCCGACGGCCACGCGCCGTCGAGCGCCAACTTCTCCGCGAGCGCGCGGCGCCGCGCGAGCACGTCGCCCCGGCCGTCGCTCGCCTTCGCGAGATAGTCCCACCAGTCCGGCTGCTCGGGATCCGTTTGCGCCTCCGTGCGCGCGAGCGTCTGTGCTTCGGCGAAGCGGCGCGCGGCGATCAGCGCCTGCAGGTGCGCGACGATCGCCGCGTGCGACGCCGGCCAGCGCCGCTGCGCGAGCGCCGCGAGCCGCACCGCGTCGTCGGTCCGGCCCGCGCGGCGGGCGAGGTCGGCGGCGAGCACGTCGAGGCTCGGCGAACTCGTCTGCGGATCGTCCGCGCGCCGCTCGCGCGCGTCGAAGGCGGCGCGGGCCGACGCGAGCGCCTTGTCGGCCGCGTCGTACTGGCCGAGCAGCGTGTTCGCGAGCGCGATCCCGTACTCGTTCGCCGCGACGTTCGGCGCCGTGCGATCGTCGATCTCGAGCTGCATCCGGCGCGCCTCGGCCGCGATGTCGTTCGGCGCACGGTTCTGCAGAATGCGCAGCCGCGCGCGCACGAAGCCGTATTCGGCCGACTGGCGCGGCTGCCGGTACGGCGCGCGGCGCGCGCGATCCTCCATGTCGGCGATCCGTTCACCCGTCAGCGGGTGCGTGCGCGCATAGGCCGGCACGCCCGCGTCGCCCATCGACGCGCGCTCGAGCCGCTCGAAGAAGCCCGGCATCCCGTACGGATCGTAGCCGGCGCCCGCGAGCAGCTGGAAACCGACGCGATCGGCCTCGCGCTCGGCCGAGCGAGAGAAGCGCAGCTGGTTGTCGACCGCAAACGCCTGCCCGCCCATCGCGATCGCGCTGCCGAGATCGCCGCTGCGCGCGAGCACGCCCGCCAGCACCCCGAGCAGCATCGTCGCGAGCGCGGTGTAGCCCGTCTTCTCGTTCGCGCCGATCATCCGCGCGATGTGCCGCTGCAGCACGTGGCCCATCTCGTGGCCGACCACCGATGCGAGTTCGGATTCCGTTTGCGTCGTGACGACCAGCCCGCTGTTGATCCCGATGAAACCGCCCGGCATCGAGAATGCGTTGATCTGCGGATCGCGCACCGGGAACAGCTCGAAGTCCGGCGTGTAGCCGCCGATGTAGCGCGCCGCGGCGGCAGCCGCGAGCCGCTTCGCGATCGCGTTCAGGTAGTCGCGCGCGAGCCAGTCGTCGAGGTAGTCCGGGTCGCGCCGCACCTCGCGCATCACGCGCTCGCCGAGACGGCGCTCGGCCTGCGGCGTAAGCGAACCGCCAGAGCCGTCGCCGAGGTCGGGCAGTTCCAGCGCGCGCAGCGGTGCACGCAGGCTCGCGACCGGCGCGGACGCGCCGTCGCCGCCGGAGAACCGGCTTTCCGCGCCGCCGTAGGTGCCGAATACGCCGGTCGCGATGCCGGAAGGCACCGTGGAAATCGACGGCGAAGCGCCGGCCGCCGGCTCGAGCGGCAGCGCGGACAGGCGCTGTGCATGGCCGCTCGGCGGCAGCACGAGCGCCGTCGACAGCAACACGGCAAGCAACTGTTTGACACGCATGGCAGGATGAGGACGACGCGTCCCGCGCGCCGGGCGCGCATCGCGGCGTTTGGTCTGAAGATCCTGGTCATTGTACCGGCGGGATCGCGACTGTTCGCTGCGGCGGATGCGCCGTCTGCACGCCCGGCGTCGTGCAGGCCGCTGCTATGATAGGCGCCCGTTGAAACGTTGCAGATGGTTGCGGCACGGTGCCCGACGCGGTGGATCGACCGGCCGCGACACAAGAGATCGGAGCAGGACATGTCAGGACTTACCCATTTCGACGCCGCCGGCCACGCGCACATGGTCGACGTCGGCGGCAAGCAGGAAACGCAACGCATCGCGATCGCGCGCGGCACGATCCGGATGCTGCCGGCGACGTTCGCGCTGATCCGCGACGGCAAGGCGAAGAAAGGCGACGTGCTCGGCGTCGCGCGCATCGCCGCGATCCAGGGTGCCAAGCGCACCGCCGACCTCATTCCGCTGTGTCATCCGCTCGCGCTGACGCGCGTGGCCGTCGACTTCGAACTCGACGACGCGCTGCCGGGCGTGCACTGCGTCGCGCAGGTCGAGACGTTCGGGCGCACCGGTGTCGAGATGGAAGCGCTGACCGCCGTGCAGGTCGGGCTGCTGACCGTGTACGACATGTGCAAGGCGGTCGACCGGGGGATGGTGATCACCGAGGTGAGCGTGAGGGAGAAGCGTGGCGGGAAGTCGGGGGACTGGAAGGCGGAGGACACCGCCGGCTGACCGGTCGGCACTCTGTCGGCCGGTAAATTCGGGATATCGCCCGTTTATCTCATACAATTACCGGATTCCGCACGGGAGAGCGTGCGACCCAGCACAAAAAAAGCGAGCACGGGTGATGAATTCGCAAATGTTAAGAAGCGCATTGCTGGCCGGACCGGTTCAGCACGAGCGCCTTGTCAAACTGGATACGCCGCTGGGCCCCGACGTGCTGCTGCCGCATCGCGTCATCGGCCGATCGCGGCTCGGACGTCACTTCGAGTTCACGGCCGATACCGTGTCGGTGTCCGATAACCTCGAGCTCAAGAAGCTGATCGCGCAGCCGGTGACGCTGTGGATCCTGCAGGCCGATCAGTCTTATGCGCCTCACCACGGCTACGTGCATTGCGCCCGCCGGCTCGGCTCGGACAGCGGCGTCACGCACTACCAGATCGCCTTCGCTTCGTTCCTGCACTTTCTCAAGTTCCGCCGCGACCAGCGAATCTGGCAGGACCAGTCCGCGGACGACATCATTGCCGACGTGCTGAACCAGCATCCGCAGGCCAAGGGTCGCTTCACCTTCAAGCTCCACCAGCCGCTGCCGCTCCGCTCGTTCTGCATGCAGTACGAGGATGACTGGAATTTCGTGCATCGCCTGATGGAATCGGAAGGCCTGTATGGCTTCTGGGAACAGGACCAGGACGGCAAGTCGCACCGGCTCGTCGTCGTCGACCGCGTCGACGCGTTGCCCGCGCTGTCGCCGCGAACGGTGCGCTTTCATCATGCGGGCACGGGTGACGAGGCCGACACGTTCGTCCAGTTCTCCGGCACGCGCACGCTGCGAAGTGTCGCCCGCGCCACACGCACGTTCGACTACAAGCAGCCGCCGAGCGCGGCGAATCCGAAGGCGACCCATACGCCGACGATCGCCAATCAGGGTGACCTGCCGCCGCAGCTCGAGGTCTACGAATACACCGGTGCGTACACGTACCTCGAACAGTCCCGTGGTGACCATCTGTCGAAGATATGGATGGAGGAACAGGAGTCGCGCGCGAAACGCTTTCATGGCGTCGGCGGCGTGCGGCGCATGGATGCCGGGCGGACCTTCGAGCTGGCGGATCACCCCGAACACGACAAGGACGATGCCGGGCAGCGCGAATTCACCGTGATCGAGACGGCGTGGGTCATCGTCAACAATCTGCCCGTTGCCGACGAACAGGCGGTTTTCCCGCACAGCCTGCGCGCCGAGGTCGGCAGCATCGTGCAGGCAACCGATACGGCCCAGTCGCGCGTGCGTCATCCCGACGGCAGCGAAGGCTTCTTTCAGATCCGCGTCGAAGCCCAGCGCACGACCGTACCGTTCCGCAGCCCGTTCGAGCACGCGAAGCCGCCGATGCACCTGCAATCGGCGATCGTCGTCGCACCGAAAGGCGAGGAAATCCACACCGACGCGCTCAACCGGGTCAAGGTTCGCTTCCATTGGGACCGCCTGAACGACGGCGACGAAAAGGCGTCGTGCTGGCTGCGTGCCACCGCGTCGGATTCGGGCAAGGGTTATGGGGCCGTTCACCCGCACCGCAGCGGCGAGGAGGTGCTGGTCGATTTCCTCGGCGGCGACTGCGATCGCCCGATCATCGTCGGCAAGCTGTACAACGGCGCGACGAGCCCGCAGTGGCACAGCAACGGGATCCTGTCCGGATACCGGTCCAAGGAATATGCGGGCGCCGGCTACAACCAGCTCGTGCTCGACGACGCGACCTCGCAGAACCGCGTGCACCTCTACAGCAGCCAGACCAACGCGCACTTGCATCTCGGTTACCTGATCGACCATGCGGGCAACAACCGCGGCAGCTATCTCGGCAGCGGCTTCGACCTGCGCTCGGACGCGTACGGCGCCGTACGCGCGAGCCGCGGGCTGTACGTCACGACGCACCCGAAGCAGCCGGCGAGCCAGCCGCTCGACGTTCAGGAAACGCAACAGCAGCTCGTCCGTGCAGAAGGCCTGATGGAGGCCATGTCGGAGGTCGGCGCGCAGCATCAGGCCGAACCGCTCGACCACGGCCACTCGGCGCTGAAGCAGTTCACCGACGCGACGCAGAACAGCGTGAGCGGCGGCACGTCGGGCGGCAGGACCGCGGGCGGCGGAACCGGCACGGCCAACGCGTTCAAGGAGCCGGTGATGCTGTTCGGCAGCCCGGCCGGTATCGGGATGTCCACGCAACAGTCCGTGCAGCTTGCCGCGGACCAGCACGTCAACCTCGTCAGCGGGCAAAGCACGCACGTGGCCGCCGGAAAGTCGCTGATCGCGAGCGTCCTCGACCGGATCAGCCTGTTCGCGCAGAACTCCGGGATCAAGCTATTCGCCGGCAAGGGCAAGGTCGAAGTGCAGGCGCACGCGGACAACATCGAGCTGACGGCCCAGAAGGCGCTGAAGCTGATGGCGGTAACCGAGTCGATCGAAGGCGCCGCGGCGAAGGAAATCCTGCTGACCTCCGGCGGCGCGTACATCCGCATCGCGAACGGCAACATCGAAGTGCACGCACCCGGCAAGATCGACATCAAGGGGGCGCAGCACGCGTTCAGCGGCCCCACGCACCTGTCGCAGACGATACCGACCCTGCCGAACTCGACCGGCAACTACGATCAGGCGTTCATCGCGCACTGGGCCGGCACCGACATTCCGGTAGCGAACACGCGATACCAGATGTTCTCGAACGGCAAGCTGCTCTCGGAAGGCGTCACCAATGCGGCAGGTGAGACGGGGCTCACGCAGAGCCACGTGCCGCACGACGTCGTCGTCAAGTTTCTAGGGAAATCGAATGGCTGACGGACAACAGGACAAGGTGCTCGGCATCGGCGCGGGGATGCTGACGCCGACAGGGTACAAGGATCGGCCGAAGGTGGAGATCAACATCTGCGACAAGCATGTGACGCCGGCGGCGGATTCCATTATCGGAACGTGCCCGTACTACTACCGGCCGCTGCACGGCGAGTACTGGGAAACGGTCGAAAAAGTCAGCACGTCGAGTATCTGGACGACCGTCAAGAAATTCGCGACGTCATGGGATCCGTGGAAAGACACGAAAGTTGCCCGTGAACTGCTGCATCGGCGGGAAAACCTGATACAAGCGGAAAGCACCGATTCCGACTGGTCCCGCCACGGCAATTTCATGATGCGTCATATCGGGTGCGGGCATAAGCCGCCGGGATATTACGTCAGCTACGGTTACTACTACTGCTCGAATTACGGCAAATACCTGCTGCCGGAATTGAGCGACAAGGGCAAAGCGTGGCTTGCGAGCGCACGCTGGTTCCTGCAGCATTATCTGGAACAGGGTTTGCAGCAGAACATGCGCGGCGACACCATTTCGATCAGGGGCAAGAAGCCGAACAGCGGCAGCTGCGTGATGAACGTGCCGCAGTACGCGCTCGAACTGGATGACGACACCTTCAAGACGTACGCGTTCAAGACCCACCCTCTCGCCTATCTCGACGGCGGTCTGGCCGGGCTCGGGCCTGTCGATATGTATTACATCCTGAAGCAACCCAACGCCCAGGAATGGGGGGATCTCAGGACATTCTCCCAGGCATTCGACAGCGGTGTCGGCGTGGGCAAACAGTACGTCGACAATACCGTGGAATATGCGAAAAAGGCCGGTGATGCCGTCAACGAACATGTCATCGACCCTGTTGCACAGGCACTCGAAAAACTGATGCCGAAATGAAATGACGAAAAAATTCCTGAAGCTGTCGCTGGCTGCGGCAGTCGTGCTCATTGTTTTGATTGTCGGGTTCTCGTATATGTCGAATGACTGGCAGGTCGTTTCCAACACTTTCATGAAGAACAGCAAGCCTTACGGCGGAGGCGACTTCGTGATATCGGGAAACGAGGCGATCACGCTGAAGATCAGCGATCCTGAAATCACGTTCAAGCCATATGCCGAATGGAAGGACAAGGAAAAAGCCGAGCCGGCCGAAGCGTGGATGAACGACAGTCGCGAAACGCTGAACCGGACGTCGGTCGAATTCTGGCGCGGCCCGGTGAACGGAGACATGACGCGCCATTTCAAGCAGGTGGGCCAGACCGCCGCCTGGTGGCACGCCAAGGACTGGACGGTCGAATTCATCAGCACCGGCTGGATGGACTACAAGTCGCCTCAGCCTGCCGACGGGCTGACGCCGCAAGTGACCAAGCTCTGGAAGTCGTCCAACGGCGGACGCGACTGGGTGCAGCTCGCGTGGCCCGAAGACCGGAACATCGGTCGCCTGCTCTTTCTGGATCCGCAGCGCGGCTATGCGATCGGTTGGGGCCCGCACGTGTGGCGCACGTCCGACGGCGGTCAGTCGTGGCGGGAAATCGAACTGCCGCCGGGTGCCGCCGACGCCGGCAAACCCCACCGCACCTTTGACGGCATCGACATGGGCCCGGACGGTACCTTGCGCGTGGCATACCACGTCGAGAAATCCGAGCATGCTTCCGCCGGAAGCGTCGTCTATCGGCTCGGCTGGGAACAATCCGGGTTCGCCCTGGACGCCGTGTTGCCCGAACAAGTGATCGTCAGCCTGTCCTCGTCACCGACCGCGTCGGATCACTATGCGCTTTACGCGCTGTCGCGCCTCGGCGAACCGCGCAATTTCGATAATCCCGCCGACAAGGGAAAACGCGTCGGCGCCATTTCGACCTGGACGAACGGCGCACCCGAGCAGGTGCGGCAATTGCATTCGTTTGACGACACGCTGACGCTCGATAGCCTGAGCGTCGGCCGGGACGGGTTGCTTCTCGTCTACGCAACCGACGCCAGCCGCAACGGCACACCGCTCGATCTCACGTTCGTCAGCAGCGACGGGGGAAAGACCTGGAACTCGAGCAGAGAGAAGACGACTCAGGGCGGATATTTCAACGCCCAGACGAACACGCTGTATTCGCTGGTTGCCTATACGCTCAAGAAGCGGCAGTTCTGACGGTTCCGATGCGATTACCGCGGGGCCCCCGTCGCGATTCGGGCGTCGGCTCCGCGGCCTGCGGCCGATCCGAAATGGCCGGGCAATGCGGGGCCCGACCGCACAATCGCGACGCGACGCCTGCCAGAACCGTCGGATACCGGTCCTGCCGGGTCGGTCATGTCTCGGGGTGACCGCGCATCCAATGACATGCAAAAACACACTCGCCGGATAGGATTCGTCGTGAGCCTCGCCGTCCTGGTCGTGGCGACATTGAGTTATATCCGCGCCACGATGGATCGGGAGACGATTTCGACACACTTCATGCGGGACGACACGCCATACGGCGGCGGCAGCTTCCGCATCAAGGGCAATGACGTGATGAGCGTCAAGCTCGCCAATCCCGTCGTAACGTTCAAGCCCCAGCCCGAATCGAACGAGCCGCAGCGGCCCGAGCCGACCGAAGCATGGATGAACGACACCGGCGAGTTGCTGAACCGCATGACGATCGGCTTCTTCCGCGGCACCATCGACGGCGGGATGAAGCGCCAATTCCAACAGGTCGGCCAGAATGCCGCCTGGTGGTACTCGCCAGACTGGACCGTTCAGTTCATCAGCACGTCATGGATGAACTACAAGGCTCCCGAAGCGCAAGGTGGCGACGCGCCGCAAACCACCAAGCTGTGGAAATCGAGTAATGGCGGCCAGACATGGTCGCAACTTCAATGGCCCGAAAGCCAGAACATCGGCCGCCTGCTCTTTCTCGATCCGCAGCGCGGCTACGCAGCCGGCTGGGGGCCCCGCGTATGGCGAACTTCCGACGGCGGAAACACGTGGCAAGCGATCGACGTGCCGGCCGATGCACACGTCGGCAGCGAGACGCGCCAGGATTTCAATGCAATCAGCCTCGGCCCGGACGGTGTTCTGCGGATCGCCTACCATGTCGCACAGACTGCCGAAGCACCCGCTCACAGCGTGGTCGACCGGCTCGACTGGGGGCAGCACGCATTCGTGACAGATACCGTGCTGCCAGGTCAGGTCGTCACTGCGCTCGACACCACGCCGGAATCGGGATCACGTTATTCGCTGTACGCGCTGACGCATCTCGACAAGCCGCAAAACGGCGAGGGTCGCGACAACGGCCGCCGGACGGGCGCCATTTTCACGTGGACGAACGACCATCCCGAGGCCGTGCAGCAACTGCGCACGTTCGACGAGAAGCTCACACTCGACAGCATGAGCATCGGTCGCAACGGCCTCCTGCTCGTCTATGCAACCGATCCGAACTCCGGAAGCGGCGGCACCGGCGGCGGCGCACCGATCGACCTGACGTTCAGCAGCACCGACGCCGGCAAATCGTGGAATAAATCGACCGACAAGACCGCACAGGGCGGCTACTTCGACGCGCAGACCAACACGCTGTACTGGCTGCATGCCTATACGCTGAAGAAACGGACCTTCTGACGGCGCGCCGGACGCCTCGGTGGCCGGCTCTCGCTGCGGTTCGCGATCGTGACGATCGCGTGACCGCAGCGACCTGTCCCGCGCACGACGGCCTCGGCCGCATCACCGGCCACGATGCCTCGCGTCACTCGCCGCGTCGCGGCTCGAACACGAACGGTTGCGTGAGCAGGAACGGATTCGCGGTGGCGCCGGTCTGCGCGCAGGTCGCGTGCGTCATTGCGTCGACGGCCGCGCGGTCTGCCGCCGCATTGCGGCTGCTCGTCGTCACGGTGACGTTCTGCGCTTCGCCCGACGTCGTCATCAGCGCGCGCACGAGCACGGTGACGGGACGCGTGAGCGGTTTCGCGGTATCGGGGTAGACGGCACGCGGAATGTGGCACGTCAGCTTGCTGTCCTGCGAGGACGACATCATCGCGCAGCCGGAAAACAGCATGGCGACGGCGGGCAGGATCAGGTAGGTCGAGCGAATAGCCATGGTCGAATATCGTTCTTGAACACTGTTCTGGAGGAGCGCCGAGCGCCGCACGCCGGCCGATATCGTCCGGCCGGATCGCAGGCATTGCCCCCGCGCCGCGGCCATCGGACCGGCGCCCCGTTACGGCCGCGCGACGGGGGGCTGCCAGGTCGCGATCCTGCGTGGCTGGTTCCCGGAGACCCGGGGGCTGCGTTCGCGCCGGCGGCCCACACCGGGCGACCTTGCATGCGAACGCTTTCGCGCATTGTGCACGCGCCGCCTCGCGCGTGGCGGTGATTTGACAATGGTTGACGCGAATCGCGCCGGATTCGGTGCGCATCCATTCTCTGCGGGAAGCAATCGCCGCACCGTCCCGGGCCGCCGCCGCTTGCCTGCCTCACCGCGATCCGACCAGCACCGGGATTCCCCGCCCGGCGCGGCGCGGCATCACTCGGAATCGTCGTCCGAGTCGTCGTCCGCTTCGGCCGGGACTTCCCCGTACTTCGCGACGACGGCCGCCTTGAACGCTTTCAGCTCCGGCTGCTGGTCGCACAGCTTGTACAACGACGCGAGCTGCTGCGGCCAGTCCTTCAACTCCTTCGCAAACACATGCAGGCGCGCGACTGTATCGAGGGCGTCGGCTTCGCGACCGGCCAGCGCCTGCAGCACCGCATAGCGGCGCAGCACCGTCTCGCCGGGCAGCAGCGCGATCGCGCGCTCATGCGCGACGAGCTTGAGCGGCAGGTTGTCCGGCGAAATTGCCAGCAGCGTGGCCGCCCCGTAATCGCCCCACGCGCCGAACAACAGCGACGGCGCATCGCGGTACTGTGCGGCCGGATCGCTGCCGTAATACAGCACTTCCGCGCGCTGGTAGTCGCGCAGCACAGGCACCGCCGCCAGCACGCCGCCGAACGACAGCACCGCGAACAGCCCGAACGCCGCGCGCCCCGGCAGGATGCGCAACGGCTTCACCTCAAGCAGGCCGATCACGAACATCGCCGGCAGCAGGAAGAACATGTACTGCTGCGGATATTCGACGAGCGCATGCATCAACAGGATGCCGATCAGCGCGAGGCCGAACACGCGCGAGCTCGACTGCGGCGCGCGCACCGCGCGCACGAACCACGTCACGAGCGCGACGACGAGCACGCCGAGGCCGACGAGGCCGGACTTCGCGAGCAGGTCGATGAAGATGTCGTGCGAGTTGTTCGCGATCTCGACACCGCCGAGCGTGCGCACGAGCGCGAACTGGTGCGACGGGAACTCGCCCCAGCCAACGCCGAGCACCGGATGCTCGCGGAACATCGCGAGCCCGTACTTCCAGAGCGCGAGGCGCGGCGCGATCTGCCCCGCGTCGCGCATCCGGTCGGCCGCCGACTCGGCGAGCCCCAGATGGAAATGCACGTTGGCCCAGCGCACCGCAACGTTCACCGCGACGAAGGCCACCGCGAGCGCGACCGGCATCACCCATGCGCGGCGGTTGCCCGGCGCGCGGCGCGACTCGAGCCACGCCATCCAGAAGCCCGCGACGACCAGCACCGCAACCTGCAGCCACGGGCCGCGCGACACCGTCAGCGCGAGCCCGGCCGACAGCACGATCGACAGCGCGAGCCAGGCCCATACCGCCAGCCGGCGCGTCTGCACCAGATACAGCGCGCCCGCGAGCGCGAACGCGATGTAGGTCGCCAGGTGGTTCGCCTGTGCCATGTTGCCGTACGGACGGCGATCGACCGCGATGTTGTAGACCACGACGAACGGCGACACCGCGGATTCGAGATGGAACAACTGCACGACCTGGCTCGCGACCGCGAGCATCCCGCCGAGCAGCAGCGCGCCGGACATCATTTGCGCGGCGGCTTCGGCGAGCCCCTCGCGCGCGAGCGTGTAGCCGGCCTGCATCGCGACCAGCGCGGCGGCCAGGTAGCCGACCGCCAGCCAGTTCATCGACGGCACCTTGAGCGGCATGAGCGCGACCTGCGCGATCAGCACCGCCGCGAACCCGAGCGGCGCGACGAACGCGGCCGGCGCGGCGAACGGCTCGGCCGGGCGGCCCGTGCGTGCGAGCAGCACGACGGAGAGCCCCACCAGCAGATACAGCACCAGCGCGGCAAACTCTGAATAGAAGGTCGGGATCGGATACGTGTGATTCGTGATCGAGTACGGCACGATCAGGGCGACAGCCAGCGCAACGAGCGGCAACGAACGGGAAAAAGTAGAAGGCATGAGCGAACCGGATGTCAGCAACCGGCGCACTATACAAAACTTTCCCCCCTCTGTGCGGGCCCGTCGTGCCATCGCCCACGCGCCGGGGCGGGCGCAGCCGGCCCGCGGGCGCCGCGCCGCGCACGCGGCCACGGACTTGCCGGCATGCCCCCGACACTACGCGCGGCACTCCGCGGGCGCATATTGCGCGGGCAAAGTCGCGGCCTCCGCCGGCAACGGGCCCGCGCCCGGCGCCGGAAGCGACGACGCAGACTTGCCGGCGGCAAAGCATTCCCACGCGATCGCACCCGCCTGCATCGCGCCCTTTTTCAGCGGCACGCGCGCGGTTGGCGTGTCGGCCTTGTCCGGGGCGGACGGCACCAGGACGAGCGTATTCGCGCCGGCCGCGGCGACGCGGGCGGTGAACGCCACCGTGATCTGGCCGGTGTCGCCGTCGATGGCGACGGATTCGACGTTGCGGGTAGCGGCCGGCGGGCTGTAGCCGCCGTCGAAGCCCGCGCCGCTCGCCGCGTTGTCGGCCACTGCGAGCCGCGCGGACGAAGCAAGCGCGAGCCCCTCGCCGACACGCGACCGCGCGAGGTAATCCTGGTACGCGGGAATCGCATAGGCCGCGATCACGCCGACGATCGCGAGCACGATCATCAGCTCGATCAGCGTGAAGCCGGCGGGCCGGCAGCGCGGCAACGGCCGGCTCGCGCGCCGCAGATCGGCGGCGATGCGACGGAACAGGGAAACGGAAAAGGCTTCGAACATGACTGGCTCCGGAAACGAAAAACGCCTGCCGAATCAGGCAGGCGTTTCGATCGTAGCCAGCGGGCCGCGGCCCCGGCAGTCGGCCGGACGGCCAATGTCACGCGTGCGTGGCGCTGCGGCGTCGCCGGAGCGCGTAACCGGTGGCGACGACGAACAGCGCGCCGGCGATGCTCGCGCCGTAGATCGCCGCCGGCGTATCGAGCACCGGCCAGCGGTCGCCGACCGGGTCGTGCACCATCAGCCCGCCGGCGATCCAGCCCAGCAGCCCGGCGCCGAGCGCCACGACGATCGGGAACCGATCGAGCAGCTTGAGCACCAGCGTGCTGCCCCACACGATGATCGGCACGCTGACGACGAGCCCGAAGATCACCAGCGCCAGCCGGTGCGACGGATCGGCCTGCTCGGCCGCGCCGGCGATCGCGATCACGTTGTCGAGGCTCATCACGGCGTCGGCGATCACGATCGTCTTCACCGCGTCCCACAGCCGGTCGGCCGGCTTCACGTTGTCGTGCGCGTCGGCGTCGGGCGCCATCAGCTTGACGCCGATCCACAACAGCAGCAGGCCGCCGCCGAACTTCAGGAACGGGACGTCGAGCAGCACGACCGCGAACGCGATCAGCGCGACCCGCAGCAGGATCGCGCCGGCCGTGCCCCACACGACGCCGCGCAGCCGCTGGTTGGCCGGCAGGTTGCGGCACGCGAGCGCGATCACGACCGCGTTGTCGCCGCCGAGGAGGATGTCGATGATGACGATCTGAAACACCGCGCCCCAGTGGAGCGAGGTCAGGAATTCAAGCATGAGCGGTATCGGGTGCGGGGTAACGGCTGTCGGACAGACGTGCCGGGTGAACGCCGGGACATGCATCGCGCATGCCGGGGGCTTACAAATTCATTGCGAGAGCATAACAAAAAACGCCGGCAAGGCCGGCGTTTTTTGCAGGACGAACCACGCGGAAATTACAGCGCCTTCTTGAGCAGGCGGCCCATTTCCGACGGGTTGCGCGTGACGGTGATGCCGCACGCTTCCATGATTTCCAGCTTCGCTTCGGCCGTATCCGCACCGCCCGAGATCAGCGCGCCGGCGTGGCCCATGCGCTTGCCCGGAGGCGCCGTGACGCCAGCGATGAAGCCGACGACCGGCTTCTTCATGTTGTCCTTGATCCACTGAGCGGCGTTGGCTTCGTCCGGACCGCCGATCTCACCGATCATCACGACCGCGTCCGTATCCGGATCGTCGTTGAACATCTTCATGACGTCGATGTGCTTCAGACCGTTGATCGGGTCGCCGCCGATGCCGACTGCCGACGACTGGCCGAGGCCCAGCGCCGTCAGCTGTGCAACGGCTTCATACGTCAGCGTGCCCGAACGCGACACGACGCCGATGCGGCCCTTGCGGTGGATGTGACCCGGCATGATGCCGATCTTCAGCTCGTCCGGCGTGATCGTGCCCGGGCAGTTCGGCCCGAGCAGCAGCGTCTTGCGGCCTTCACGACGCATGCGGTCCTTCACTTCGATCATGTCACGGACGGGAATGCCTTCCGTGATGCAGATCGCGAGATCGAGGTCGGCTTCGACCGCTTCCCAGATCGCAGCGGCTGCGCCTGCCGGCGGAACGTAGATGACCGACACGGTCGCGCCGGTTTCTGCCTTCGCTTCCTTGACGCTCGCGTAGATCGGAATGCCTTCGAAGTCTTCGCCGGCCTTCTTCGGGTTCACGCCCGCGACGAATGCTTCGCGGCCGTTTGCATATTCACGGCAGGCGCGCGTATGGAACTGACCGGTTTTGCCGGTAATGCCCTGCGTGATGACCTTCGTGTCCTTGTTGATCAGAATCGACATGTATTTTGACCTCTGTTCGATTGGCGTCGCGTATCTGCCGCGCCGCCATGCGTATTCGATAGCGTTACTTGCCTTCGGCAGCCGCGACGACCTTCTGCGCAGCCTCTTCCATGCTGTCCGCCGAGATGATCGGCAGGCCCGAATCGGCCAGCATCTTCTTGCCGAGGTCCTCGTTCGTGCCCTTCATGCGCACGACGAGCGGCACGTTCAGGTTCACGGCCTTCGAACCGGCGATCACGCCTTCCGCGATCACGTCGCAGCGCATGATGCCGCCGAAGATGTTCACGAGAATCGCCTTCAGGTCCGGGTTCTTCAGCATCAGCTTGAACGCTTCCGTGACCTTCTCGGTCGTCGCACCACCGCCGACGTCCAGGAAGTTCGCCGGTTCGCCGCCGAACAGCTTGATGGTGTCCATAGTCGCCATCGCGAGGCCCGCGCCGTTCACGAGACAGCCGATGTTGCCGTCGAGCGAGATGTACGCGAGATCGAACTTCGACGCTTCGATTTCAGCCGGATCTTCTTCGTCCAGATCGCGGTACGCGACGATTTCCGGGTGGCGGAACAGCGCGTTCGAGTCGAAGTTGAACTTCGCGTCGAGTGCGATGACCTTGCCGTCGCCCGAGACGTTCAGCGGGTTGATTTCAGCCAGCGACGCGTCGGTTTCCCAGAATGCCTTGTACAGGCCTTGCAGGATGGCGCGCGCTTGCGGAATCGAAGCAGCCGGCACGCCGATCTTCGCGGCGAGGTCGTCGGCCTGCGTGTCGAGCAGGCCCGTCGACGGCTCGACGATGACCTTGTGGATCAGTTCCGGGTGCTTTTCGGCAACTTCTTCGATGTCCATGCCGCCTTCGCTCGAACCCATCAGAACGATCTTTTGCGACACGCGATCAACGACGAGGCTGACGTACAGTTCCTGCTTGATGTCGGCGCCTTCTTCGATCATCAGACGGTTGACCTTCTGGCCTTCCGGACCGGTCTGGTGCGTGACGAGCTGCATGCCGAGGATCTGGTTCGCGTATTCGCGAACCTGCTCGATCGACTTCGCCACCTTCACGCCACCGCCCTTGCCACGGCCACCCGCGTGAATCTGAGCCTTCACGACCCACACCGGGCCGCCCAGCTCTTCTGCCACCTTGACGGCCTCTTCAACCGAGAACGCCGGCTTGCCGCGCGGTACCGCGACTCCGAATTTCCGCAGGATTTCCTTACCCTGGTACTCGTGAATCTTCATGCGTGATTCCCTTCAGTCTGAGAGTTGGATGAAATGTCGCTTAAGACGCTTCTTCGAATGATTTCCGTTCATTCCTTCGTGCTGCCCTCACCGGGCAAGTCCGGCCGGTTCGTGCCATACCAGCGCGGGTAGTACTGCCGCACGACCTCGCCGTCGAACCGCAATGCCCGGCAGCGACCGAGCTGGAAAGGCGGTTCGGCGTGCTCGCCGTCATGGTCCGGTCCTTCGCCTCCCTCCTCGCGCACGTTCCACACGTCACCGGCGAACGCCTGGATCGCTGCCGTCGGCAGCACGGCACACAGTTCGGTGAGATGGGAACAGCCTGCGACGCCGGCGAGCAGCCGGTTCGCGTTGCGGCGGAAATTGCGGAAGAGATTGAGCCCGATGAGGGCCCGATAGGCGGGAGGGGCGGATTGACAGTGACCGGGATAGGGAACCCACTCCGAAGACGCTTCGGCGTCGACGACGTTGAGGTCACGATCGATAGTCACGCGCAGCCAGAGTTCGTGGATCGGCAGGCCTTGGGGCCGGATGCCCGACGCAAGCGCGACATCGCGCGGCTTGTGGTCGGTCAGGCAGGCTTCGATGTCCCACAAGCCGTCGCCGCGCTCGTAGGCTTCCGCTCGGATTGCGCGTCGATGTCGCAACTGACGGGGCACGGGCTCGGATAGCGGCATGCTGGAGGTTGAGGCCGAAGAGGAAAACCCGTGGATTTTAGCATATTGGGTATTTGAGGCATCCGGCCGCGACGGCGGGTATTCCCGCCTGTCCGGAAACGGTTGCATTGCAGCAAAATCGCGCGCAGCGCGCGCGACCGGACCGGTCAGTCGTCGATCGAGAAATCGTCGCCGACCTTCAGCAACTTCACGATGGTCGAGCTCGAGAAGCCGCGCGCGGCAAGGAAGCGCGCCTGCTTCGCGCGCTCGGCGGGCGTTTGCGGCAGTGCACCGAATTTCTTGCGCCAGACGGCCTGCGCGCGTGCCCACTCGGTCTCGCGCAATTGCGCGTTCACTTCCTCGACGAGACTGTCGCCAACCGCATGACGCTTCAGTTCGCTGACGATGCGCGCGACGCCGACGCGCGATGCGCGGCGATGCACGAGGCTCTCGGCAAAGCGTGCGTCGGACAGCCAGCCTTCCTTTTCCAGTGCATCGAGCACCGGCTCGACGGATTCGTCCTCACCGACGTACGGCGCGAGCTTGCGCGCGAGTTCGGCCCGGCTGTACTCGCGCCGGGACAAATAGCCGAGCGCGCGGCCCTTCAGCGAACGCGGCGGTTTCGACGACTTGCGCTCGGTGGCACCGGATTCGTCGCCGGAAGCAGCGTCGGCTGAACCGCTGGACGCACGGCGCGTGCGACGCGGATGCTGGCTGCTGCGCGTATACACATCTTCCTTGACCGACGCAGACACATCAGCCGCGCGCTCGCCCGGAAAGTTGACACCGGACACGCGACGGCGCGACCGGTCGTGCGCGTCGAACGATTCGTCGTCGTCGAACGGATCGACCGGCACGGTCATCTCAAACGAAACGAGGGCATCCTCGGATGCCCTCGTCGCGGTGCGGCTCGCGGCATGACTGCCCGCGCTCCGCCGGTTGGCCCCCGAGGATTCGGCTTGCCGGCCGGAGCGACCCGCCGTGTCGGACGCGTCGCTCGGTTCCGGTTCGCCAGCCTGACCTCGGCGCCCGACCATCACTCTTCTTCGTCCATCGCCTCGGCTTCGTCGACCCTTGCACCATCGGGCATGGCGGCAACGCCGAGCGATTCGCGAATGCGGTTTTCGATCTCGCGCGCGATTTCCGGATTCTCGCGCAGGAATTCACGCGCGTTGTCCTTGCCCTGGCCGATCTTCTCGCCGTTGTAGCTGTACCAGGCACCCGCCTTGTCGACGATCTTCGCCTGCACGCCGAGATCGATGATCTCGCCCTGACGCGAAATGCCTTCGCCGTACAGGATGTCGAAGATCGCTTCGCGGAACGGCGGCGACACCTTGTTCTTGACGACCTTCACGCGGGTTTCGTTGCCGATCACCTCGTCGTTCTTCTTGATCGAACCGATCCGGCGGATATCCAGACGCACCGACGAATAGAACTTGAGCGCGTTGCCGCCCGTCGTGGTTTCCGGGTTGCCGAACATCACGCCGATCTTCATCCGGATCTGGTTGATGAAGATCACGAGGCAGTTCGTGCGCTTGATCGTGCCCGTCAGCTTGCGCAGTGCCTGCGACATCAGGCGAGCCTGCAGGCCCGGCAGCGAATCGCCCATCTCGCCTTCGATTTCGGCCTTCGGCACGAGCGCCGCGACCGAGTCGATGACGATCATGTCGATCGAGCCCGAGCGTACCAGCGCGTCGGTGATTTCAAGCGCCTGCTCGCCGGTGTCCGGCTGCGAGATCAGCAGCTCCGGCACGTTCACGCCGAGCTTCGCTGCATATTGAACGTCGAGCGCGTGCTCGGCGTCGATGAAGGCTGCCGTGCCGCCCAGCTTCTGCAGTTCGGCGATGACCTGCAGCGTGAGCGTGGTTTTACCGGACGATTCCGGACCGTAGATCTCGACCACCCGGCCGCGCGGCAGGCCGCCGACGCCGAGCGCGATATCGAGACCCAGCGAGCCCGTGGAGACGACCTGGATGTCTTCGGCCGCTTCGCCGTCGCCCATCCGCATGATCGACCCCTTGCCGAACTGCTTCTCGATCTGCGCGAGCGCGGCCGCCAGCGCCTTGCTCTTCTCGGCGGTCATCCCGGAGCCCTTCTTGCTATCTTCCATGAATCGTCCTTTGCTATGATGAGCAGCGTCTGTCAGAGGCGCGCCCGCTTTCAAGCGCTGCCCACGAATGCAGACACTGTATAAAAAAACAGTGTTTTATGCAAGCCCGCAATGCAGGCTGCGTTGTACACGGATAACTTCGGAGACAGCCGCGCCGGCGCGAACGCCCCGCCGGCCATCGGTCAGCAACATGCGAATTCTCATCGCCGAAGACGACAGCATACTCGCGGACGGCCTCACCCGGTCACTCCGCCAATCGGGCTATGCCGTCGACCACGTGAAGAGCGGCGTCGAGGCCGATACCGCGCTGTCGATGCAGTCCTTCGACCTGCTGATCCTCGATCTCGGGCTGCCCAAGATGTCCGGGCTCGACGTGCTCAAGCGCCTGCGCGCGCGCAATTCCAATCTCCCCGTGCTGATCCTGACCGCCGCCGACAGCGTCGACGAGCGCGTGAAGGGGCTCGACCTCGGCGCGGACGACTACATGGCCAAGCCGTTCGCGCTCAACGAGCTCGAGGCGCGCGTGCGCGCGCTGACCCGGCGCGGCGCGGGCGGCGGTCCGACCGTCGTGCGCCACGGCTCGCTCGCGTTCGACCAGGTCGGCCGCATCGCCTATGCGAACGACCGCGTGCTCGATCTGTCCGCGCGCGAGCTCGGGCTGCTCGAAGTGCTGCTGCAGCGCATCGGCCGGCTCGTGTCGAAGGAGCAGCTCGTCGACCATCTGTGCGAATGGGGCGAGGAAGTCAGCAACAACGCGATCGAAGTGTACGTGCACCGGCTGCGCAAGAAGATCGAGCCGAGCGGTGTGCGGATTTCCACCGTGCGCGGCCTCGGCTACTGCCTCGAGAAAGTCGCGCCCGCGGCGCCGGCCGACTCGGCCGCGCCCCAGTCCGCGGCGGCCGGCACGCCGCTGCGCTGACCCAGGCCGTCGCCGCGATGGCCACGCCGGCCCATTCCCGCCATCCGACCGGCGATCAACCGTCCGCCGCCGACGTCGCGCGCGACGCGCGCTACGAGAACCCGTTCGCGCCGCCCGACGAAACCGACACGTCCGAGGCCGCGCGTCCGCGCTCGCTGTTCGGCGAAATCCTCGACTGGATGCTCGCGCCGCTCCTGCTGCTGTGGCCGATGAGCATCGCCGTCACCTATCTCGTCGCGAAGACGATCGCGAACGGCCCGTTCGACCGCGCGCTCGAGACCAACGCGTACGTGCTCGCGCGGCAGATCCATCCGGTCAACGGCGTCGCCGAGCTGACGCTGCCGCAGCAGACGCGCGACTTCCTGCGCGCGGACAACGTCGACAGCGTTTACTTCCAGGTGCTCGGCACGCGCGGCGAGCTGGTCGCGGGCGAGGCCGACATGCCGCTGCCGCGCGACGAGGACCGCCCGCCGCCGGGCGTCGTCGTATTTCGCGACGACCTGCTGCGCGGCAACGACGTGCGCGTCGCGTATACGACCGTCGCGCTGCCCGAGTCGAACAGCGCACAGCCCGTGCTCGTGCAGGTCGGCGAGACGCTCGACAAGCGCAACGCGCTCGCGAACGACATCATCAAGGGCGTGATCCTGCCGCAGTTCGTGATCCTGCCGCTCGCGATCCTGCTCGTCTGGTTCGGGCTGTCGCGAGGGCTCGCGCCGCTCAACGCGCTGCAGGCGCACATCCGTGCACGGCGGCCCGACGACCTGTCGCCCGTCGAGGCGCAGCGCGCGCCGCCCGAGATCGAGCCGCTCGTCACGTCGTTCAACGACCTGCTCGCGCGTCTCGAACAGAGCATGGCGCTGCAGAAGCGCTTCATCGCCGATGCCGCGCACCAGATGAAGACGCCGCTCGCGGGGCTGCGCACCCAGGCCGAGTTCGCGTTGCGCCACCCCGTGCCGCCCGACGTGCAGCGTTCGCTCGAACAGATCGCGACGAGCTCCGAGCAGGCCGGGCGACTCGTCACGCAACTGCTCGCGCTCGCGCGCGCCGAGAACCGCGCGAGCGGGCTGACGTTCGAGCCGGTCGAGATCGCCGCGCTGGCACGCCGCACGGTGCGCGACTGGGTGCAGGCCGCGCTCGCGAAGCGCATGGACCTCGGCTACGAAGGTCCGGAGGACGACGCACCGCTCGAGGTCGACGGCAATCCCGTGATGCTGCGCGAGATGCTCGGCAACCTGGTCGACAACGCAATCCGCTACACGCCCGAAGGCGGCCGCATCACCGTGCGCGTGCGGGCCGAGCGTGCGGCGCGGCGCGTGCATCTCGAAGTCGAGGACACCGGGCCCGGCATCCCGGCCGCGGAACGCGACCGCGTGGTCGAACGCTTCTACCGGATCCTCGGCCGCGAAGGCGACGGCAGCGGGCTCGGACTTGCGATCGTGCGCGAGATCGCCGCCCAGCACGGCGGCACGCTGACGCTCGACGATCACGTCTACCAAAGCGCACCTCGCCTCGCGGGCACGCTCGTGCGCATCAGCCTGCCGCTGTCGGACACCGCGCCGGACCAATCCTGATACGCGCGAGTCCGTACCGCGCCGCGATCGCATCGAAACCGGCGCTTTACCACCCGATCGCGACACGATCGGAACGCGAAACGACCGATTCGGCGCGGGTTAACGCGCAGTCGATTTGTGCCCGCGAGTCAGTGCGCCGTAAGTTTCCGTGCCAATAATCGTCGACAGGCCCGCCCACCCAAGGCGGCCGCATATCTATATCAAGGGACTTGGAGACGATTCATGGCAACGTTAGGCGAGCAAATTTCGCACTCGCCGATGACGGGCGAAGAGAAGAAGGTGATCTTCGCGTCGTCGCTCGGCACCGTGTTCGAGTGGTACGACTTTTACCTGGCCGGATCACTCGCGGCCTACATCAGCAAGAGCTTCTTCTCCGGGGTCAATCCGACCGCCGCATTCATCTTCACGCTGCTCGGCTTCGCGGCGGGCTTCGCCGTGCGTCCGTTCGGCGCGATCGTGTTCGGCCGGCTCGGCGACCTCGTCGGCCGCAAGCACACGTTCCTCGTGACGATCGTGATCATGGGCATCTCGACCTTCGTGGTCGGCTTCCTGCCCGGCTACACATCGATCGGCATCGCGGCGCCCGTGATCTTCATCGCGATGCGGCTGCTGCAGGGCCTCGCGCTCGGCGGCGAGTACGGCGGCGCAGCGACCTACGTCGCCGAGCATGCGCCGGCGAACCGTCGGGGCTTCTATACCGCGTGGATCCAGACGACCGCGACCCTCGGCCTGTTCCTGTCGCTGCTCGTGATCCTCGGCGTGCGCACGTTCATCGGCGAGGAAGCGTTCGGCAGCTGGGGCTGGCGCGTGCCGTTCGTCGCGTCGATCCTGCTGCTCGCGGTGTCGGTGTGGATCCGGATGCAGCTGAACGAATCGCCGGTGTTCCTGCGCATCAAGGCGGAAGGCAAGACGTCGAAGGCGCCGCTGACCGAAGCGTTCGGCCAGTGGAAGAACCTGAAGATCGTGATCCTCGCGCTCATCGGCCTGACGGCCGGCCAGGCCGTCGTGTGGTACACGGGCCAGTTCTATGCACTGTTCTTCCTCACGCAGACGCTGAAGGTCGACGGTGCCAGCGCGAACATCCTGATCGCGATCGCACTCCTGATCGGCACACCGTTCTTCCTGTTCTTCGGTTCGCTGTCGGACAAGATCGGCCGCAAGCCGATCATCCTCGCGGGCTGCCTGATCGCGGCGCTCACCTACTTCCCGCTGTTCAAGGCGCTCACGCACTACGCGAACCCGCAGCTCGAACTCGCGACGCAGAAGGCGCCGATCACGGTCCTCGCCGATCCGGCCACCTGCTCGTTCCAGTTCAACCCGGTGGGCACGTCGAAGTTCACGAGCTCGTGCGACATCGTGAAGAGCGCGCTCGCGAAGGCCGGCCTGAACTACGAGAACGTCGCGGCGCCGGCTGGCGCGACCGCGCAGATCAAGGTCGGCGATACGGTGATCCCCGCGTATGACGGCAAGGCGGCCGACGCGAAGGCGCAGGGCGCGGCGTTCGACAAGACGCTCGCGTCAACGCTGAAGGCGGCCGGCTACCCGGCGAAGGCCGACCCGGCGCAGCTCAACTGGCCGATGACGATCGTGATCCTGACGATCCTCGTGATCTACGTGACGATGGTCTACGGCCCGATCGCCGCGATGCTGGTCGAGATGTTCCCGACGCGGATCCGCTACACGTCGATGTCGCTGCCCTATCACATCGGCAACGGCTGGTTCGGCGGCTTCCTGCCGGCGACCGCGTTCGCGATCGTCGCGGCGAAGGGCGACATCTACTCGGGGCTCTGGTATCCGATCGTGATCGCGCTGGCCACGTTCGTGATCGGCCTGCTGTTCGTCAAGGAGACGAAGGACTCGAACATCTACGCGCAGGATTGAGGTAGGTCGGGCGCGGGCGGCATCCCCGCCCGCAACCGGGGCCGGCGCCGGCCCCGGCACTTTTTTTCAGGAAAGTGAAAAAAGGTGTTGACAGCCCGGCGGTACATCTACATAATTCAAGTCTTCGGCGAATTAGCTCAGTCGGTTAGAGCGACGGAATCATAATCCGCAGGTCCGGGGTTCGAGTCCCTGATTCGCCACCAAATGCGAGAGCCGCTGTTTCGAGAGAAACAGCGGCTTTTTCATTTGTTCCGTCCAAAACATACGCCGTCACATCGCGTCGACCCAGCGAGCCCCCAACCCCGGTCGAACGCGACAATCATTCGGCTATCGTCAATTGCAAACTTCCGATCGAAGTCGATCTGCGACTTGAATTCGCCGACGCGAGCGGTCGCGCCAAACGGCCGCGGTTCTCGCCGATGTCCGTATGCGGCGATGCCGAACGGCGCAAAAATTGATACCTCGCGCAATGGCACCCGGTTCATCGCGGCATGAGTGCTACACCGCACTTAGAATCGGTACGTCCAAATTTCTGCTGCGTCCGGGCATAACGTCGATGAAAAAACGCCTCGCATGCTTCCTGCCGATTCTGATCGGCATCGCAATTTCGCTCGCCTGCCAGGCCGCCCCTCTGCCCGACACCACCGTCGAGGGCCTGCATTGGAGATTCGAGCGGCTGCACGATACCGGACACGACGACGATTACGAAGTCGCCGCCCGCCGAGGCGAACAGGTCCTGGTCTGGGACAACGACAAGAACCGGCAAGCTTATGCGCAAGCCGTGTTCATGCTGGTCTCTGCTCCCTACGATCAGGTGCAGCCGCTGGTGCAGCGGGTGCTGCAACGGACGAGTCCGGTGAATGCCAGTGCCAATAGCTGGCAACTGCAGAATTTGCCGGATCCCTGGAGCGCCGTGCTGTTGTCGCGACGGCCGGACCTGCGCGCGGCCATCGCCGACCACGCGTCGCTGCCGAAACTGCAGCAGGCGCTGCAACAAGGCGCGATCACCCGGCAGGAACTGGACTGGCGCATGGATCAGGCTCGGGCACGCGTCGACCGGCTGTTCCAGGGCTCCGGCCTGCCAGCGCTGCAGACCACCTATGCATTCTGGGAGGCACGCCAGGACCACACCGATGGCATCACCGGTCAGTACCGGAGCGCGCTGTTCGTCAGGGTGCAGGACGTCAGCGCCATATTCGGACACCCGTCGACGGTCGTTCAGTTCGGTCGCGTCGACTCCCGACCCAATCCTGACTACAGCCTGTGGAAAGCACTGACACTTCAGGACCTGGACCTGTTCAGCGGCAACCGGACCCAATCCCGCAGGACAGGCATCTCCGTCGTCCCGGGCGACGTATTCACGGCATTGACCGACGCGTTATCCGCACTGCCGGCCAAGCTGGAAATCGCCACGTCGCCCGCTGCATGGCAGTTACCCTCGACACCATCGATGCCGCCCCCCGCAATCAAGCTGGTTGTGCCCGACCAGAGTGCCCCGGTAATCAAGCCCTCGATCATCCGCTGGGACAAGTTCGTGACCGCCCCGTCGCAACGCACGTTGCTATATCCGCACGACATCCTCGGCCTGCCGGACGGCAGCCTGCTGTTCAGCGCCCAGATGGCCGACAACCGTGGCTGGAACGAGTACGTGTGGTGGCTGCACGCGGCCAACGGCGCGTTGCAGGCGGACGAGGTCTGGCATGGCAAGGACGGCCCGCGACGGATGATGATCAACGGCGACGGCAGTGCCGTCTGGTTCGACGGCCAGCCGGACGCCAAGAGCAAGCCATGCCTGTACCGATATGACATCGCGAGCCGCAAGGTCGATCGTCATGAAATCGTCTGGCCGGTCGAGATCGATTGGCGAGATCATCAGATGAGCGATATGTACTGGATCCTCGACGACGATCTGCCGGCCAATTTCTGGCACGACCTCCGGCATGGCGAGCAGGACGCGAATCCGGTCGGCTCCCAGTTCCTGACCGTGCAGCGCCCGGCGTCGCCGCCGCCGGGCGCCGACGATCCATGGCCGTTCGTCACCACGCTGTCGTCGGTACGACAGTCGCTGATGGACGAGATCAGCAACGGCAGCAATGCGCTGATCTGGCCGGTACGCTGGCGGCCTTCCGGAACCTACTGGACTGAGGATTCGCAAGGGCTCGCCGAGCTGGACGCCCGCACCGGCCGCGCGCTGCGTACGATCGCCTTACCCCAGCGCTTCGGCACCCCGGACTCCGTCAACGCCGCCGGCATCGCGCAATGGGTGCCCAAACCGCTAGGCTCCCCGCAGGGTCAATGGATCGCGACAGGCTTCGTGCTGCTGCTCGACGACGACGGCAGCATGCCTCCTCCGGTGAAGTACCCTGGCCCGAAACGGGCGCGCTTCGTCGGCATGCACGTGGTGGATCTAAAGAACGGGCACGTGCTGTCGGCACTGCTGGGCAAGGCCGATACATTCAAGGCCGCCGCCCGTTCGGCAAACGGACGCCTCCTAGCGATGGGCACGACCTACACGACAGGCGGCAGGAAGCATCACGTGGCGCTCTGGGACGTCGCACAGGGCCGCACGCCCGTGCAGCTCGACGCATCGTCGCTACCCAAAGACAGCGAGATCGAAGCGCTGGCCTTTTCGTGGAACGGTTCAGCGCTGTGGGCCATCGGCACGCGCGAACTGATGCTGTGGAAATTGCCCGCCGCGTTGCGCGATCGCGCGACGCGAGGCACTGCACCGGATCAATCCCGCAATTGAAGCCGCGGTATCGACGCTCGGCTTTTCCGGGACGCCAAAACTGTGATGGCCGGCGACACGGCTACCCCGGCCGCGCCCCGGCACTTCACACCGCCACCGCCCCTCGCTGCAGCTTCGCCGCCTGCGCCCCCACCCGCCCCCGCCAGTTCTCCCCGCCCTCCAGCGCCGGCGTCGACTCGAACAGCTCCGCGATCCAGTCCGCGAACACGCGCACCTTCTGCGACAGATGCCGATTGTGCGGATACACGATCGAGATCGGCTTGGGCTTCGGATTGCAGTCGGGCAGCACCTCGACCAGCGAGCCGTCGCGCAGGTGCGGCAGCACCATGAACAGCGTCGGCTGGATCATCCCGAACCCTTCGAGCCCGCACGTCACGTACGCATCCGAATCGTTGACGGTGACGCTGCCGTTCATCCGCACCTCGACCGGCTTGCCCTCGATCATGAACACCCACGGAATCGCCCGTGCGCCGTGGCTCGCGCGGAAATTCACCGCATGATGGTCGGCCAGGTCGGCGATCTCCTGAGGCTCGCCGCGACGCGCCAGATAGTCGGGCGACGCGCAGGTCACGCGCTTGAGCATCCCGATCCGCCGCGCGACCATCGACGAATCCTCGAGCGGCCCGACCCGGATCATGCAGTCGATGCCCTCCTCGACCGGATCCACGTAGCGGTCCGACAAGCCGAGGTCGAGCGTGATGTCCGGATAACGCTGCCGGAAGACCGACAGCGCCGGCAACACGACGCGCCGCCCGAGCGAACTCGGCATGTGGACGCGCAGCACGCCGCTCGGCTTGCGGTTGCCGGTCTGGAAACTCGCGTCGGCTTCCGCGATCTCCGAGATGATCTTCATGCAATGCTCGTAATACGCGGCGCCCTCCGGCGTCAGCGACAGCCGGCGCGTCGTCCGGTGCATCAGACGCACTCCGAGCAGCGCCTCGAGATTCTGGATGATGGTCGTCACCGACGCGCGCGGCATCGCGAGCGTGTCGGCCGCGCGCGTGAAGCTGTTCGCGTCGACCACGCGGGTGAAAACTTCCATTGCCTGAATGCGGTCCATGCTGCGCCCCCTTCGAATCGCCAACGGAACAGAATAGAGCGCGCAACCCGCGCGGCACAAGCCCCCGTCTATTGTTTGCCCCGCCTGAATAGTTGAAGCGTTTCGGACTGAAAAGTGATACGGATTCGTGCAGTTCCAGACGCGGCAGCTCCGTCCCCGGTCGCCATGCGCGGCGCGTTCGCCGTTCGCCGTTCGCCGTTCGCCGTTCGCCGTTCGCCGTTCGCCGTTCGCCGTTCGCCGTTCGCCGTTCGCCGGCACGTTACCGCACGAACCGCTCGCGATAGCCCTGCGGCGACACGCCGAGCACGCGCACGAAACTGCGCCGCAGCGTCTCTTCCGAGCCGAATCCGCACCGAGTGGCGATCCGCTTGACGGGCCACGCGGTTTCGCCGAGCAGACGCTGCGCGGCCTCGACACGAATCTGCTCGACCGCGCGCGCGGGCGTGCGGCCGGTTTCCGCACGATAGTGACGCACGAAGCTGCGCTCGCTCATGCTGACGCGCTCGGCGAGCGCCGGCACCGACAGGTCGGCCGTCAGGTGCTCAGCGATCCAAGCATGGAGTTCACCGAAGCGGTCGTCGGTACGCTGCATCGATAACATCGTGCTGAACTGCGCCTGCCCGCCCGGCCGCTTCAGGAACACGACGAGCTCGCGCGCGGCGTCGAGCGCGACCGCCCGCCCGAGATCCTCCTCGACCAGCGCGAGCGCGAGATCGATGCCGGCCGTCACGCCGGCCGACGTCCACAGCGCGCCTTCGCGGATGAAGATCGGATCGGGCTCGACGCGCACGTTCGGATAGCGCGCCGAGAATTCGTCGCAGCGCGCCCAGTGCGTGACCGCGCGCCGCCCGTCGAGCAGGCCGGCCTCGGCGAGCAGGAACGCGCCGGTGCAGACCGATGCCACGCGTCGCGCGCGCTGCGCCTGCTGCCGGACCCACCGCACCATCCGCGCATCCTGCGACGCGGCGTGCACGCCCTTGCCGCCGGCCACGATCAGCGTATCGGGCCACCCGGCCGAGCGCAGCGAGTCGGCCATCACCACGAGGCCGGAGGACGTCTCGACCGGCCCCGCCTCCGCGGCGACGACACGTGGCGCGTACGGTGCGGGTCGCCCGCGCTCCTGCGCGAGTTCGTTGACGGATGCGAACACCTGCAGCGGCCCGGACACGTCGAGCAACTGCGCACGGGGAAACGCGAGGACGAGGATCGAGCGCGGAGCGGCAGGCATGGCGATTGGCTGAAAACGTGGGCGATATGGCAATTTCGCCAAACACTACGCGCCTAGAATCGATCTGTCCATCGTGCGCCGACCGTGGCGCATCCCCTTCCCTTCGGAGCGTTCGCATGACCCTGCATATCGGCCTTCTCGTGTTTCCGGGCGTCCAGCAACTCGATCTCACCGGCCCGCACGACGTGTTCGCGTCGTTGCCCGACGTGACCGTCCATCTGGTCTGGAAATCGCGCGGCACCGTCGCGTCGAGCAGCGGCCTCGCGCTCGCGCCAACCTGCACGTTCGACGATTGCCCGCCGCTCGACGTGATCTGCGTGCCCGGCGGGATCGGCATCAACGACCTGCTGCTCGATGCCGAAACGATCGCGTTCGTGCAGCAGCGCGCGGCCGCCGCGCGCTACGTGACGTCGGTCTGCACGGGTGCGCTGCTGCTCGGCGTGGCCGGCCTGCTGCGCGGCCGCCGCGCGACGACGCACTGGGCATTTCATTCGCTGCTCGCGCCGCTCGGGGCGGTGCCCGTGCGCGAGCGCGTGGTGCGCGACGGCAACCTGATCACCGGCGGCGGCGTGACGGCCGGCATCGACTTCGCGTTGACGATCGCCGCCGAACTCGTCGGCGACGAAGAGGCGCAGTCGATCCAGCTGGCGCTCGAATATGCGCCCGCGCCGCCGTTCGATGCGGGCTCGCCGGATACCGCGCCGGCGTCGGTGCTGAAGCGCGTGACCGAGCGCTCGGCGGCAGGGCTGGAGAAGCGCAGGCAGACGATCGACGCGGCGTTGCGCGCGATGTCGCGCTGAAAACGGGCACACGAAAACCGAAGGGTGGGCGAGCCGCACGGCCACGCAGCCTGCCCGACCTCCGTAGCGCATTGACGGACCGGACCTACCGATGAACATCATCCGCAGCACCGCATTCACCGCGCAATGCCCGTGGGGCGCGCTGGACATCGCGAACCTGAACGGCATCACGGTCCGCCTGCACTGGACCGATCGGCCATACCATTGGCATGTGAACGACGGCGAGGAAGTTTTCGCGGTGCTCGACGGCCGCGTCGAGATGCGCTACCGCGCAGCAGGTATCGAGCACGCGACGGTGCTCGAAACGGGAGACGTATTTCACGCGACGATCGGCACCGAACACGTCGCACACCCGCTCGGCGAAGCGCGCATCCTCGTGATCGAGACCGAGGGCAGCGACTGACGACGGGCCTCAGCCCGCGATGGTGCCCGTCCCCTGCGACGGGATCAGCTTCGGCTGCGGCGTGCACAGGCACTGGCACAGGTCGTGTTCGAGCGCGACGACCTTGCCCATCACGGTCATCGTCCGCTCGCCGCCGTCGGACACGATCACGCCCTGCGTCTTGCACGCGGCGCAGAACACCGGCGCGCCGAGATAGGCGAGTTCGCGGCCGTCGAACGACGAATTGGCGATTCCGTCGAGCACGACACCGCCATGGTCGGTCGTGTCGCCCTTCAGGATGAATTTGCGGCTCATGCTTCGGCTCTCCCTCGGAAACGCCGCGCAGCGCGGCGTCAGGCCGCGCGCGGGCAGTCGGTATCCGCCCGTCGGTCGCGGGCGTTTCGCGAGGATATCACCGCGCAGCCGATCGTCGAATGCACGTCGTTCAGCGCGGCGTTCGCACTGTCTCTATGCACCGACACCGTGTCGTGCGCGCGGAAGCACTTCATGGAGATCGACTGGATGCGCGAGCGGATGGTCACGATCGACGTGAAGGAGTCGATCCCGGCCTTGTCGGCCGGCGTGCTCACGCGGCGCAATGCGCTGAACACGATCGCGTGCGACTACCGGATTCACTGCTTCGTCGAAGCCGTGCGCCGGCACGATCGCACGAAGCGGCCAGGGCGATAGCGACGCGCTCAAACGAACAACGCGACGCAAAGCGCGGCGCCGCACAGATACGTGCCGAGCGCGCCGATGAAACGCAGGGGGTTCGGCTTGCCCATCGTCGGCCACGCAAGCAGTCCGATCACGAGCAGACAGCGGCACGCGGTTGCCGCGACGATCAACGAGACGATCGCGCGCGACGGGTCGTGTGCGCCGAAATAGAGAAACAGCACTGCGAGAAACGGCGCGTATTCGGCCGTGTTGCCGTGCGCGCGCACGATCTTGTGCAACCCGTCGGTCGGATCGGACGCACACCCGGAACCGGTGGTGTGCCGGAAGCGCGTAACGGACACGATCAGGCCGAGCCCGAACAGCAGCAATCCCAGGATCGTCGTGCAAACGAGCGCGACGGGATGGATCGACATGGCACCCCCGGTGAGAGCGGTCACGCGCCGCACATCCGCCGATCGTACCTGCAGCCGGTGCACCCGGCTATCGCGGAAACCCGTACCGTCCTCACGCACCGGCCACGGAGAGGATCGGACCCGAATTGCGATCGATACGGCAGCAATGCACAAACCCGGTGCGTGAGCGGCCGGCGCGGCCTGCCGCCGTCGCTCGTGGCGTGCCAGCGGTGCGCGCAAACGTTACTCCACGGCGACACATGCCACCGCACCGCAACGCCGATGCCGCATGTCACGGGCATGTGCGTTGCGTCGACGCATCTCGGTATTGAACCGCCCTTGGCAGCCCGCTGCGGAGGACTACACTAATCCTTAATGAGGTGCGGCCGGAGCCTGCGCCTTCAGGGAGACGCCGCCATGAATCGGCCGCTGAATCGCATCCTGCCGCGTGTGACCGGGAGTGCCTCGGTCTGGACGTGGATCAAGTGGTCCTTGCTGGCCGCGCTGGTGATCGCGATCGCGATCATCGCGCGACTCGTGATGACCGAGATCGAGACGTCGCGCCTGCAGGCGCACTACCTGTCCGAGCTCACCCGAGACGTCGGCTACACCGTCGAGGCCGGCGCAAGCGACCACATCCGCTTCCCCGCCAACGGGCCGTACGACCAGCGCCTCGGCTACTCGATGATTCCCGCGTTCCAGCAGCATCTGCTCGCGCGCGGCTTCGTCGTCGGCAAGCAGGCGCGCGATTCGCAACGCATGCTGTCGCTCGCCGATCACGGCCTGTTCCTGCCTTACGAAGAGAAAGACCAGGCCGGGCTGATGCTGTTCGATTCGACCGGCGCGCCGCTGTTCGCGACCGTGTTCCCGCAGCGCGTCTATGCCGACTTCGACACGGTGCCGCGCGTGATCGCGGATTCGCTGCTGTTCATCGAGGATCGCTACCTGCTCGACGCGAACCAGCCGAACCGCAACCCGGCGATCGACTGGGGACGCTTCAGCCGCGCGCTCGCCGACCAGGCGATGCACGTCGTCAACCATCACCAGGCGCGTCCGGGCGGCAGCACGCTCGCGACGCAGATCGAGAAGTTCCGCCATTCGCCCGACGGCCGCACCGCGACGCCGCCGGAGAAGCTGCGACAGATCGCGTCCGCGTCGGTCCTCGCGTACCTGAATGGTCCGCAGACGATGCTCGCGCGGCGCGCGATCCTGGTGCGCTACCTGAACTCGGTGCCGCTCGCCGCGCGGCCGCACGTGGGTGAAATCACCGGCATCGGCGACGGTCTCGCCGCGTGGTACGGCCGCGACTTCAACGACGTGAACCGGATTCTGTCCGCGCCGACGAGCGGCGACAACGTCGACGAACAGGGCAAGACGTTCCGCGAGGTGCTGTCGCTGATCATCGCGCAGCGCGCGCCGTCGTACTTCCTGAATCGCGGCTATCCGGCGCTGCAGAAGCTGACCGACAGCTATCTGCGGCTCCTGTCGAACGGCGGCGTGATCTCGCCCGCGCTGCGCGATGCGGCGCTCGCCGCGCAGATCGAGCGCAGCGCGCCGCCGGCCGCCGCGCACGTGCAGTCGTTCGTGTCGCGCAAGGCCATATCGTCCGCGCGCGCGTCGCTGCTGTCGGCACTGGGGATCAGCGACCTGTACCAGCTCGACCAGCTCGACCTCGAAGCAACCAGCACGCTCGACAACGGCGTGCAGCAGGCGGTCGCCGAACGGCTCGCGCAGGCGTCGACCCGCGACGGCGCGCAGGCCGCCGGCCTGTACGGCTTCGAGATGCTCGCCCCGAAGGACGACCCATCGCACCTCACGTACAGCTTCACGTTGTACGAGCACCGCAACGGCGCGAACATGCTGCGCGTGCAGACCGACAGCGTGAACCAGCCGTTCGACGTGAACCGCGGCGGCCGCATCAACCTCGGCTCGACCGCGAAGCTGCGCACGCTGATCACCTACCTGCAGATCGTCTCCGACCTGCATGCGCGCTACGGCGACCTGTCGAACGCGCAACTCGCGAAGGTGAAGCCCGACCCGATCGACGGGCTGTCGCGCTGGGCGCTCGATTACCTGTCGCATACGCGCGATCGCTCGCTGCAGGCGATGCTCGACGCGGCGGTCGAACGCAAGTACTCGGCGAGCCCCGACGTGTTCTACACGGGAGGCGGCGCGCAGGTGTTCTCGAACTTCGAGAAGTCGGACAACGGCCGCATCCTGACGCTGCATGCGGCGTTCGAGCACTCGGTCAACCTCGTGTTCGTGCGGCTGATGCGCGACATCGTCCATTACGAGATGCTGCAGGCAGCCGGCCCGTCGTCGTCGTGGCTCGGCGATCCGGAGCAGCGCAAGCATTACCTCGAGCAGTTCGTCGACGGCGAAAGCAAGGTCTACGTGAAGCGTTACTACACGCGCTATGCGGGCAAGGCGCCCGACGACGCGCTCGCGCTGATGCTGCAGGACGTGCGCAAGTCGCCGCCGAAGATCGCGACGGTGCTGCGCAGCGTCGCGCCGAACGAATCGCTCGCGTGGTTCAGCGCGCAGATGCGCGCGCATCTGAAGGGCACGCCGGCCGCGACGCTTTCGGACGACGATCTCGCCGCGCTCTACGCGAAGTACGCGATCGAGCGGTTCAACCTCAACGATCGCGGCTATATCGCGAGCGTCCACCCGCTCGCGCTGTGGACGCTCAACTATCTGCGCGCGCACCCGAACGCGCCGCTCGGCGAAGTTCAGCGCGAAAGCCGCGATGCGCGCTTCTACACGTACTCGTGGCTGTACAAGACGCGCTACCACGCGACCCAGGACCGGCGCATTCGCCACATGGTCGAGCTGCGCGCGTACGGGGAGATCACGAAAGCGTGGCGTGCGCTCGGCTACCCGTTCGCGGAAGTCACGCCGTCATACGCGGCCGCGATCGGCGCATCGGGCGACCAGCCCGACGCGCTCGCGAAACTGATCGGCCTGATCGCGAACGGCGGCCAGAAAGCGCCGACCGAGACGATCACGCGCCTCGACTTCGCGAAGGGCACGCCGTACGAAACGCGCTTCGTGCGCGCGGTCGCGCAGCCGCAGCCGATGCTGTCACCGGAGATCGTCAACGTGGCGCGCACGCTGCTGCGCGACGTCGTGCTCAACGGCACCGCGCGGCGTCTCGCGGGCGGCTTCACGCTGCCCGACGGCAAGACGCTCCAGGTGTACGGCAAGACCGGGACGGGCGACCAGCGCTTCAATGTCTACGCGCGCGGCGCGCGGCTGATCGAATCGCGCAAGGTCAATCGCAGCGGCACGTTCGTGTTCGTGCTCGGCGACCGCTTCTTCGGTGTGCTGACGGCGACCGCACACGAACCGTACGCTGCACGCTACGACTTCACGAGCGCGATGGCCGTGCAGTTGCTGAAGTCGATGGCGCCGGCGCTCGCGCCGCTGATCGAGCGTCCCGTCACGGCCGGCACGCGCACGACGGGCCCGGCGCCGCAGGCGGAAACGCCGGCGCCGCAGGCCGCGCCGGTCGAGCCGTCCTGAGGGCGGCGCGCGCGTCGGCGATGTCCTGACCGGACACCATTGGCGCGGCCGATTCAAGCGCGTACAGTAGCGCGCACCGCGTCGCGCGCATTGTGCGACAGCGCCCGCCCCACCCACGCCGACCACGAGGAAAACCGCCATGCTCGAACTGCGCCCCGGCTGCGAATGCTGCGACAAGGACCTGCCGCCCGATTCGCCGGACGCACGCATTTGCACCTTCGAATGCACGTTCTGCGCGACCTGCGCGGACGACGTGCTGAAGGGCCGCTGCCCGAACTGCGGCGGCGATCTGGTGGTGCGGCCGCGCCGCCCGGCGAGCCTGCTCGCGAAATATCCGGCGTCGACGCAACGCGTGCTGAAACCTGGCGGCTGCGCGAACCACTGAAGGCCTGCACCGCCCTCCCCGTCAAGACATCTCGATCCGCGCGCGCGTCACCGCGAGCAGCGACGCCATCGCGCGGCGCGCGCCGTCCTCGTCGCGCACGCGAATCGCATCGCTGACGGCCACGTGCTCCGCGAGCGACGCGTTGAACACATGCGCCCGGCGCGCGTTCAGATGCAGCTGTGCCTCGAGCGTCCGATCGATCAGTGCGCCGAGCGGCACCAGCAGCTCGTTGCCGCCGGCCTCCAGCACGCTCAGGTGAAAGCGCAGGTCCGCGCGCACCCATTCGTCTATGTTGCGGGCGGCGGCCATCGCGCGCACCGCGTCCTCGATCGCGTCAAAGGCGCCCGGCCCGTGCGCGCGCGCGGCCAGCGCGGCCGCATGCGGCTCGATCATCTCGCGCATCTCCTGCAGCTTCAGCGCGAACGCGAGCGGCGGCGCGACGCGCGCGTACCAGTCGAGCAGGTCGGCGTCGAGCAGGTTCCATGCGCGGCGCGGCCGCACGCGCGTGCCGACCTTCGGCCGCGATTCGACCAGCCCCTTCGACGTCAGCGTGCGCAGCGCCTCGCGCATCACCGTACGGCTCACACCGAACATCTCCATCAGGTCCGGCTCCCGCGGCAGCAGCGACTCGGGCGGATAGTCGCCGCGCAGGATCGCCGTCGCCAGCCGGAAGGCCGTCTGTCCATGCAGGTCGCGTTGAATGATCGTTCTCCGGTGGCCGGGTGCGCGGGCGGCTGCCCACTATCTGCACAATAGTGCTATTAATACTATTTTTTATCGGGCTACGCTAGGATAACCGTCACGCATTCGACCGGCGCCGCATCTGCATGTCCGCGCCGGTCAACCCTGGAGACTCGCGACATGAAAATCACCCGCCTCGAAACCTTCGTCGTCCCGCCGCGCTGGCTGTTCCTCAAGATCGAAACCGACGAAGGGATTGTCGGCTGGGGCGAACCGGTCGTCGAGGGCCGCGCGCACACGGTCGAAGCCGCCGTGCACGAACTCGCCGACTATCTGGTCGGCAAGGATCCGCTGCTGATCGAGGATCACTGGCAGGTGATGTACCGCGCCGGCTTCTACCGCGGCGGCCCGATCACGATGAGCGCGATCGCGGGTGTCGACCAGGCGTTGTGGGACATCAAGGGCAAGCATCACGGCGTGCCCGTGCACGCGCTGCTCGGCGGCCAGGTGCGCGACCGCATCAAGGTGTATTCGTGGATTGGCGGCGACCGACCGAGCGACGTCGCGAACAACGCGCGCGCGGTGGTCGAGCGCGGCTTCAAGGCCGTGAAGATGAACGGCTCCGAGGAGTTGCAGATTGTCGACACGTACGACAAGGTCGAGCAGGTGATCGCGAACGTCGCGGCGGTGCGCGACGCGGTCGGCCCGCACGTCGGGATCGGCGTCGACTTCCACGGCCGCGTGCACAAGCCGATGGCGAAGGTGCTCGCGAAGGAGCTCGATCCGTACAAGCTGATGTTCATCGAGGAGCCGGTGCTGTCGGAAAACGCCGAGGCGCTGCGCGACATCGTCAACCAGACCAACACGCCGATCGCGCTCGGCGAGCGGCTCTACTCGCGCTGGGATTTCAAGCACATCCTCGCGGGCGGCTACGTCGACATCATCCAGCCCGATGCGTCGCACGCGGGCGGCATCACCGAGTGCCGCAAGATCGCGACGCTCGCGGAAAGCTACGACGTCGCGCTCGCGCTGCACTGCCCGCTCGGCCCGATCGCACTGGCCGCGTGCCTGCAGCTCGATGCAGTCAGCTACAACGCGTTCATCCAGGAACAGAGCCTCGGCATCCACTACAACCAGGGCAACGACCTGCTCGACTACCTGCGCAACCCCGAGGTATTCCGCTACGAAGACGGCTTCGTCGCGATCCCGCAGGGCCCGGGGCTCGGCATCGACGTCAATGAGGAGAAAGTGCGCGAGATGGCGAAGACGGGACATCGCTGGCGCAACCCGGTGTGGCGTCACGCGGACGGCAGCGTCGCCGAGTGGTGATGAGGGCGTGAGATGAGGTGCGTTGCGCGGCGCGCATGCCGCGCACGGCTTCGAGACGGCCGCCCGACAGGCGGCCGTTTGTGCATCTGACGCACGCGACGCGCGGGCATCCGGCCCGGCACCGCGCCGCCCCGGCCGTCAGCCGAGCGCCGCGAACCCCGGTACGCTGAACGACAGCACGGCGGCCGCGACGAATACGCCGACCATCGTCAGCGCCTCGAGGTGCAGGATGTTGCGGAACGTGTGCGCGTCTTCGGTCGACGCGGTACGGCGCAGGCGCGGCAGCGCGGAGAAGCGGTTCAACCCGCCGAGCACGAGCGCGAGCGCGACGAGCAGCAGCTTGAGCAACAGCACGCGCCCCCACGTGCTGCCGTCGAGCGGCGCGAGCGAGCCGCCGAGCCCGCGCAGCGCGTTGAGCACGCCCGTGCCGAGCACGAACACGACCGCGATCGCCGACGTGCGCGACAGTTGCTGGCCGATCCGGATCAGCGCGCCGCGCGCGACCGACGAGCCGAGCACCGGCAGCACCGCGAGCCCGCCCGCGAGCACGAGGCCGCCCCACACCGCGGTGGCGAGCAGGTGCAGCGTCTGCACGCCGACCGCCGCGGACAGCGGGCCGGTATCGGCCGCATGGCCGAGCGACGCCTTGCCGGCCGCGACCACGATCACCGCGAACCACAGCACCGCGTGCGCGACCGGGCCCTCCGGCTTCGCCAGCGCGACGATCGCGAGCACGACGGCGCCGGCGAACGCGACGCTCCATGCGAAGCCCGTGTGCGTCTGCGCGAGCATGACGGGAATCGCGGCGAACGCGCCGCCGAGCCCCGCGCCGCTCATCGACGCGGCTTCGTACACCAGCCAGCCGAGATCGGCGAGCACGAGTGCCAGCGCCGCCGCGACCAGCGAATGTTGCGCGCGCAGCCACGCGGGATGCGCCGGCGCGACGACCGGCCGCGCGCCGTCCTTGCCGAGCCACGCCTTGAGCAGCGCCGAGCCGACGGCCATCGCGAACGTCGCGTCCATCAATGCCGCCAACGCGACCTGCCCGATCCACAAGCTGTCGATCCTCATCGCGCGCGCCCTCCCGGGAACGGCCGGCCTGCGGTGCGGCGGCAAATGGAACGACAGCGGGAAGACGGCAACGGCATGGTAGGGAACGTCATCGATGAATCCGGAAACGGGAGAAATGACTGGGTCTGCGGCGAAGGCGGCGCCGCGCGACCCGCGAGTGTAGGTCTTCGATGGTCAAAGCGCACGCCGGTTCACACAACCCGCGCACAAAGCGCGTCAAATTGTCGCAAGTCGCAATCAGGCAGGAACCGATGTCCTTTTGCCAAATAGCCGTCATTACCCATCGATGATAGAATGCCGCGTCGCAGCAGCCCGGCTGTCCTGCCGTCCATGCGCCGAGCCGATCGTAGCCCGGACAGGTCCCCGACGAATAAACATGGAGTCTCGTGTGTCTTCAAGACGCCTCTTCCGTCCGTTGCTTGCCGTTCTCCTGATCGGTGGCGCGGGCCTTACGAGCGCTGCCCAAGCGCAGACCAAGCCCACGGAGCAAGCGCACGCCCAGCAGGCGCCGCTCAAGGCACCCGATACCATGGCCGAGCGTGTGCGCGGCTGTACCGCATGCCATGGCGTTCACGGCCAGGGTACGGACAACGACTATTTCCCGCGGCTTGCCGGCAAGCCGGCGGAGTACCTGTACAACCAGCTCGTCAACTTCCGTGATGGCCGGCGCAAGTACCCGCCGATGAACTATCTGCTGACGTACCTGAACGACGATTACCTGAAAGAGATCGCCGAGCACTTCTCGGCCGAGCGCCCGCCGTACCCGACGCCGGCCAAGCCGACGCTGCCGGCTGCCACGCTCGCGCGCGGCAAACAGCTCGTCACGCAAGGCGATCCGTCGCGCAAGCTGCCGGCCTGCGTGGCCTGCCACGGCGCGGGCCTGACCGGCATGCAGCCGGCGATCCCGGGCCTCGTCGGCCTGCACGCCGATTACCTGAGCGCACAGCTCGGCGCATGGCGCTCGGGCAACCGCCACGCGAAGGCACCGGATTGCATGCACGAAATCGCGTCGAAGCTGTCCGACGAAGACGTGACGGCCGTGACCGCATGGCTCGCCGCGCAACCGGCGCCCGCCAACCCCGTGCCGGCCCCGGCGCGTTCGATGAAGACTCCGCTCGCCTGCGGCAGCGAACCGCAATAAGGCAAGGGAGACAGACACAATGAAACGCAAGTCCCTGTTTGCACTCTCGGCCGTCGCGATCGTCGCGGCTGCCGCCCTCGTGCCGGTCCTGTGGCCGGGCAACGACACGCTGCACGGCAACGCTGCCGTCGCGGCCACGCCGGCCGACCAGGCCGCGCTGATCAAGAAGGGCGAATACCTCGCGCGCGTCGGCGACTGTATCGCGTGCCACACCGTGCGCGGCGGCAAGTCGTTCGCGGGCGGCCTGCCGATGGCGACGCCGTTCGGCACGATGTACACGCCGAACATCACGCCGGACGACAAGGACGGTATCGGCAAGTGGACGTCGGACGACTTCTACCGCGCGATGCACACCGGCCGTTCGAAGGACGGCAGCCTGCTCTACCCGGGCTTCCCGTTCGCGAGCTACACGAAGGTCACGCGCGCCGACTCGGACGCGATCTACGCGTACCTGCGCTCGGTCCCGCCGGTCTCGGTGCCGAGCCGTCCGCATGAACTGAAGTTCCCGTTCAACAACCGCAACCTGCTGATCGGCTGGCGCACGCTGTTCTTCAAGGAAGGCGAATACAAGCCGGATCCGACCAAGTCGGTCGAATGGAACCGCGGCGCGTACCTCGTCGAAGGCCTCGGCCACTGCTCGATGTGCCACACGTCGATCAACATGATGGGCGGCCCGGTGAGCTCGGCGGCCTTCGCGGGCGGCCTGATCCCGCTGCAGAACTGGTATGCGCCGTCGCTGACGAACGACAAGGAACTCGGCCTCGGCGACTGGCACGTGCAGGAGCTGTCGGACCTGCTGCAGGCCGGCGTGTCGAACAAGGGTGCGGTGTTCGGCCCGATGGCCGACGTCGTTCACAACAGCCTGCAGTACATGAGCGACGAAGATACGCGCGCGATGTCGACGTACCTGAAGTCGATCCCGCAGAAGGCTGAAGCGCCGAAGAACATGCAGTACGAGCCGTCGAAGCAATTCGGCAACGCGCTGTTCGACCAGGGCAAGAAGATCTACGCGGACAACTGCGCGACCTGCCACGCCGAAACCGGTGCGGGCAAGCCGCCGGCGTATCCGCCGCTCGCGGGCAACCATTCGATCGTGATGGAATCGGCAGTCAACCCGATCCGCATGGTGCTGAATGGCGGCTATCCGCCGAGCACGTTCAAGAATCCGCGTCCGTACGGCATGCCGCCGTTCGCGCAATCGCTGTCGAACCAGGAAGTCGCAGCCGTTGTAACGTATATCCGGATGTCCTGGGGCAACAACGGTACGCCGATCTCGCCGCAACAGGTGAGTGACCTGCGTTCCGCGCCCCTTTGCTTTTTGCGACGCCAGTCCCCGCGCGGGCCGCGCGAGGCGTCGCCGATCATAAAACTCAAGAGTGGTATCTATGTCTTTCGAATCTCTCGGCCTGGCCGAACCGCTCGTCAGGGCAGTCAACGAGCTCGGCTACACGTCGCCGACTCCCATCCAGCAGCAGGCGATCCCGGCCGTCCTCGGCGGCGGCGACCTGCTCGCCGGCGCACAGACCGGCACAGGCAAGACCGCCGGTTTCACGCTGCCGATCCTGCAGCGCCTGCACACCTTCTACGCCGAGCATCGCGGCGCGAAGCGCGCGGTGCGTGCGCTGATCCTCACGCCGACGCGCGAACTCGCCGCCCAGGTCGAGGAAAGCGTGCGCGCGTACAGCAAGTACCTGAAGCTGCGCTCGACCGTGATGTTCGGCGGCGTCAGCATCAATCCTCAGATCGATGCGCTCAAGCGCGGCGTCGACATCGTCGTCGCGACGCCGGGCCGTCTGCTCGACCACATGCAGCAGAAGACGATCGACCTGTCGGATCTCGACATCCTCGTGCTCGACGAAGCCGACCGGATGCTCGACATGGGCTTCATCCACGACATCAAGCGCGTGCTCGCGAAGCTGCCGCCGCAACGCCAGAACCTGCTGTTCTCGGCCACCTTCTCCGACGAGATCAAGTCGCTCGCCGACAGCCTGCTCGATTCGCCGGCACTGATCGAGGTCGCGCGCCGCAATACCACCGCCGAAAGCATCGCGCAGAAGATCCACCCGGTCGACCGCGATCGCAAGCGCGAGTTGCTCACGCACCTGATCCGCGAACACAACTGGTTCCAGGTGCTCGTGTTTACGCGCACCAAGCATGGTGCGAACCGGCTCGCGGAACAGCTGACGAAGGACGGCATCAGCGCGATGGCGATCCACGGCAACAAGAGCCAGTCGGCCCGCACGCGCGCGCTTGCGGAATTCAAGAACAGCACGCTGCAGGTGCTGGTCGCGACCGACATCGCCGCACGCGGGATCGACATCGACCAGCTGCCGCACGTCGTCAACTTCGACCTGCCGAACGTGCCGGAAGATTACGTGCACCGGATCGGCCGCACGGGCCGCGCGGGCGCGACGGGCGAAGCCGTGTCGCTCGTATGCGTCGACGAGAAGCAGCTGCTGCGCGACATCGAGCGGCTGATCAAGCGCGAGATTCCGCAGGAGGTGATCGCGGGCTTCGAACCCGATCCGAACGTGAAGCCGGAGCCGATCCAGCAACGCCGCGGACAGCAGCAGCCGCGCGGCGGTGGTGGTGGTGGCGGCAATCGCCAGCCGCGTGCAGGCGGCTCCGGCCAGCCGGCCGCGAAGCGCGAAGGCAATGCGCAGCCGAAGGCCGCGAAGGCGGCCAAGCCGCGCACGGCCGGCGGCGCGAGCGGCAACGCCGGCGCCGGCGGTCGCCCGTCAGGCGGCAACGGCGCGCGTCCGGCGACCGGCAATGCCGCGCACGCGAACCGCAACCGTTCGTCGCGCAGCGGCCAGCGCGGTCACTGAAGCCGCGCGGCCGCGCGCCGCAGGTGCTCGACCTGGCGCTGCCAGCGCGCGAGCACCTCGGCGCGCGCCTCCCCTTCCAGCGCGAACGTGATACCCGTCGCGAGACGCGCATAGCCGACCCGCTGCGCATCGCCATGCGCGATCGTCGCGGCGAACCCGGCCAGTCCGCCGAAGTCTCCTTCGAGCGGCTCGATGCTCAGTTGTGCCTGAAAGAATGCGCCGTCCGCGACGAGCGTCAACGCGGCCGCGCGCCGTTGCGCCAGCGCGCGCGCCGCGCGCGATTGCGGCCATAGCGCAAGCAGCAGCGTGCGCGCGTCGCGTGCATGAATCTCGCCGACGCTGAGCAGCGTCGTGCGCAACTGGCCATCGTCGGTCGCGACGATCAGCGATGCGGCGAAGTCGGCATGGCGTTCGAGCGCGGTGCCGTCGAACAGCGCAACGACGGCCGGCGGCCACGCGTCGAACGTCCATTGTTCGAGCGCGTGGCGATGGGTATCGGTCATGATGGCGGCCCCGGTGAGAAGCAGACGATGATGCCGAAGCATACGCGCGCCGCCGGACCGCGCGGTGACACTCAGCGCATGAACACGTGCCGCGTGATCTTCGTCAGCGGATAGTGGACACTCGGCTGGATCTTCGCGGGCAGGTCGAGCGGCTTGAGCAGCATCTTCACGCACATGTCGGCCGACAGGTTGCGACGCACGAGCGAGCTGATGCGCGCAGCGCGCTCGCGGTTGTATTGATTGTCGCCGACACGATCCGGGTAGCGGATCGCGAATACGTGGCGCAGCGCGATCTCGGAATCCTCGTTCTTGATTTCCATCACACGGCGCATCAGCGCGCCGAGCACCGCGAGCCGGCCGTTGCCTTCGAGCTTGTTGTACTTCTTGAAGAACTTGAAGAAGTGCTTGTAGTGACGCACTTCGTCCGTGCGGATGTTGTCGGTGATTTCCTTCAGCACCGGCTCGTCCGAGCATTCGTTGATCGCGCGATAGAGCGTGGCCGTGCCCGTCTCGACCACGCAGCGCGCGACCATCTCGAGCGCACGGGTCTTCTCGAACGCGTCAACCGAGCAGGTCTTCGAATACTCGGCGAAGAAATTCGCGAAAGCGGTATCCCAGTCGAACTCGGGCCACACGTGCGCGATGTACGCCTTCAGCGCGCGCCCGTGCTGCAGTTCCTCGTGCTCCCACGCATTGTTGAGCCACGCGGACACTTCCGGATCGTCGTTGAAGAACTCGCTCAGGTTGCTCGTGTAGAGATCCGAGCCGCTTTCGATGAACGACGACGCGCACAGCAACAGCAGCAGATCCTCATTCGCGGCGGCGCGCTGACGATCGATCCGGTTCAGGTCGATGTCCTCGATACGCCACGGCATGACATGCGTCGTTTCAGTAGGCATGGTGGTGCGCTCCCAGTCGTCGCGCGGCCGGCCGGCCCCGATCTTCGGCACAGGCCCGGCGCGCCCGCAGGCGACGTTTTGCTTGCATTTTTAGTGAGTTGGTCCGGCCGAACCATTCTGGCATCTTAGCCGGACTTTTATGTTCGTGCTTCAAAGCACTGACCATAGCCGACGGGCGCAGTTCCACCGCGCATGCTGCGGTTCGTTAGATGAGTTGTTCGAACCGGGTGCGCGCGTTCGATGAGATGCGCTGCGTCAAGCAAAACGGGCGGCCATCCGGCCGCCCGTCGAGCGCAAGACCGGAAGCGTTCCGTCAGAAACCGGCCGCGAGACCGTCGCGGCGGCTGTCGCTCGCGGCCACGTAGCCGCGCTCGGGATCGTCGCGATCGAGCCGCCACACGAACTGCCCCGAGCCGAAATCCATGTAAGGATCGTCGATCGACTTGATTGTATGACCGCGCGCGGCGAGCGCATCGACCGTCTCGCGATTCATCGTCGACTCGACGTCGAGCGTGAAGTCGCGATTGACCTTCCAGCGCGGCGCGTCGCAGGCGGCCTGCGGCTGCTGCCCGTAGCCCAACATCCGCACGACGGTCTGCAGGTGGCCCTGCGGCTGCATGTCGCCGCCCATTACGCCGAAACTCATCGCCGCCTCGGTGCGGCCATCGACTTCCTCGGTGACGAACGCCGGGATGATCGTATGAAACGGCCGCTTGCCGCCCGCGACCACGTTCGGCGACGCCGGGTCCATCGAGAAGCCGTGCCCGCGGTTCTGCAACGCAATGCCGGTACCCGGCACGACGAGCCCCGAACCGAAACCCATGTAGTTCGACTGAATGAAGCTCACCATCATCCCGCGCTCGTCCGCCGCCGACAGATAGATCGTGCCGCCCGAATGCGGCCGGCCGGCAGCGAAGTGCGTCGCGCGCGCGCGATCGATCAGCTTCGCGCGTTCCGCGAGATACGCGTCGTCGAGCATCTGCGCGGGCGTCACGTCCATCGCGCGCGGATCGGCGACGTAGCGATAGACGTCCGCGAACGCGAGCTTCATCGCCTCGATCTGCAGGTGCTGCGAGTCGGCCGAATCGACCGGCCATTCGGCCACGCCCGCATGTTCGGCGATCCCGAGCGCGATCAGCGCCGCGATGCCCTGCCCGTTCGGCGGAATCTCGTGAATCGTGTGGCGGCCGAAGCGCTTGCCGATCGGCTCGACCCATTCCGGCCGGTACGCACGCAGGTCGGCTTCGGTCAGCGCGCCGCCGCCTTCGCGCGCGAATGCCGCGATCTGCCCGGCGAGCGCGCCCTCGTAGAACGCGCGCGGACCGTCCTTCGCGAGGGTGCGCAGCGTCCGCGCGTGGCCCGGCAGGCACATGCGCTCGCCGACGAGCGGCGCGCGCCCGCGCGGCATGAAGGTATCGGCGAAGCCCGGCAGCGCCTGCAGCTCGGGCACCGCGGCCGCCCACTTGTGCGCGACGATCGGCGACACCGAGTAGCCGCGCTCGGCGATCTCGATCGCCGGCTCGAGCAGGTCCGCGAACGGCAGCGAACCGAACTTCGCGTGCAGCGCTTCCCAGCCCGCGATCACGCCCGGCACCGTGACGGTGTCCCAGCCGCGCGTCGGCTTGTTCGCGATGCCGCGTGCGTCCTCGCCGTGGCGCTGGCGGAAGTATTCGGGGTTCCACGCGGCCGGCGCGACGCCCGATGCATTCAACCCCGACAGCCGCTCGCCGTCCCACACGAGCGCGAACGCATCGCCTCCGAGCCCGCACGACACGGGCTCGACCACCGTGATCGCGGCCGCCGCGGCCAGCGCCGCATCCACGGCATTGCCGCCCTTCCACAGCATCCGCAGACCGGCCTGCGCCGCGAGCGGGTGCGACGTCGACACGACGTTGCGCGCGAACACCGGAATGCGGGTCGTCGGATACGGGTTGTGCCAGTTGAAGCCAGTCATCGGTTGCACCTCGTCGAAAGCTGAATGAACGCGCCGGACGCACGACCGGTGCGCGCGGACAGTCCGCCATTGCAGCGCGATCCGCGCGATCGCACAAATTCATTTGTCACATGAATACATGTGCTTTACGCATGAATTCCGCACAGTGATATGCCGGAAGCCGGTCGAACGCGCTTCCCGCCCTTACAATACCCGCTCCGCCTCACGATGACCGCCGAGCCATGACCCGAGATCCCCGCCTCACCCTCAACGCGCGCCAGCAGGAACTGCTCGAATGGGTGCAGCGTGACGGCTTCGTGACCGTCGACGATCTCGCCGCGCACTTCGCGGTCACGCCGCAGACGATCCGCCGCGACGTGAACTGGCTCGCCGACCTGAACCTGCTGCGCCGCTACCACGGCGGCGCGAGCCTGCCGACCAGCTCGGAGAACGTGTCGTACACCGCGCGCCAGCGGATGTTCCACGACGAGAAGCGGCGCATCGCGGCGCTCGCCGCGTCGCACATACCCGACCAGGCATCGCTGTTCATCAACCTCGGCACCACCACCGAGGAAGTTGCGCGCGCGCTGAACCGCCACCATGGGCTGCACGTGATCACGAACAACCTGAACGTTGCGTCGATGATGAGCGGCTACCCCGACTGCGAGGTGCTGATCACGGGCGGCATCGTGCGGCCGTGGGACAAGGGGATCGTCGGCGAACTCGCGATCGACTTCATCCGCCAGTTCAAGGTCGACTACGCGATCATCGGCACGTCGGCGATCGAGGCCGACGGCACGCTGCGCGACTTCGACACCCGCGAGGTGCGCGTGGCCGAGGCGATCATGCAGCATGCGCGCACGGTCTACCTCGTGGCCGACCATTCGAAGGTCGGCCGCCCCGCGCTGGTGCGCCAGGGCCATCTGAGCCAGGTGCACGCGCTCTTCACCGACAAGCCGCTACCCCCCGAGATGGCCGATACGGTGGCGGCCGCCGGCACCCAGGTGTACGTCGCGGAATGACCGCGCCGATGCTGCACCGCACCCGAAACTTCAAGTGAAATCAAGAAGTTGGCGTCGCAAGCAAACCGCTTGCGCGCGGCCCGGCTGTCAAAGGGAAAATTAACGGGGCACGATTTGTCGTTGCCCGCGCGCTCGACTAGACTCCAGTTCCCCGGCCCGTTCGACCGTTCCGCCTGTGCCAAGGCGCGGACGAATGGCATGGCCGGCGAATACAGCTTTCCCCCCAAGCCATATCCCGATGGGTATCGCGCGTCGGCTTTTACGCCGGCCGCGCGGGCTGACTGGTCGCCATGGAGAGAACGATGCTGAGTCCGCATGAATTCGCCACGCTATTGCTTGTGAAAGACGCCCCCGATCAAACCAACATGGATCGGGACGAGATCGACGCACTGCTCGAACAGCAGCTCGTTCGCCTGGAAGCACTCGGATCGGGGCGCAAATACTGCGTGACCGAAACCGGCGACGCCGCGCTGCGATCCATCAAATACCGATATTCGTAAAACCACACCGTTCCTGACCTGACCGCGCGGCCCGGATTCCGGGCCGCGCGGCCGTTCCCGCACCCGCCGCCAGCCCGCCGCGGCCTGCTTCAGCCGCCGCGCAACGTCGGATCGACCGCCGCCCGCCAGCTGATGGCCTGCGCACGCGCGCCGTTGAAATACGCAATCCAGCCGGCACGCGCCGCCGCATCAGGCGCCGCATAGTACGTCGAAAGTTCGTTTACGAACGCACAATAGTTCGCTTCGGTCAGCCCACGATACCGTTTCGCCACATACGCGTCGTACAGCGTCGCGTAGACCGGCTGCGCGTCCGCGCCCCAGTCGCGCGCCGTGCCGCCGCACGACGTCTGCAGGTCGACGAACGACGGCGTGCGCCAGTTGCCGACGAGCGGCGGCATGCCGGCACTGCACCCCGCCAGAAGGACGGCGCACACGCCGGCCCACATCCCAATACGCATGATTCACCTCGTGAAACGGTCGATTCCGCCAGTATCGTCCGGGATCGTGTCGCGCGCTACTGGCCCCGCTTTTTCGAACTTTACTTTTTCGATTTCGTTCGTTAAATTTCGAATTCGAACATTTCTTGTTCGCCCATTTCCCTCAGACGATAAGGACAGCAGGTGACCCAACCGAATCGCTACGATCTGCTCGTCGTCGGCGGCGGCATCAACGGCGCTGGCATCGCGCGCGATGCGGCCGGCCGCGGCCTGTCGGTCATGCTCTGCGAGCAGGACGATCTCGCGTCGCACACGTCGTCGTCCAGCACGAAGCTGATTCACGGCGGCCTGCGCTACCTCGAATACAACGAGTTCGGGCTCGTGCGCAAGGCGCTGCAGGAGCGCGAGACGCTGCTGCGCGCGGCGCCGCACATCATGTGGCCGCTGCGCTTCGTGATGCCGCACATGCCGAACCTGCGTCCGGCCTGGCTGATCCGCATCGGCCTGTTCCTTTACGATCACCTCGCGAAACGCGAACTGCTGCCCGGCTCGCGCGGCATCGACATGCGCCGCCATGCGGCCGGCGCACCGCTGATCGACTCGATCAAGCGCGGCTTCGTCTATTCGGACGGCTGGGTCGACGACGCGCGCCTCGTCGTGCTGAACGCGATGGATGCGAAGGAGCGCGGCGCCGAGATCCTGACGCGCACGAAGCTGGTGTCCGCCGAACGCCGCGGCGACGAATGGGAAGCGCGGCTGCAGCACGCCGACGGGTCGATCCGCGTCGTGCATGCGCGCGCGATCGCGAACGCGGCCGGCCCGTGGGTCGGCGAAGTGCTGCACGGCGCGCTCGGCCGCGGCGCGCAGCACAGCGTGCGGCTCGTGAAGGGCAGCCACATCATCACGCGCCGCCTGTTCGATCACGACCACGCGTACATCTTCCAGAACCCGGACAAGCGAATCATCTTCGCGATTCCGTACGAACACGATTTCACGCTGATCGGCACGACCGACGTCGAATACACGAACGATCCCGCGAAGGTCGCGATCGATCGCGACGAGACGCAGTACCTGTGCGACTCGATCAACCGCTACTTCAAGCGCAAGATCTCGCCGGCCGACGTGCACTGGACCTACTCGGGCGTGCGTCCGCTGCTGGAAGACGAGAACGCCGCGAACGCATCGGCCGTCACGCGCGACTACCGCCTCGAGCTGGACGACGGCGCGGGCGCCCCGCTGCTGTCGGTGTTCGGCGGCAAGATCACGACGTTCCGCAAGCTCGCGGAAGAAGCCGGCGACATGCTGTGCCGCGCGCTCGGCCGCGACGCGAAGACCTGGACGGCCGGCGTCGCGCTGCCGGGCGGCGACATCGCCGATGCGAAGTTCGACGCGTTCGCCGCGCAGTTCGCGAAGCGCCATCCGTGGCTGCCCGCCGCACTCGCACGCCGCTACGCGCGCGCGTACGGCACGCGCGCGGAACGCGTGGTCGAGGGCGCGACGTCGCTCGCCGACCTCGGCGCCGAGATCGCGCCGGGCATCCACGATGCCGAACTGCGCTACCTGCGCGACGCCGAATGGGCGACCTGCGCGCAGGACGTGCTGTGGCGCCGCTCCAAGCTCGGCCTGCACGTCGCGCCGGGCACGCTCGACGCAGTGACGGCCGCGGTCGACGCGTGGTTCGCCGCCGTACATGCGCCGCACGCATGATTCGTTTGCAGTTGCATTTGCCTGACCGATGTTGATTCACCGACGCGCCGCGTAACATGCGGCGCGCATCACAACTACGCCAATCCACGGATGGAGATGAGAGACATGCAGGATCAGTACATCCTCGCGCTTGACCAGGGCACGACGAGCTCCCGCGCGATGCTGTTCGATCGCCAGGGCAACATCGTATCGATCGCCCAGAAGGAATTCGAACAGATCTACCCGCAACCCGGCTGGGTCGAGCACGACCCGCAGGAAATCTGGTCGACGCAAGCGGGCGTCGCCGCCGAAGCGGTCACGCGCACGGGCCTGAACGGCACGTCGATCGCCGCGATCGGGATCACCAACCAGCGCGAGACGACGATCGTCTGGGATCGCGAGACGGGCCAGCCCGTCTACAACGCGATCGTGTGGCAGGACCGCCGCACCGCCGACTTCTGCGATGCGCTGAAGAAGCAGGGCCTCGAAGCGAAGGTGCGCGCGAAGACCGGCCTGCCGATCGACTCGTACTTCTCCGCGACCAAGATCCGCTGGATCCTCGACAACGTGCCGGGTGCGCGCGACAAGGCGCGCCAGGGCAAGCTCGCGTTCGGCACCGTCGACAGCTGGCTCGTGTGGAACTTCACGAAGCACGAACTGCACGTGACCGACGTGACCAACGCATCGCGCACGATGCTGTTCAACATCCACACGCGCGAGTGGGACAGCGAGCTGCTGGAACTGCTCGACATCCCGCGCAGCATGCTGCCGGAAGTGAAGGCGTCGTCGGAAATCTACGGCCATACGAAAACCACGGTGTTCGCGTCGAAGATCCCGCTCGCGGGCATCGCCGGCGACCAGCACGCGGCGCTGTTCGGCCAGATGTGCACGACGTCGGGCATGGTGAAGAACACCTACGGCACCGGCTGCTTCCTGATGATGAACACCGGCGACAAGCCGATCGAGTCGAAGAACAACCTCGTCACGACGATCGCCTGGCAGATCGGCGACGACGTGCAGTACGCGCTCGAAGGCAGCATCTTCATCGCGGGCGCGGTCGTGCAGTGGCTGCGCGACGGTGTCGGCATCATCAAGTCGGCCGCCGAGATCGAAGCGCTCGCCGCGAGCGTGCCGCATACCGACGGCGTCTATCTCGTGCCGGCGTTCGCGGGCCTCGGCGCGCCGCACTGGAACGCACGGGCGCGCGGTTCGGTGTTCGGCGTCACGCGCGGCACGACGTCCGCGCACCTCGCGCGCGCGGCGCTCGACGCGATCGCTTACCAGTCGCTCGACGTGCTGGCCGCGATGGAAGCCGACTCCGGCATCAGCATCGGCGAGCTGCGCGTCGACGGCGGCGCGAGCGCGAACAATCTGCTGATGCAGTTCCAGGCCGACCTGCTCGGCGTCGACGCGGTGCGACCGCAGATCACCGAGACGACCGCGCTCGGCGCGGCCTACCTCGCGGGCCTCGCGATCGGCTACTGGAAGAACCTCGACGAAGTGCGCAGCCAGTGGCAGCTCGATCGCCGCTTCTCCCCGTCGATGCCGAAGGAGCAGGTCGAGCGCTGCATGGCCGGCTGGCAACGCGCGGTGCGCGCCGCCAAGGCGTGGGCCGACGACAAGCAGTAACCCGCGGCAACCAGAAGCAATCCGAACGAATTAAAACAACACCGGCGGACCGCGCGACGCGCGAGTCCGCCGCGACATACGAGAGACAAGCATGTCACCTTATATTGCAGAATTCATCGGCACGGCGATCCTCGTGCTGCTCGGCAACGGCGCGGTCGCCAACGTGCTGCTTGCCAAGACCAAGGGCAAGGGCGCGGACCTGATCGTGATCGTGTGGGGCTGGGCGATGGCCGTATTCGTCGCCGTCTACGTGACCGCGTCGTTCAGCGGCGCGCACCTGAACCCGATCGTGACGATCAGCCTCGCGCTCGCGGGCAAGTTCGCGTGGTCGAAAGTCGGCGGCTACATTCTCGCGCAGATGCTCGGCGGGATGGCGGGCGCACTGCTCGTGTGGCTCGCGTATCGCCAGCACTTCGCGAAGGAAGCCGATGCGGACCTGAAGCTCGCGGTGTTCTGCACGGCGCCCGCGATTCGCAGCGTCCGGCACAACGTGCTGACCGAGGCGATCTGCACGTTCGTGCTGATCCTCGGCGTGCTGTATCTCGCATCGCCGCAGGTCGGCCTCGGCGCACTCGACGCGCTGCCCGTCGGCCTGCTCGTGCTCGGCATCGGCATCTCCCTCGGCGGCCCGACCGGCTATGCGATGAGCCCCGCGCGCGACCTCGCGCCGCGCCTCATGCACGCGCTGCTGCCGATTCCCGGCAAGCGCGACAGCGACTGGCGCTATGCGTGGATCCCGGTGGTCGGCCCGCTGATCGGCGGCTCGCTCGCAGCCGTGCTCTATCTGCAACTGCACGTGCCGCACTGACGCGGCCCGTCCATCGACGAAGCAACACAGCCCGCGTGCCGGAAGGCCGCGTGCCGGAAGGCCGCGGGCTGTTTTTCATTGCACGTTCCGCCTACCCGCAGGCCGACGCCGGCAACAGCGATTTCAGCTTCAGGTTCGCGTCGGCGACCACCGCGGGCACCACCGCGGCGCCGCGTTCGACCAGCATCCTCGCCAGCTTCATCTCCTTGACGAATCCTGACGCGCGGCCGAAACCGCTCGCTGCGACGAGCCGTCCGCCCGCGTCGAAATGAAAGTGGATTTCCGCATCGTCGCCGAGCACGCGCGCAACCGACCGTTCACCGAGCGCCGGCTCCCCTGCCACCTGCAACTGCGCATCGTATTGATCCGACCAGAACCATGCCATCGCTCGATACGGTTCGTCGGCGCCGAGCATGTTGCGCGCGGCGGCGCGTGCCTGGGTCTCGGCGCCGTGCCATGTCTCCTGCCGGACCGATCGCCCCGACAACGCGCTCGGAAACACCGCGACGTCGCCGGCCGCATAGATGCCGGGCGCCGACGTCTCGAGCCGAGCGTTCACGACGATGCCGCGATCGACCGCGAGGCCCGCGTCGCGCGCCAGCTCGTCGGCCGCTTCGATGCCGATGCCCGCCACGACCGTATCGGCAATCAGCGTGTCGCCGTCGTCGAGCACGACGGCCAGCGCGCCGCCCGAGGTCCGCTCGATCGCAACGGGTTTCCGGTTCACGCGGATCGCCACGCCCTGCTCCTCGTGAAGCGCCTGCACGCGCGCGGCGATTGACTCCGGCACCGCGCGCCCGAGCAGGCGCGGCGCCGCGTCGAGCACGGTCACGCGGCAGCCGCGCAGCCGCGCCGACGCCGCGACTTCGAGACCGATGAAGCCGCCGCCGATCAGCACGATCCGTGCGTCGGGCACGAGACGCGTGCCGAGTGCCGCCGCGTCGTCGAGCGTACGCAATGCAAACACGCCGTCGAGCGCCGCGCCCGGAATCGCGAGGCGGCGCGCGCGAGCGCCGGTCGCGAGCAGCAGCGCGTCGTAGAAGAACACCCGGTCGCCGGATACGCGCACTTCGCGTGCGTGCGGATCGATGCGCTCGACCGTCGCGACGACCAGCTCGATGCCGTCGGCCGCCCATGCGTCCGGATCGCGCAACCGGCACTGCGCCGCGCTGCGCTCGCCCGTCAGCACGCCCTTCGACAACGGCGGCCGCTCGTACGGCAGGTGCGACTCCGCGCCGATCAGCACGATGCGCCCGTGCCAGCCGGACTCGCGCAGCACCTGCGCCGCGCGGCCGCCCGCATGGCCCGCACCGACGATCGCCATCACACGATGGTTCGTCATCGCATCACACCTCGATCAGGACGCGGCCGCCCTCGATCTTCGCACGGTACGTGCGCAGCTTCTCGCATGCGGGCGCGGACAGCGGCCGGCCGTCGCGCACATCGAAGCGGCCGTTGTGCTTCGGGCATTCGATCACGTGGTCGATCACAAGCCCGTCCGCGAGATGCACGTTCTCGTGCGTGCACAGGCCGTCGCTTGCATAAACCTGGCCGTCGATCCGGTAGATCGCGTATGTGTGGCCTGCGTGATCGAAGCGCGCGACGTCCTCGTCGTCGATGTCGTCGAGCGCGCCTGTGTCGATCCATTGCGTCATGATGCGTGTCTCCTTGATTGGGTTGTTCGATGTCGATCACGCGCGCGCCGCGTCCGGCACCGGCCGCACGACGTAATGGGACGGGTCGCGCGTCTGCCGGACCAGCGCCGGCACGATCTCAGCATACGCGGCGAGCGTGCTGCGGTACGGCGGCGGCATGTCGGCCTTCACGGCCTCGTGCAGCTTCGGCAGCGCGTGGAACGGCACCATCGGGAACATGTGGTGCTCGACGTGGTAGTTCATGTTCCAGTACAGGAAGCGGAACACCGGATTCATCATCACGGTGCGGCAATTGCGCCGGTGATCGAGCACGTTCTCGGGCATGCCTGCGTGCTGCGTGAGGCCGAAGTACAGGTACAGCCACGCGCCGTAGAGGCTCGGCAAGCCGATGTAGAGCAGCGGCAGGAGCGTGTGCCAGTACAGCGACGCACCGGCCACGAGCGCATAGACCGCCATATGGATGCGCGCCTCGCGCACGACCTTCGGCCATTCCGACTCGGGCACGTAGGTGCGCTCCTCGTCGTCAAGCCGGCCGGTGAACGCGGCCGCAATCATCTTGCGCAGTTCGCCGGCCACATGCTTCAGCGCGACGACGTTCAGCGCGAGCGCGAGCCAGTCGGTCGGCTTCGGCGCGGCGATTTCCGGATCGCGCCCGACGACCAGCGTGTCGGTGTGATGGCGCGCATGGCTCCAGCGCCACGCCGTCGCACGGCGGAACACCTGGAACGACGCGACCTGGTACAGCGCGTCGTTCATCCAGCGCGTGCGAAACGCAGTGCCGTGCCCGCATTCGTGCCAGCGCGAGTCGGCCGGGCTGCAGTAGAGCGTGCCGTATACGAAGAACGCGGGGATCGCCCACGCCGAATGCGCGCGCCAGGCCAGCCACGCGAGCACGCCGCTGGCCGCGATCGCCGCATACCAGATCAGCGTGTCGCGGATCGCACGCGCGTCGCTGCGCTGCATCAACTGCTTCATCAGCGGCCGCGGCATCGCGCACCGGTACCACTCGGCGTTGACGAGACCCGCCGCGTGCGCGCGCTCGCTGGCGCCGCCGATCATTCGGTATTCCTGACGGCGCGCCGCCGTGCGATCGCGCGCCTGGTCGTCGGTATGGGCCACTCGTGTCTCCTGGTTTGCCTGTGCGCGGGAAGCGCTGCAAGCGCGTCCCCCATGGAACCAAAATTAGGCGACCGGCCGCCCCCGCTCAATCGAAACGTTGACGAAATTTCGCCATCGTTTTAGCGTTCCTGGCAGCGCCACGCACCCGATGATGGCGACCACGACGTTGGAGACGACCATGGCAGGTGAATCCGGGCCGCGCTGGCGCAAGCGCACCGCGCGCTTCGACGAGATCGCGGCGCTCGCGGGCGTCAGCACGACCACCGTCGACCGCGTGCTGAACGAGCGCGGCAGCGTGTCGGCGCAGGCCCGCGAGCGCGTGGTCGCGGCGGCGCGGCAGCTCGGCGTGCCGCGGCAACTGCCCGACACGCGGCACGGGCTGATCCACGTCGACGTGCTGCTGCCGGACACCGACGCGCCGTTCTTCCGGCGGCTGCAGCAGGCGCTGCAGCGCTCGCTGCAGATGCTCGACCGGCGCGTGGTCGTGCACCGGACGATCCTGCCCGCCGCGGACGACGAACGCGCCGCCGCGCTGATCGAACGGCCCGCATACCGGCGCGCGGCGCTGATCGTCACGGCACGCGACACCGCCCGCGTGCGCGATGCACTGGCCGGCGCGATCGCGCGCGGCGAAACTGTCGTTACGATGGTCACCGACATCGGCGGCATCGATCGCGTGCACTACGCGGGCATCGACAACTACCGCGCCGGGCGCACGGCCGGCTACTACGTCGGCCGCCTGGCGGCACGCCCCGGCCGCGTGCTGCTGCTCGGCGGCCGCATGGGCTACCGCGCGCATGCCGACCGGATGGCCGGCTGCCGGGACCAGCTCGCCGACGCGTTCGCCACGCTGCGCTGCGACGGCGAGCCGGTCGAGACGCTCGACCAGGACGACCGCTGCTACCGCGCGGTGACGAAGGCACTGCAGGCACACGACGACGTGGTCGCGATCTACAACAGCGGCGCCGGCTCGGCCGGCATCGAAGCGGCGCTGCGCAAGGCCGGCGCGACCGGCCGCGTGGTCTGGATCGGGCACGAGATGCTCGACGAGCACCGCACCTTCATCGACGCCGGCGCGATGGATCTCGCGATCGACCAGGATCCGGACGGACAGGCGATTTCCGCGCTGCAGCACGTGTTACATGCATGCGGGATCGTCGAACAGCCGCCGCCGCGCGACCCGGTCGAATTCCGCGTGTTCTGTGCAGCGAACGTGAGGACGAGCGCCTACTTGCAGCCCTGAATGTCGCCGCGCATCGCGATGCATGCGCGTGGCGAAAAAAATCGACCGGCGCATTGGCGATTTTTCGTCAACGTTTGTCATGCAGCCCGCGCGGCGCATCCGTACATTGGACAGCCATCCCCAGCACAACAACGGACAGGAGACGATGGCTAAACCGATCCTCATCGGCGTGAACCTCGACGGCGTGCTCGAACACGACGGCCTGCCGCTGCCCGCGCCAGCCGAACGCTTCCGGATGGTCGCCGGCGCCGGCGTGTTCGACTACGTCGAAAAGAACCCGGCGCGCGGCGAAGATCTGTCGCCATATTTCGCGCTGGTCGAACGCCACGCGCTGCCGATTCGCGTGATCGGCGGCATCTGGTGCGCGGGCCGCGACGAAGCGCATGCCGCCGAAATCGTCGATGCCGGCGCGCGGTTCGGCAGCACGGTGCTCAACTGCCAGCTGTACGCGCATCACGCGGACGGCCATCCGCTGTCGGACCGCGAAGTCGCCGATTTTTACCTGCGTACGTACGAACACGGCGAGCCGGTCGGCTGCCTGCCGAGCCTCGAAGTACACGTCGACATGTGGAGCGAGGACTTCACGCGCGTCGCGCGGGTCGCGCAGCATGTCGAGCAGGCCGGTGCGCCGTTCCGGATCACGCTCGATCATTCGCACCTGCTGTTCAAGATCGGCAATCGCGCCGAACTCGACGCATCGGGCATTCGCGAACGGGTCGACAGCGGCAGCCTCGTGCTCGACCCTGCGTCGCCGGCCGCCATCTACGCCGACTGGATCGCGCGCGGCTGGGTTCGGCACGCGCATGCGCGCAGCGTGATTCCGAACAATCCCGAGAACCGCTGGATGCGCCGCGCGGACGGCCGGTCCGGCCGCGGCATCCAGTATCCGTTCGTCGCGCCGGCAACGGGCGCCTATCACGGCGAATGGCGCGCGGCACTGCTCGACACGTGGAAAACCGCACTGCGCCAGTTGCTGCAATCGCAGGCTCACGCTTGGCCGGCGCGGCTCGAGCAGATCAGTTGCGAGTTCATCCCGTTTCCCGACTACGGCGGCGGCGCACGCTATTCGATCTTCGACAACAACGTCGCGTGCGCGCACTGGCTGCGCGACACGTGGCACGCACTCGCCGCGCCGCCGGCAAACCCGCCGGCCGGCGGCACCGCTCGCACCGGCACCTGATCCGGCCCCCGCCCCCACTCGACACGCAAGGACAGAACGATGACACAAGCATTCCACTTTTCGCTGAACAGGATGAGCGCGCCGCGCCTGCCGCTCGACCGCTATGTCGCGCTGTGCCGGCGCCTCGGCATCGACACGATCGAGATCCGCAACGATCTCGACGGCGTCGAGATCGCCGACGGCACACCGGCCGCCGCCGTGCGCGCGACGGCCGAAGCCGGCGGCGCGACGATCCTGACGATCAACGCGCTGCAGCGCTTCGAGCAATGGACTGCCGAGCGCGCGGACGAAGCGACCGTGCTGGCCGACTACGCGGCGCGGTGCGGCGCGCGTGCGCTGGTGCTGTGCCCGACCAACAGCCGCGGCGACACGCGCGGCGCGGACGCGCGCCATGCGGATCTCGTGAAAGCACTGAAGGCGCTCAAGCCGATCCTCGAAGCGCGCGGCCTGCTCGGCTTCATCGAGCCGCTCGGCTTCGAGGAGTGCGCGCTGCGCCGCAAGTCCGACGCGGTGAAAGGCATTTACGACGCGGCCGGCGAACAGGTCTTCCGGCTCGTGCACGACACGTTCCATCATCATCTGTCGGGCGAGGACATCTTCTTCCCGAACCTGACGGGCCTCGTGCACATCTCGGGCGTCGACGAAGACGAAGACGACCTGCCGGTCGACCGGATGCGCGACGGCCATCGCGTGCTGGTCGGCGGCGCCGACCGGCTCGGCAACATCCGGCAGTTGCGCGAACTGCTCGCGCGCGGCTACCGCGGCGCGTTCTCGTTCGAGCCGTTCGCGAACGAAATCGCCGAAGCCGACGACATCGAAGACCGGCTGCGGGCAAGCATCGACTATGTGCGGCGCGAACTGGCGGATTGCTGAGCGTCGCCGCGGTGCGCGGCCGGCGTGACGACCCGTACACGCGACGACGCGTGCAGCCATGCACTCGATGTGCGCGCCAGGCGCGGGCCTGACAGGAAGAAGACAACGAACTCAAGGGAAGAGGAGAACAGAATGATCGAATTCGCTTTGTTCGGCGCGGGAAGAATCGGCAAGATCCATGCGGCGAATCTGGCGCGCCATCGGGGCGCGAAGCTGAAGTATGTGGTCGACCGGCATGCGCCGTCGGCCGAAGCGCTGGCGCATGCGCACGGCGCGCAGGTCGCCGATATCGAGCGAGCGCTCGGCGACTCGGCCGTGCAGGCGGTCGTGATCGCGTCGAGCACCGACACGCATGCGGACCTGATCGTCGCGACGGCGAACGCGGGCAAGGCCGTGTTCTGCGAGAAGCCGGTCGATCTGACCGTCGAGCGCTCGCGCGCATGCGCGGACGTCGTGCGGCGCACCGGCGTGACCTGCATGATCGGCTTCCAGCGCCGTTTCGACCCGACCTTCGCGGCGCTGAAGGCGCGTGTCGAACGCGGCGAGATCGGCGCACCGGAGATGCTGATCGTCACGAGCCGCGACCCGGGCGCACCGCCCGTCGACTACATCCGCAGCTCGGGCGGCATCTTCAAGGACATGCTGATCCACGATTTCGACGTGTTCCGCTGGATTCTCGGCGACGAAGCGCAGACGCTGCACGCGACGGGCAGTTGCCTGACCGACCCTGCCGTGCTCGATGCCGGCGACATCGATTCGACCGCCGTGACGATCCGCACGCGGCGCGGGCTGCTGTGCCAGATCAACACGTCGCGGCGCGCGGCCTACGGCTACGACCAGCGCTTCGAGCTGCTCGGCAGCAACGGGATGCTGCAGGCCGGCAACGTGCGGCCGACCGAGGTGGGCGCATGGCTGGCCGGCGGCATCGCGTCGGACGTGCCGGAGCCGTTCTTCCTCGAGCGCTACCGGCATGCGTATGCGGCCGAGATCGCGCACTTCGTCGACGCGCTGCGCGACTGCACGCCGGTCAGGACGACGATCGACGACGGGCTCGCCGCGCTCGAGCTCGCCGAGGCCGCGATGACGTCGTGGAAAACGGGGCGCGTGATCGAGATGTGACGCAAGCGATAGCGGCCCGTGCAAGCGGGCCGCCATCGTCGCATGATCGGCAGCACACCTGTACGAAATACTGCGACGGCACGGCCGCATCGGGCAGATTTGCCGAAACGTCGCGCGGCATGCGCGTGAAAGCACGTATCATGGCGAATCGATCGGCGTCGCCGATATCCCGCTTTTTCACCATCATGCTCGATCACCTCATCTGCGACTGCGACGGCGTGCTCGTCGACAGCGAAGTCATCGCCGACCGCGTGCTGCTCGACACGCTCACCGCCACCTTTCCGCACATCGATTTCGAAGCCGCCGCGAAGTCGGCGTTCGGCCAGCAGACGTCGCGTTTCCTCACGGGGCTCGAATCCCGCTTCGGGGTCGAGATGCCCGACGACTTCATCGAGACCATCGAGCGCAACATCGAGATCGCGCTGGCGCAATCGCTCGCGCCGATCACCGGCGTGCGCGACGCGCTGCTGAAGGTCAGCCTGCCGGCCGCCGTCGTGTCGAACAGCCGGCTCGTGCGTGTGCGCAACTCGCTAAAGCGCGCGTCGCTCACCGAAATCTTCGGCGATCGCGTGTTCAGCTCCGAGCAGGTCGCACGGCCGAAACCCTACCCCGACGTCTACCTGCATGCGGCGCAGACGCTCGGTGTGGCGCCGGCGCGCTGCGTCGTCGTCGAGGACAGCGTATCGGGGTTGAATGCCGCGCGTGCGGCGGGGATGAAGACGATCGCGTTCGTCGGCGCGAGCCACATCCCCGACAACTACGCGGATGCGCTGCGCGCGATGGGCATCACGCGGATCATGCGCAGGATGAATGAACTGCCGGCGCTCGTCGAAGCCGGCCTGCGCGGCGAATTCGGCGACGTGCAGTCCTGACTTTCATACAGGCCGGATCAGCCCGGCCCGGCGTGCGCCGGTTCACGCACGCCGTATCGGAGAGGAGCGCGCGAACGCGCCCGCTCCCTCCTCGCTCAGGCCGGCTCGCAGCAGCGCTCGCGCGCGGCCGCCAGCGCCTCGCGGAATTCGACGAGTTCCGCGATCGTCAACATCGGCAACCCATGCTGCTGCGCGAAACGCTCGACATCCTCGCCGCGCGTCATCGTGCCGTCCGGATTCATCAGCTCGCACAGCACGCCCGCCGGCTTCAGGCCAGCGAGGATCGACAGGTCGACGGTCCCTTCGGTGTGACCGCGGCGCGCCAGAACGCCGCCCGGTTGCGCACGCAGCGGAAACACGTGGCCGGGGCGCACGATGTCGTACGGCTTCGCATCGTCGGCGATCGCCGCGCGGATCGTCGTCACGCGATCGGCCGCGGACACGCCGGTATGCACGCCTTCGCGCGCCTCGATCGACACGGTGAACGCGGTGCCGTTGCGGCTCTCGTTGGTCTGCACCATCGGCGGCAGCTCGAGCGCGCGGACCTTGTCGTCGGTCAGGCACAGGCACACGATGCCGCTGCACTCGCGGATCAGGAGCGCCATCGTCTCGGGCGTGATGCGCTCGGCGGCGACGATCAGGTCGGCCTCGTTTTCACGGTCGTGATCGTCCTGCAACACGACCGCGCGGCCCGCGCGCAACGCGTCGAGCGCGGCGGCGATGCGCGGCGGCACCGGTTCGGAATCGAGCAACGGGAGATCGGCAAAGGCGTCGGCGGGTGCCGACGAAACGGACATGAAGGACATGTGAAACGCTCCTCGCAATTACGATTTGGGCGAAAAACGTTTCAGGGCATTGCAAACAGACAGAACGACAACCCGCTTCGCACGCATGGCAAAGCGGCCCTGACGGACATGACTATCTGCACATCTTCTCTCATCCGGACTGTGACCGTCGGCTCTGGCATTCGACCAGATCTGCTGACCCCGCGCGGATGCGCGAGCGCTCGCGGGCTCGCCGGCTAACGCCAGCCTACCGCCGGTGGGGAATTTCGCCCCGCCCTGAAGACGCACTGATTACCGGCCGGGGTCTACCCCGAAACCGGCGGGCCAAGCATACATCAGCTGCGCACGCGGCGCAGCGAACCACACTTAAAACCTTACTGACGACTCCGTCTAACGGCATCGTCCGAACGGCCGACACCGGGCCTGCACGCCGTCCTGAACGGAACCGGCGCCGGCCCTGCGAGCCGCGCGTTCAGCCGGCCGCGTGCGCGGCGTCGGGCACGAGCCAGCGCGGCGGCACCTCGGGGCTCACCGTCACGCGGAACGCGCGCGCCTCGCTGTCGCCCGGATTGCGCAGGCTGTACGGCTGGTCGGCGTCGAACACGATCGCGTCGCCGGTCGCGAGCAGCTGGCGCCGATCGTGCACGCCGACTTCGAGCGTGCCTTCGCTGACGACCAGGTTGACCGTCGTGCCGGGCGCGCGGCGCGTGCCGGGTTCCGTGTGCAGCGGCGCGATCCGCAGCTCGTGGAATTCGGCCGCGGCAGGCTCGCCTTCCGGATACAGCGCGCGCGCCGAGAAGCGGCCGTTCGAGCTGACGACGCGCGCCGCGCGCTCGGCCGCCAGATGCTCGAAGCCGTTCACCGCATGACGGCGCAGGAACGCGGCGACCGATACCTTCAGCGCCGCGGCGATCTTGCAGAGCACCTTGATCGACGGCACGCTGCGCGCGGATTCGATCTGCGCGAGCATCGCGCGCGACACGCCGGACAGCCGCGCGAGCGCATCGAGCGACAGCTGCCGCTCGGCGCGCAAGCGCGCGAGATTCACGCCGACGACCTGCTCGAGGACGTCGAGCGACGCGGACGTCCGCGCGTCGGCGGCATTGCCGGACTCGAAGGAAGACACGCCGCGCACCAGCGCCAGGGGTGAAGACATAACATGGCCTCCGGGCCGCCGCGCGGCCCTGCGAATGGGGTTAGCCGGAATCGGGTTGCGCCACGAACGGCGCGTATCGAGACGCTATCACCCGGCCCCGACCCGGCAAACGAAGTTATCTTCACACCGTTATCAGCATCGCGGAGGAAAGCGTTTCTCGCGAACCTTTTCGTGTCGCCATAGCGCCGGCACGCCGCCGCCCGGTGCACCGCTCAATGCGCGGCCGGTGCCGCGCAGCGCGCCGGTGCGCGGGCATCGAGCCGCATCGCGAGCCACGTGACGACGAGCGCCGCGAACGTCACCGCGACAGCGACCCACGGCAACGCATCGAGCGCGAAGCCGTGCCCCAGCGCGAGACCGCCGAGCCACGCGCCGCCCGCGTTGCCGACGTTGAACGCGCCGATGTTCAGCGTCGACGCGAGATGCGGCGCGCTCGCGGCCTTTTCGACTACGCGGGCCTGCAGCGGCGGCACCGTCGCGAACGCGGCGATCCCCCAGACGAATACGGTCACCGCGGCCGCGACCGGCAGGTGGCTCGTCTTCGCGAATACGGCCATCACGGCCATCAGCGCTACCAGGATCGCGATCAGCGACGGCATCAGCGCGCGGTCGGCGAGCCTGCCGCCGAGCATGTTGCCGACCGTCAGCCCCGCGCCGAACAGCACGAGGATCAACGCGACCGCACGCGGCGAATAACCGGTGACGGTTTCGAGGATCGGCGCGATGTACGTGAACACGACGAACACGCCGCCGAAGCCGAGCACGGTCATCAGGAGCGCGAGCCACACCTGCGGCTCCTTCAGCACCCGCACTTCGTGGCCGAGGCCGACGGGCCCGCTGTCGTGGCGGTTCGGCACCAGCAGGGCGACGCCGCCGAGCGACAGCACACCGAGCGCGGCGACGATCCAGAACGACGCGCGCCAGCCGAGCAGCTGGCCGACGAACGTGCCGAACGGCACGCCGAGCACGTTCGACAGCGTGAGGCCCGTGAACATCAGCGCGATCGCGCTCGCGCGCTTGTCGGCCGGCACGAGCGACGCGGCCACCACCGCGCCGATCCCGAAGAACGAGCCGTGCGCGAACGACGTGACGACGCGCGCGACCATCAGCATCGCGTAGCCGGACGCGGTCGCGCACAACACGTTGCCGACGATGAAGATCGCCATCAGCAGCTGCAGCGCGGCCTTGCGCGGCATGCGGCTCGTCAGCACCGCGAGCAGCGGCGCGCCGACCGCGACGCCGAGCGCGTAGCCCGTGACCAGCAGGCCGGCCGACGGCAGCGACACGGCGAGGTCGTGCGCGACTTCGGGCAGGAGTCCCATGATGATGAATTCGGTGGTGCCGATGGCGAAGGCGCTGATCGCGAGCGCCAGTAACGGTATGGGCATGACGTTCTCCGAAAAGGCGGCGGACGCGGCATCCGGTCGGTACCGCACCGCACAAAAAGCGGGATGTGCGCGCATTGTCCCGAATACGCCTATCTTTGATAATTGGCGCGGCATTTGAACCATTTTCAAAAGATTGTGGAAAATCCAATGGATCGACTGGGCGACATCCGGCTGTTTGTCGAGGCGGCGGAACTGGGCAGCCTGTCCGCGGCAGGGCGCAAGCTGAACCTCACGCCGGCCGCCGCGAGCGCGCGCCTCGCGAAGCTCGAGGCGAAGGTCGCGACGCGGCTGTTCGAGCGCTCGACGCGGCAGCTGCGCCTCACCGACGAAGGCCGGCTCTACCTGAACTGCTGCCGGCAGGCGCTGCAGGCGCTCGACGACGCGCACGCGCTACTGCAGGAAGGCCGCAACGTGGTGGCCGGCAAGGTGCGGCTGTCGTCGACGTCCGATTTCGGCCGCAATCAGCTGCTCGACTGGCTCGACGAATTCACCACGCTGCATCCGGGCGTCACGTTCTCGCTGACGGCGTCCGATTCGTCGTCGAACCTGTGGCAGGACGAAATCGACCTCGCGATCCGCTTCGCCGCCCCGCCCGACGGCGCGCTGATCGCACGCCGGCTCGCCGCGAACCGGCGCGTGCTGTGCGCGGCGCCGTCGTTCGTCGAGCGCCACGGCGTGCCGGCCGATCCGCACGATCTGGCCCGCTTTCCTTGCAACGTGATCACGATCGCGTCGGGCCCGATGAACACGTGGCGCTTCACGCGCGGCGACGAGGTACAGACCCACACGGTGCCGGTGTCGACGGCTTTCGAGACCAACGACGGCGGCCTCACCCGCGAATGGACGCTGCGCGGCCACGGCATCGCGCTGAAGTCGCTCTGGGACATCGCCGACGACGTGCGCGCCGGCCGGCTGCGCGTGCTACTGCCCGACTGGCGACACCAGGACGCGCCGCTGCACGCGCTCTATCACGGCAAGCGCTACATGGCGCCGCGCGTGCGCGTGCTGCTCGACTTCCTCGCCGAACGCTTCGCGCGCGAGGAAGCGGCGCTCGACGACCTGCTGAACGCGTGCCGCTGAAGGTTGCCGCGCCGCCATATCGGGGTCGGAGTTCAATGAAAGGCGTCGCGCGGCAGCAACCTGCCGCCCGCCCGGAGCAGCGCGTAAAGCTATAATGGAAAGCTTTCCCGACGGCTCTTCATGCATGCGCGAGTATTCGCGACATGCTCGCTCGACGCGCACCGCGCGCCCCGGTCCGCCACGCTGCACCGGCAGCAGCCGTCCCGATTCACCCTTGACGACGCCCCCAGGTCAACCACTGCGAACGGCGAATCCCCATGACCAAGAAAGTTTACGTAAAGACCTTCGGCTGCCAGATGAACGAGTACGACTCGGACAAGATGGTGGACGTGCTCAATGCGGCCGAAGGCCTCGAAAAGACCGATACCCCGGAAGACGCGGACATCATCCTGTTCAACACGTGCTCGGTGCGTGAGAAGGCGCAGGAAAAGGTGTTCTCCGACCTCGGCCGCGTGCGCGAGCTGAAGGAAGCGAAGCCGGGCCTGCTGATCGGCGTCGGCGGCTGCGTCGCCAGCCAGGAAGGCGCGTCGATCGTGTCGCGCGCGCCGTACGTCGACCTCGTGTTCGGCCCGCAGACGTTGCACCGCCTGCCGCAGATGATCGACGCGCGCCGCCAAAGCGGCCGCGCGCAGGTCGACATCACGTTCCCCGAGATCGAGAAGTTCGACCACCTGCCGCCCGCGCGCGTCGAGGGGCCGAGCGCGTTCGTGTCGATCATGGAAGGCTGCTCGAAGTACTGCAGCTACTGCGTCGTGCCGTACACGCGCGGCGACGAAGTGTCGCGTCCGCTCGACGACGTGCTGACCGAAGTGGCCGGCCTCGCCGACCAGGGCGTGCGCGAAGTCACGCTGCTCGGCCAGAACGTGAACGCGTATCGCGGCGCGCTGACGGCCGGTTCGACCGAGATCGCCGATTTCGCGACGCTGATCGAATACGTCGCCGACATCCCCGGCATCGAGCGAATCCGCTACACGACGTCGCATCCGAAGGAATTCACGCAGCGCCTGATCGACACCTATGCGAAGGTGCCGAAGCTCGTGAGCCACCTGCACCTGCCGGTCCAGCACGGCTCCGACCGCATCCTGATGGCGATGAAGCGCGGCTACACCGTGCTCGAATACAAGTCGGTGATCCGCAAGCTGCGCGCGATCCGCCCGGACCTGTCGCTGTCGACCGACATGATCGTCGGCTTCCCCGGCGAGACCGAGGAAGATTTCGACAAGATGATGGCGCTCGTGCACGAGATGAGCTACGACACCAGCTTCTCGTTCATCTACAGCCCGCGCCCCGGCACGCCGGCCGCGAACCTGCACGACGACACGCCGCGCGAGGTCAAGCTCAAACGCCTGCAACATCTGCAGGCGACCATCGAGGAAAACGTCGCGCGCATCAGCCAGTCGATGGTCGGGAAGGTCGAGCGGATCCTCGTCGAGGGCCCGTCGCGCAAGGACCCGAACGAACTGTCGGGCCGCACCGAGAACAACCGGGTCGTGAACTTCCCGGCGCCGCTCGCGTCGCACCCGCGCCTGATCGGCCAGATGATCGACGTGAAGATCAACCATGCGTACCCGCACTCGCTGCGCGGCGAGCTCCTGCTCGTGAGCGACGACGCGAGCGCGGCCACCCACTGACCTGACCGACTGACGTTCAACAGGAGCCCGACGCTACTTTGAAGACCGTCCAAGCACTGGAATTCACCGCGCCGCGCGACGACAACGCGCGCCTCGCCAACCTCTGCGGCCCGCTCGACGAGAACCTGCGGCAGATCGAACAGGCGCTCGACGTCACGCTCGCGCGGCGCGGCCACCGGATCACGATCCGCGGGCGCGGCGCGAAGCTCGCGCTCGCGGCGCTCGAGAACTTCTACAACCGCGCGCGCGATCCGCTGTCGGTCGACGATATCCAGCTCGCGCTGGTCGAAGTGCGCCACACGTCCGGCAACGGCCGCCAGGACACGATCGACGTGCGCTTTCGCGGCGACCCCGACCATCCGTTCGACGAGCCCGTCGTGCAGCTCGACGCGGACACGCCGGACGAAGAGCCCGCGCCGAAGCTCTATACGCGGCGCGCCGACCTGCGCGGTCGCACGCCCGCGCAGCGCGAATACCTGAAGCAGATCCTGTCGCACGACGTGACGTTCGGCATCGGGCCGGCCGGCACCGGCAAGACCTACCTCGCGGTCGCATGCGCGGTCGACGCACTGGAGCGCGACCAGGTCAAGCGGATCGTGCTGACGCGCCCGGCCGTCGAGGCCGGCGAGCGGCTTGGCTTCCTGCCGGGCGATCTCGCGCAGAAGGTCGACCCGTACCTGCGGCCGTTGTACGACGCGCTGTACGACCTGCTCGGCTTCGACAAGACCGCGAAGATGTTCGAGCGCCAGATGATCGAGATCGCGCCGCTCGCCTATATGCGCGGCCGCACGCTGAACCACGCGTTCATCATCCTCGACGAGGCGCAGAACACGACGCCCGAGCAGATGAAGATGTTCCTCACGCGGATCGGCTTCGGCTCGAAGGCCGTCGTCACCGGCGACACGAGCCAGGTCGACCTGCCGCGCGGGCACAAGAGCGGCCTCGTCGAGGCGCAGCAGGTGCTCGGCGGCGTGCGCGGCATCGCGCTCACGCGCTTCACGAGCGCGGACGTCGTGCGCCATCCGCTCGTCGCGCGCATCGTCGAGGCGTACGACGAGTTCCACGCGCAGCATCAGGACGGCTGACCGGCGGTGCCCACGCGCTGCCCCGGCCTGCCGGCCCGGCCCGCCCGACGGCGCGCCGGGCTTTTTTTCACCCGCGCGCGGCCGTTTCGAATTCGGGAGCGATCGGCCGTTTGGTGTATCCTCAACGCGTTCCAATCGCCGCACCCGTCATGAAATCTTCCCGTTCCCGCAAGTCCGGGCGCGACCAGTCCGCCGCGCCCGATTTCCCCCGTCTCTCGCTGTTCGATGCGAAGGGCAAGGCCCGGACCGTCAGCGCGCAAGGGCTTCGAATCGACTTCCCCGACGGCCGCAGCCTGATGTTCGACCTGTCGGGCAGTTCGGGCGAGGCGGCCGTTGCGATCGTTGCGCAGCACCACGATCCTGCGATGCGCGCGAAGCTTGCGCTGCAGCCCGAGCACTACGACAGCGTCACGCTGCACGTGGGTGCCGAACCCGCGCCGCGCGACGAGGAAATCGCGGAAATGGCGAACGAGGTGCGCGAGCTGGAGCTCGACCTGTCCGTGCAGTACGGTGACGAAATCACCGGCGACATCCGCAAGACGCTTCCCAAGCGCAAGCTGATCGCCGAATGGATCGAGCCGGCGCTGTTCGCGAGCGCGCAGCTCACCGTGCGCTTCGTCGGCGAGGAAGAGGGCCGCACGCTGAACGCCGGCTACCGCCACAAGGACTACCCGACCAACGTGCTGACCTTCGCGTACGACCCGGCGCCCGACGGCACCGTGATCGGCGACCTCGTGCTGTGCTGCCCGGTCGTCGAGAAGGAAGCACACGACCAGGGCAAGCCGCTCGCCGCCCACTACGCGCACCTGCTGGTGCATGGCGCGCTGCACGCGCAGGGCTACGATCACGAAACGAGCGACGAGGACGCCGCCGAAATGGAAGCGCTCGAAGTCGACATCCTCGCGAAACTGGGCTTTCCGAACCCGTACCAGTAAAGCCGTCCGCACCATGCACCACGCCGCGATGATGTCGCCTGCCTACCCGCCGTCGATCGGCGAGGGGCGGCTGCTGACGGAAGATGAGCTCGCCGCGTCGCTCGCGCACACGATGCGCGACTGGGATGGCCGGCAGGATCTCTGGCTGTTCGGCTATGGCTCGCTGATCTGGAACCCCGGGCTGCCGACCGTCTCCGCCGTGCGCGGCAAGGTGCACGGCTATCATCGTGGGCTCTACCTGTGGTCGCGCGTGAACCGCGGCACGCCCGAACGTCCGGGCCTCGTGCTCGCGCTCGATCGCGGCGGCTCGTGCTCGGGCATCGCATTCCGGCTCGCGGGCCCGACGGCGCAGCCGCATCTCGAGACGTTGTGGAAACGCGAAATGCCGATGGGGTCGTACCGGCCCGCGTGGCTGCCGTGCTCGCTCGAAACCGGCGAACGCGTGCGCGCACTCGCATTCGTGATGCGCCGCGACGTGCCCACTTACACCGGCAAGCTTACCGACCCCGTCGTCAAGGAAGTGTTCAGCTGCGCGGCCGGCCGCTACGGCACGACGCTCGACTACGTGAGCCGCACCGTGGACGCGCTGCGTGCGAGCGGCATCCCCGATCGCGCGCTGGAAGGGCTGCTCGCGCGATGCCGGTGACGCTCGACAGGGCCGGCCGCACCGCCCGTGCACGCGAAGGCGGCACGACGCCCATGAAACCGGCACGCAAATCGCGCATGACGCTGGCCGCGCTGCTCGTCGCTGCGAGCGTCGCGCTGTCCGGCTGCGGCATCCTCGGCTGCGGCGGCGCCGCGACCAACGGCGCGGCTGCCGGCGGCTGCTCTGCCGGCATGCGCTTCTGAGGGCCCGAACGTCGGCTCGGCTTGTCGCGCTCGCGACGAAATGCCGCCGACACCGACAGGTCGGCCGCCCGCTTTTTTGCCATCGCTGCCCCGCCGCCCCTTTCTGAGATAGGATGGAGACGAAGGACGGCGCCGCGCCCGGCGCGGCTGTTCCCGAGCGGGGCTCGCGCGCGCCGCATGCCCTTGGCCGGACGGCCGGGGCGACACGGCCGCGCCATGTCCTTGGTGTATCCTTGCCTACTCCGTGACCGCGCGCTCCGGCATGACCCGGGCGCACCACCATGAACGATTCGTATCCCAGTCGTAAGCTCACCGACAAACCGCAAGAAAAGCGCTCGCTGCTCGAGCGCCTGACCGACTTCATCTCGCCCGAGCCGGAATCCCGGACCGAGTTGCTGGAAATTCTCCAGGACGCCCACGAACGCAACCTGATCGACGCCGATTCGCTGTCGATGATCGAAGGCGTGTTCCAGGTGTCCGACCTGTGCGCCCGCGACATCATGGTGCCGCGCGCGCAGATGGACGCGATCAATATCGCCGACAAGCCCGAAGACTTCATCCCGTTCGTCCTCGAGAAGGCGCACTCGCGCTACCCCGTGTTCGAGGAGAACCGCGACAACGTGATCGGCGTGCTGCTCGCGAAGGACCTGCTGCGCTTCTATGCCGAAGATGAATTCGACGTGCGCGGGATGCTGCGCCCCGCCGTGTTCATTCCCGAATCGAAGCGCCTGAACGTGCTGCTGCACGACTTCCGAGTGAACCGCAACCATCTCGCGATCGTCGTCGACGAATACGGCGGCGTCGCTGGCCTCATCACGATCGAGGACGTGCTCGAACAGATCGTCGGCGACATCGAGGACGAATACGACTTCGACGAGGAAGCCGGCAACATCATCTCTGGGCCGGACGGCCGCTACCGCGTGCGCGCGCTCACCGAGATCCAGCAGTTCAACGAGACGTTCGGCACCGACTTCCCCGACGACGAGGTCGACACGATCGGCGGGCTGATCACCCATCACTTCGGCCGCGTGCCGCACCGCGGCGAGAAGCTGCAACTCGGCAACCTCGTGTTCGAGATCCAGCGCGGCGATGCGCGCCAGGTCCACGTGCTGCTGGTGCGCCGCAACCCGCTCGCGAGCCGCCGCGCCGAAACCTCGCACGAGGACTGACCGTCTCGCGCCGGCCGCGTCTCCTTCAACCGCTCGCCCTCTTTCGCTTCACATGGACGATCCGATCCCGTCCCGCCCGGCTGGCGGCCTTTTCGCGCCGGCCCCCGGCCGCACGCTGCCGCGCTGGCACTATCCGGCCGCACTGCTCGCCGGCGCGGCCAATACGCTCAGCTTCGCACCGACCCCGCACGGCGGCTGGCTGCAGCTCGCCGTATTCGTCTGGTTTTTCGCGCAGCTGACGCGCACGTCGAGCTGGCGCGGCGCCGCGCTCACCGGCGGCGCGTTCGGCTTCGGCAACTTCATCAGCGGCATCTGGTGGCTGTACATCAGCATGCACGTGTACGGCGAGATGGCCGCGCCGCTCGCGGGCGGCGCGCTGGTGCTGTTCTCGCTCTACCTGTCGCTGTACCCGGCGTTCTCGGCGGGGCTCTGGTCGTTCTGCGCCGGCCATGCGTGGCATCGCCGCGCACCCGATCCGCGGCCGTTCTCGCCGAGCTGGCACGGCGCGTTCGCCTTCGCGAGCGCATGGGCGCTCGGCGAATGGCTACGCGGCACCGTGTTTACCGGCTTTCCGTGGCTCGCGAGCGGCTATCCGCAGGTCGACGGCCCGTTCGCGGGCTTCGCGCCGGTCGTCGGCGTGTACGGGGTCGCCTGGGTGCTCGCGCTGTTCGCCGCGCTGGTCGTGCAGGCGCTCGTCGCCGGCCGCCGGTCGCCCGAATTCGAATCGGAATCCGGCGGTGCCGGCAACGCGCGCGTGCGCGTCGTCGCGCCGGTCGGCATCGCCGTCGCGCTCGTCGCGGCCGGCCTCGGGCTGTCGCAGGCGACGTGGACCGTGCCCGCCAACGCGCCGCTCACGGTGCGGCTGCTGCAGGGCAACGTGAAACAGGACATCAAGTTCGAGCAGGAAGGCATCGACGCGGCGATCAAGATGTACACGCAGATGATCGTCGAGAAGCCCGCCGACCTGATCGTCACGCCGGAGACCGCGATCGCGGTGATGATCCAGGAGCTGCCCGAGCCGTTCGCCGTCGCGATCCGCAAGTTCAGCGACACGACGGGCTCGGCCGTGCTGTTCGGCGCGGTCGGCGCGTCGGTGACGCCGGACGGTCATTACGTCGACTACACGAACAGCCTGTACGGCGTGACGCCGCATTCGCGCGACATCTATCACTACGACAAGCACCATCTCGTGCCCTTCGGCGAATTCATCCCGTGGGGCTTCCGGTGGTTCGTCGACCTGATGAAGATGCCGCTCGGCGACTTCGCGCGCGGCGCGCCGGTGCAGAAGCCGTTCCTCGTGCACAACCAGCCGGTGATGGCCGACATCTGCTACGAGGACTTGTTCGGCGAGGAAATCGCCGCGACGATCCGCGACAACCCGCAGCCGCCCGGTGTGCTCGTCAACGTGACGAACCTCGCGTGGTTCGGCGACACGATCGCGCTCGACCAGCATCTGCAGATTGCTCGGATGCGCGCGCTCGAAACGGGCCGGCCGATGCTGCGCTCGACCAACACGGGGATGACGGCCGCGATCGACGCGCACGGCCGCGTGCTCGGCCAGCTCAAGCCGTTCACGATCGGCTCGCTCGACGTGCGCATCGAAGGCACGAGCGGCTTCACGCCTTACGTGACGAGCGGCAACAACATCGTGCTCGCTGTGTCGCTGGTGCTGCTCGCGTTCGGCTTCACGTTCGGGCCGGGCCTGCGCCGCCGCAACGGCGCGAAGGCCGGCGACGACCGGAACGCCTGACGCATCGGGCGGCCGTCGCACGCGGTGCGGCGGCCGCTCAGCCCCTGCGCTTCGCGTCCGCGGCCAGGGCGCGGAGATCCCGCCCGAGTGTCTCCATCACCGGCGCCCATGCGCCGAACGTCGGCTGCCGGTACAGCGTCGCGGTCGGATACCACGGGCTGTCGGTGCGCTCGAGCAGCCACGGCCAGTGCGGATTCACGTCGAGCAACACCCAGGTGCGCGCGCCGAGCGCGCCCGACAGGTGCGCGACTGACGTGCACACCGTGATCACCAGATCCAGCGCGCCGATGAAGGCGGCCGTATCATCGAAACTCTTCAGTTCGGCGGTAAAGTCCTCGATCGCGAAACCGGCTGCGCGCGCCGCGGCGACATCCGCTTCCGCACCCGGCTGCAGCGAGTGGAACGCAACGCCGTCGATGCCGCGAAACGCATCGGCATAGCGCTCGAGCCCGACGCGCCGGAACGGATTGCGCTGGTGCCCCGCGCTGCCCGTCCACACGAGCCCGACTTTCAGCCGGCCGTCGCCCGCGAGCCGCGCCCGCCATGCGTCGCGCGCGTGCGGATCGGCATGCAGGTACGGCACCGATGCGCCGAGCGTCGACGTCTCCATCCCGAGCATCAGCGGCAGGCCGATGAGCGGCACTTCATAGTCGAAGGCAGGCAGCGCGTCGACGCCGCCGCCCGCGCTGAACGCGTCCGCATGTGCGCCGAGACTGCGCCGCATCAGCGTGCCCACCTGCGGAAACGTGTTCCACGCGAGCCGGCCGCCCTCGCGGTGCACGCGCTCGGCGAGCGGCGCGACGAAGCGCGCGAACTGCAGCACGTCGCCGAGCCCCTGCTCGCCCCAGACGAGCAGCGTCTTGCCCGCGAGCGGCTCGCCCTGCCAGCGCGGGCCGGGCAGCACCGGCCGCTGGCCGCGCAGCTCGCCGGCGCCGTCCCAGCGTGCTTCGTGGCCGCGCCAGCCCGCCGCGTAATTACCGCGCACGAGCTGGATGATCGCGAGGTTGAAACGGAACGACGCGTCGTCGGGCGCCAGCTCGCACGCGCGCGCCGCGTAGCGCTCGGCGTCGTCCCAGCGCTGCGCCTCCTTCATCGCCATCGCGATGTTGTTCGACGCGAGCGCATTGTCGGGCGCGATCTCCGCAAGCCGTGCCGCACAGGCGAGCGCGCCATCGAGGTCGAGCGTCGCAAGCCGCGCGACGATCAGGTTGATCCACGCCTGCACGTCGTGCGGGTCGGCTTCCACGGCCGCGTCGAGCAGCGCGATTTCCTCGCGGCGGTCGCCGCCCGACAGCCGCAGCGCGATCGCCAGGTTGTTGCGCAGCGACGGCCAGCGTGGATCGAGCACATAGGCGGCGCGGTAAGGCGCGACGGCATCCGCGTGACGACCGAGCATCTGCAATGCGTAGCCATGATTGAAATGGCCACCGGCGTCCGGATGAATGCGCGCCGCGCACTCGGCCAGCGCGAGCGCGTCGGCCGTGCGCTGCCGCGCCACGAGCGTCACTGTGAGCAGCGAGAGCGCTGCCATGTCGACTGCGTGCAGATGGCCGGCGGCGGCGAGCCAGCGTGCGTATGCGTCGTGCTCGCCGCGCGCTTGCGCGTCGGCGGCCTGCCCGAGCAGCGCGAGCAGCGGCGGCATCAGTGGAATGAGGAGATCGTTCGAATCGTCCATGCGGTCCGGAGTGGAAAATCGGTCGCGCGACAGGCGTCGCACGCACCGCGATACGCGCATCTTAACGCCCGCGCAAAGCGGCGCGGCACGCGGTGCAACAAGCGCATCGCGACGCCGCACGCGCGCGCGCACCGCGCATACGGGCGAGCCGCGCACAGGCTGCGCACGGCTCGCCGGAACACCGCCGGCGGCACCTTCGTCCGCGTTCCAGCCGCATCCGCCCGCCGATCCGGTAAAATTGCACGTTTCAGCACACTAACAAGCCGCGCCGCCGCGCGAGCCGACCCTCCGGGCCCCGCCCGGAGCGCCGCCCGCAACGGAGCGCCAGCGCCACGAAGGCTCTTCATGCTTACGTTTCAGCAAATCATCCTGACGCTGCAGTCCTACTGGGACAAGCAGGGTTGCGCCCTGCTCCAGCCCATCGACATGGAAGTCGGCGCGGGCACGTCGCACGTTCACACGTTCCTGCGCGCGGTCGGCCCCGAGCCGTGGCGCGCCGCTTACGTGCAGCCGTCGCGCCGCCCGAAGGACGGCCGCTATGGCGAGAACCCGAACCGCCTGCAGCATTACTACCAGTACCAGGTCGTGCTCAAGCCGGCGCCGGAAAACATCCTCGACCTGTACCTCGGCTCGCTGGAAGCGCTCGGCTTCGACCTGCAGCAGAACGACGTGCGCTTCGTCGAGGACGACTGGGAAAACCCGACGCTCGGCGCGTGGGGCCTCGGCTGGGAAGTGTGGCTGAACGGGATGGAAGTCACGCAGTTCACGTATTTCCAGCAGGTCGGCGGCCTCGACTGCAAGCCGGTGCTCGGCGAAATCACGTACGGCCTCGAGCGCCTCGCGATGTACCTGCAAAAGGTCGAGAACGTGTACGACCTCGTGTGGACCGAGTGGGAAGAGCACGGCCCGAACGGCCCCGAGCTGCGCCGCCTGTCGTACGGCGACGTCTACCACCAGAACGAGGTCGAGCAGTCGACCTACAACTTCGAGCACGCGAACGTCGACCTGCTGTTCACGTTCTTCAACAGCTACGAAGCGGAAGCGAAGAAGATGATCGACGCGCAGCTCGCGCTGCCCGCGTACGAACTCGTGCTGAAGGCCGGCCACACGTTCAACCTGCTCGATGCGCGCGGCGCGATCTCAGTCACCGAGCGCGCGGCGTACATCGGCCGCATCCGCGCGCTGTCGCGTCTCGTCGCGCAGGCTTACTACGACTCGCGCGAGAAGCTCGGCTTCCCGATGCTCGGCAACCCGCCGGGCGTGCCGGGCCTCACCACCGACGCCCAGGACGCCGCCCAGCCGGCATGGGCGCCGCCGCTCAAGGTCGAACGCAAGATCGATCAGGACTGACGAGACGAGATTTATTCCAGACATGACGCACAATCATCCCGCCCCCCTGCTCGTCGAATTGCTGACCGAAGAGCTGCCGCCGAAGGCCCTCGCGCGCCTCGGTGACGCATTCGCCGAAGGTCTCGCGCAACGCCTCGCGGCGCGCGACCTCGTCGAAGGCGAACTCGTATTCGAACGCTACGCCACGCCGCGCCGCCTCGCGGTCGTCGTGCAGAACGTGCGCGCCGTCGCGCCTGAAAAGCAGGTCCGCGAAAAGGTCCTGCCCGTGGCGGTCGCGCTGGACGCCGAAGGCAAGCCGACCGCCCCGCTCGCGAAGAAGCTCGCGGCGCTCGGCCATCCGAACCTGTCGATCGCCGATCTCGAGCGCGCGCAGGACGGCAAGGCCGAAGCATTCTTCGTCAACTACTCGGCCGCCGGCGCGACGCTCGCCGACGGGCTGCAGGCCGCGCTCGACGAAACGCTCGAGAAGCTGCCGATCCCGAAGGTCATGACCTATCAGCGCCCGGACGGCTCCGACGTGAAGTTCGTACGCCCGGTGCACCGCCTGACCGTGCTGCACGACGATCGCATCGTGCCCGTCACCGCGTTCGGCGTCGACGCCGGCGACACCACGCTCGGCCACCGCTTCCTGTCCGACGGCCTCGTCGCGATCCAGCATGCGCGCGCCTACGCCGACACGCTGCGCGACAAGGGCCGCGTGATCGCGCACTTCGCCGATCGCCGCGAAACGATCCGCACGCAGCTGAACGAGCACGCGAACGGCGACACCGTCGTGATGCCCGAATCGCTGCTCGACGAAGTGACGTCGCTGGTCGAATGGCCGGTCGTCTACCCATGCCGCTTCGAGGACGAATTCCTGCAGGTTCCGCAGGAATGCCTGATCCTCACGATGCAGACGAACCAGAAGTATTTCGCGCTGACCGACATCGCCGGCAAGCTGCGCTCGCGCTTCCTGATCGTGTCGAACATCGAGACGAACACGCCGGGCGAGATCGTCGAAGGCAACGAGCGCGTCGTGCGCCCGCGCCTCGCCGACGCGAAATTCTTCTTCGAGCAGGACAAGAAGAAGCCGCTCGCCGAGCGCGTGCCGCTGCTCGCGAACGTCGTCTATCACAACAAGCTCGGTTCGGCGCTCGCGCGCGTCGAGCGCCTCGAAGTGCTGGCCGGCGAGATCGCGCCCGCGATCGGTGCCGACGCCACGCACGCGAAGCGCGCCGCGCGCCTCGCGAAGGCCGACCTGCTGACCGACATGGTCGGCGAGTTCCCGGAACTGCAGGGCACGATGGGCACGTACTACGCGCGCCACGACGGCGAAGCCGACGACGTCGCGCTCGCCTGCGCCGAGCACTACCAGCCGCGCTTCTCCGGCGACGCGCTGCCGACCACGCCGGTGTCCACCGCCGTCGCGCTGGCCGACAAGCTCGAGACGATCGTCGGCATCTGGGGCATCGGCCTCGCGCCGACCGGCGAGAAGGATCCGTTCGCGCTGCGCCGTCACGCGCTCGGCGTGCTGCGCCTGCTGGTCGAGAAGCAACTGCCGCTCGATCTCGTCTCGCTGCTGCGCACGGCGCACGCACGCTTCGAAGGCGTGCCGGGCGTCGCCGAATCGACCGATGCGATCTTCGCGTTCTTCATGGACCGCCTGCGCGGCCTGCTGCGCGAACGCGGCTACTCGGCAGGCGAAGTCGACGCGGTGCTGAGCCTGAACCCGACGCGCGTCGACGATCTCGTCGCGCGCCTCGACGCGGTGCGCGAATTCACGCGCCTCGCGGAAGCCGAAGCGCTCGCGGCCGCGAACAAGCGGATCTCGAACATCCTGAAGAAGTCGGAAGGCGGCGCGAACGGTGCGGTGCAGCCGACGCTGCTCGTCGAGGCCGCCGAAAAGGCGCTGCACGAACAGCTCGCGGCCGTGACGCCGCGCGTGCAGTCGCAGCTCGAGGCGCGTGAATACACGGGCGCGCTGTCGGCGCTCGCGGCACTGCGCGCGCCGGTCGACACGTTCTTCAACGACGTGATGGTCAACGCCGAGGATCCCGCGCTGCGCGCGAACCGTCTCGCGCTGCTGTCCGCGCTGCATCAGCAGATGAACTGCGTCGCCGACATCTCGAAGCTCGCCGCATAAGGGCCGAACGATGCCGACCAGCCCCAACCGCAAGCTCGTCGTCCTCGACCGGGACGGCGTGATCAACGTCGATTCGGACGCGTTCATCAAGACGCCCGACGAGTGGATCGCGCTGCCCGGCAGCCTCGAGGCGATCGCACGACTCAACCACGCAGGCTATCGCGTGGTCGTCGCGACCAACCAGTCCGGCATCGGCCGCGGGCTGTTCGACATGGCCGCGCTCAACGCGATGCACCTGAAGATGCATCGCGCGGCGGCCGCCGTCGGCGCGCGCATCGACGCGGTGTTCTTCTGCCCGCACGTGTCGGAAGACCACTGCGACTGCCGCAAGCCAAAGCCCGGCATGATGCAGATGATCGCGGAGCGCTTCGAGGTCGACCCCGGTCACACGCCGACCGTCGGCGATTCCCTGCGCGACCTGCAGGCCGGCGTCGCGGTCGGCTTCAAGCCGCACCTCGTGCTGACCGGCAAGGGCAAGAAGACGCTCGCCGCGGGGAATCTGCCGGACGGCACGAAGGTCCACGACGACCTGCGCGCATTCGCGCTCGACTTCCTTTCACACGAACACGAGTGATGCGGCTGCCGCGCGCATCCTCCCTACTGTCAGACCCACGCCGATGCGCTTCGTCCGCTCCCTGCTGCTGCTGATCTACTTCATCGTGTACACGGTGCCTTACGCCACCGCGTGCTTCATCGCGTTCCCGTTCATGCGTCCCGACGCACGCTACTGGATGGCGGCCGGCTGGTGCAAATCGACGCTGTGGGTCGTGCGCTGGCTGAACGGCATCCGCTACCGGATCGAAGGGATGGAAAACCTGCCGGACGGCCCGGCCGTGCTGCTGTCGAAGCACCAGTCCGCGTGGGAGACGCTCGCGTTTCCGGCGCTGATGCCGAAGCCGCTCTGCTATGTGTTCAAGCGCGAACTGCTGTACGTGCCGTTCTTCGGCTGGGCGCTCGGGCTGCTGCACATGGTCAACATCAACCGCAAGGAAGGCAAGAACGCGTTCACGTCGGTGATCCGCCAGGGCAAGAAGCGCCTGTCGGAAGGCGCCTGGATGATCATGTTTCCGGAAGGCACGCGCACGCCGGTCGGCAAGCAGGGCAAGTACAAGACGGGCGGCGCGCGCTTCGCGATCGAAACCGGCACGCCGGTCGTGCCGATCGCGCACAATGCAGGTCGCGTGTGGCCGCGCAATTCGTTCACGAAATTCCCGGGCGTCGTCACCGTGTCGATCGGCAAGCCGATTCCCGTCGACGGCAAGACGCCCGACGTATTGAACTCGCAGGTGGAAGCATGGATCGAAGCGGAAATGCGCCGCATCGATCCCGAAGCCTATCGCCAGTCGGGCAGTGCCGGCGCGCGCGATGCCGCGCGCGTCTGAATCACCCGGATTGCAGCCGTTGCGAACGACGAAACGAAGCGAACTGATGAAAAAGCGTCCGCGGCCACGGCCTGCCGTCGTGGCCCTCGATCATCGCCAGATGGACCTGCCGCTCTTCGACGGGCCGGCGGCATCGCCGGCACCGTCGGCGCCCGCCGCACCACCCTCGTCGCCTGAAGCGGCTGCGGCTCCCGCGGTGCCCACGGCGCCGCTCGATCCGGGCCCCGCGCCCGATCGCTCCCGCGTCCGCACGTTCGCACTCGACAGCCGTGTGCTCGAATATCGGCTGAAACGCTCCGCGCGCCGCACGATCGGCTTCACGATCGACGGCAGCGGGCTGTCGATCACCGCGCCGCGCTGGGTCACGCTCGCCGACATCGAAGCCGCCATCGCCGAGAAGCAGCGCTGGATCTTCGCGAAGCTCGCGGAGTGGAAAACCCGCACCGAGCAGCGCGCGCTGCCGCAGATCGACTGGCGCGACGGCGCGCAACTCCCGTATCTCGGCAAGACGATCACGATCGCGCTCGGCGCCGGTGCGGCCGCATTCGATGCCGATGCGCAGCGGCTGTCGCTGCCGCTGCCCGCACAAGCCGACATGCAGCAGATCAAGGATCGCGTGCAGGGCTGGCTGCAGGGCGAAGCGAAGCGAATCTTCGGCGAACGCCTCGTCGTCTATGCGGAAAAGCTCGGCGTCACGTATTCGATGTACGCGCTGTCGTCGGCCGCGACGCGCTGGGGCAGTTGCTCGAGCGACGGCAAGATCCGGCTGAACTGGCGGCTGATCCACTTCCCGATGTCGATCATCGACTACGTCGTCGCGCACGAGCTGTCGCACCTGCGCGAAATGAACCACAGCCCGGCCTTCTGGCACACCGTCGAATCGATCTTCCCGGAATTCCGCGAAGCGCGGCACACGCTCAAGCATCACCCGCCCGAGCTGCTGCCGTCGCTGTAACGCGATCGGCCGCACCGAAAATACGAACGGGCGATGCGGATCCCTCCGCATCGCCCGTTTTCCTTGCCCGCCACGCCCATCGTGCGTCGCGCGCCGCTCATCCCGCGCTCAGTGCGCCTTCTTCTGGATGAACTCGATCTTGTAGCCGTCCGGATCCTCGACGAATGCGATCACGGTCGTGCCGTGCTTCATCGGGCCCGCTTCGCGAGTCACCTTGCCGCCTTGCGCCTTGATCTTGTCGCAGGCCGCGTACGCATCGTCGACTTCCACCGCCAGGTGGCCGAAGCCGTTGCCGAGATCGTAGGACGGCGTATCCCAGTTATGGGTCAGCTCGATCACGGTGCCCGTGCTTTCGGCTTCATAGCCGACGAACGCGAGCGTGAACTTGCCTTCCGGATAATCCTCGCGACGCAGCAGCTTCATGCCGAGCAATTCGGTGTAGAACTTGATCGAGCGGTCGAGATCGCCGACTCGCAGCATCGTATGCAGCAAACGCATGTGTTGTACTCCTGTGGGGACTTTCCAGAAGCGGAAATTCTACCGGAGTCGGGTGAATCCCGCCGCCGGCGGCCCCGTCCGCCCTCGGCCGATACCGGGCTTCCGGACGGCGAGCCCGATGCCCGTGCGGCGGCAGTGATCACCGGATCCGACGGCCCCCGGCAAGTCCACCGATCGGGTAACATCCTCTCACCTCGCACCAAAAGCGGGCATGCCGTCCGCCGCTTGAACGCGACCACCCCCTCATTCAGCCACACAGCCTGCCGTGCGAAACCGCCGAATCGAGCGCGCCGGACGCGACATCCGTCCGCCGCTGCCCATGCCCGTGCCCCCTTCCCGCCGCATCGGCGAGGTCCGCCGATGACCGCGCTCGCCGGCACACACGCGCGCCGCGCGCTCGACACGCGCGCCATCGGTGTAATGCTGCTGCTGTGCGCGATCTGGGGCTTCCAGCAGGTCGCGATCAAGAGCACGAACGCTGCGATCCCGCCGATGTTCCAGGCCGGGCTGCGCTCGGTGATCGCCGCGCTCCTGCTGTGGGGCTGGGCCCGCTCGCGCGGCACGCCGCTGTTCCGCGCGGACGGCACGCTCGGCGCGGGCATCGCGGCCGGTGCGCTGTTCGCCGGCGAGTTCGTCTGCGTTTTCCTGGGGCTGACGCTGACGAGCGCGTCGCACATGGCGATCTTTCTTTACACGGCACCGTGCTTCACGGCGCTCGGCCTGCACCTGTTCGCGCCGGGCGAGCGGCTGCAGCGCGTCCAGTGGGCCGGTGTCGGCCTCGCGTTCGCCGGCATCGCGCTCGCGTTCGCGGACGGCTTCCTCAAGCCGCGCGCGCCCGGCGCATCGGTGCTGGCAGGGCTGGCCGGTGACGCGCTCGGCATCCTCGGCGGCGCGATGTGGGCTGCCACGACGGTCGTCGTGCGCTCGACGTCGCTCGCGCGGACCAGCGCGAGCAAGACGCTGTTCTACCAGCTCACAGTGTCGGCCGTCGTGCTGATCGCGCTCGCCGCGCTGCTCGGCCAGACGTCGTTCGCTCAGGTCACGCCGATCGCGCTCGCAAGCCTCGCGTATCAGTCGGTGATCGTCGCGTTCGTCAGCTATCTGTCGTGGTTCTGGCTGCTGACGCGCTACAGCGCGTCGCGGCTGTCGGTGTTCACGTTCCTGTCGCCATTGTTCGGCGTCGCGTTCGGCGTGCTGCTGCTCGGCGAGTCGGTCGGCTGGCGCTTCATGTCCGCGGCCGCGCTGGTGCTGACCGGGATCGCGCTCGTCAACGCGCCGCCGCGCGGGCGCGCGTAACGCCGCCCGGGCGCGGTCCGGCCTCGACGAGAGCGGCACGGAAAAACAAAAAGGCCGCCCGTCAGGGCAGCCTCATGAATCTCGAGCCGGCGGGCACCACGCGCGTTGCCCGCGTGATCCTGCTACTCCGCGGCCTTGCGCACCTTCGCAAGCGCCTGCGCGACGCCAACATATTCGGCCACGCTCACATCCTCCGCGCGTCGCGCGAGGTCGAAGCCGAGCCCGTCGAAATCGATCGTCTCGCGGTAGTCGCCGAGCGTGTTGCGCAGCATCTTCCGACGCTGCGAGAACGCAGCCGTGACCACTTCGCCGAGCAGCACGGGATCGACGTCCGGCAGTTCGTGCGGCTCGTACGGAATCATCCGGACGATCGCCGAATCAACCTTCGGCGGCGGCTGGAACGACTCCGGCGGCACGTCGAGCATCTTCTCCATCACGTAGCGGTACTGCAGCATCACCGACAGCCGCGAGAACGCCTTCGTGCCCGGCTCCGCGACCATCCGTTCGACGACCTCGTTCTGCAGCATGAAATGCTGGTCGATGACCACACCGGCAAACGTCATCAGGTGAAACAGCAGCGGGCTGGAAATGTTGTACGGCAGGTTGCCGACGATCCGCAGCGACGGCTTGTCGCCGGGTGCCGCGAGCGAGCCGAAGTCGAACGCGAGCGCATCGCCCGCGTGCAGCTCCAGCAGCGCACCGAAGCGCTGCTGCAGACGACCGATCAGGTCGCGGTCGAGCTCGACCGCATGCAGCGGCGACTCGGGCGTCGCGAGACGCGCGATCAGGGGCTCGGTCAGCGCACCGAGGCCGGGGCCGATCTCGACCATTCGCTGGCCGCGCGTGGGACCGATCGTCGCGACGATCGAGTCGATCACGCCGTGATCGACGAGGAAGTTCTGCCCGAAGCGCTTGCGCGCGAAGTGGCCTTGGTGCTGTCTGCTGTTCGACATCGACTGAGAAAAACGAAAAATACGACGAATGAAGTGAGGCGTGGGGCCGTGCGCGTCAGGCCGCGCGGCGATGGCGCGCCATCGTGACGGCCGTATCGAGCGCGGCGACCATGCTGCCCGGATCCGCGCGGCCCGTGCCGGCCAGATCCAGCGCGGTGCCGTGATCGACCGACGTGCGGATGATCGGCAGCCCGAGCGTGACGTTGATGCCCTCGCCGAAGGTCGCATACTTCAGCACGGGCAAGCCCTGATCGTGGAACATCGCGAGCACGCAATCGGCATCCTCGAGATGGCGCGGCTGGAACAGCGTGTCGGCCGGATACGGGCCGCGCGCGTCGATGCCCCGCGCTTGCGCGCGCGCGAGCGCCGGCGAGATCACGTCGATCTCCTCGCGCCCGAGATAGCCGTTCTCGCCCGCGTGCGGGTTCAGCCCCGTCACAAGGATGCGCGGCGCCGCGAGGCCGAAGTCGCGCCGCAGGTCGCGATCGACGATCGCCAGCGTCTCGACGAGCCCGTCGATCGTCAGCGCGGCCGACACGTCCTTCAGCGGCAGGTGCGTGGTCGCGAGCGCGACGCGCAGCGGCCGCTCGCCCGTGCCCGCCAGCATCATCACGACGCGTGGCGTGTGCGTGCGTTCCGCAAGGTATTCGGTATGGCCGGTGAACGGCACGCCGGCATCGTTGATCGTGCTCTTCTGCAGCGGCGCGGTGACGATCGCGTCGAACCGGCCCGCCATCGCGCCGTCGATCGCGGCATCGAGCAGCGCGAGCACGTAGCGGCCGTTGGCCGCATCGAGCTTGCCGGCCTGCGCGGGCACGGCGAGCGGATGATGCTCGACCGACACCGGACCGCCGGCGGCAAGCAGCGCACGGTCGGCATTGACCGCCGCCGCGCGCGCGTCGAGCAGCGCGGCATCGCCGAGCACGGTGAAATGCGCGCCCGGCCAGCGCCGCGCGGCATCCTGCAACGCCTGCACGGTCAGCTCCGGGCCGACACCCGCGGGTTCGCCGGTCGTGATCGCGATCTGCAGCGCGGATGCCGTCATGTGAAGCTCGCTCAGTTCGCCGGTCCGACGCCGCCGATCTTGTACTGCACGTACGACGAATCGCGCAGTTCGCGCAGCCAGTCGGCGTACGCCTGCTCGGCCTTGCGCTGGCCGATCGCCTGGCGCGCGATATCCATCTGCTGCTGCACCGAGCCTTCCGCCTCGCGGCGCTCCATCACCTGGATCAAGTGGTAGCCGTATTCGGTACGAATCGGCTGGCTGATCTGGCCGTCCTGCAGATTGTTCATCGCGCGCTCGAATTCCGGCACGGTCTCGCCCGGGCTGATCCAGCCGAGATCGCCGCCCTGCGACGCCGAACCGTCCTGCGAGTAAGTGCGTGCGAACTTCGCGAAATCGCCGCCCGCCTCGACCTGGCGGCGGATGTCCTGCAGCTGCTGGCGCGCCTGGCCTTCCGACTTGCCTTCGCCGACACGCAACAGGATGTGGCGCACGTGCGTCTGGACGATCTTCGGTGCCGCGGCGGTCGCGCCCTGGCTCTGGCGGCGGTCGACGAGGCGCACGATCTCGAAGCCGTCCGGCACGCGGATCAGCGTCGGGTTGACCTGGCCCGGGCGCAGCTTCGATGCGGCTTCGACGACGTCGGCCGGCAGCGCGCCCGGCGCCTTGAAGCCGAGGTCGCCGCCCTTCTTCGCGTCATTCGCTTCCGAATTGTTCTTCGCGAGCTTCTCGAAATCGGCGCCCGACGTGGCCTGCTGCAGCAGCGCCTCAGCCTTCTTCTGTGCGACTTCGATGTCGGCCTGCGGCGCGTTGGTCGGTGCCTTGATGAAGATGTGCTGGAAGCGCAGGTCCTGCTGCTGCGATGCGTTCGGCCCGCGCTGGCTCGCGATGTAGTTCGCGACCTCGGCGTCCGACACGGTGATCTTGCCGTCGACCTCGCGCTCGCGCAGCTTCGACAGCATCAGCTCGGTGCGGGCATCGCTCGTGAACACGCTCCAGGGCACGCCTTGCGCCACGATCCGCGCGCGGTACTGCTCGAGCGTCATCCCGTTCGCCTGCGCGAGGCGCTGCAACGTGGACTGCACGGTCGCGTCGTCGATGCGGATCCCGTCGTCCTTGGCCTTCTGCACCTGGATGCGTTCGAGCACCATCTGGTTCAGCACCTGCGCGCGCAGCTGGTCGGCCGGCGGCACGGGCGCGTTCTGCTGCTGCAGCCGGCGCGAGATCAGGCCGACGCGCTGGTCGAGTTCGCGGCCCGTGATCACGTCGTTGTTGACGACCGCGACGACTTCGTCGGCGAGCTGCGCACCTTGCGAACCGAGCGCCTGCGCCGCGGCCGGCGCGGCGGCGAGCAGCGCGGCGGACGCGGCGAGGCTGGACACGACTGCCGCGAAACGAAGGGTTTTCTTCATTGCCACTGATACTCCATTGAAATCGTGCTGACCGGTGCAGACAAGCCGGCGTTACTCGTAGTTGCTGAAGCGGGACATCGGCGGCGGCGTGGACGGCAGCGGCGTGTAGCCCGGCACCCCGGCGCGGAATGCGGCCACGAGACCATTGTCGACGCTCGAGAGCCCCTTCAACGTCAGCTGCATCATGACTCGCGTCGACGAATTCTGCTGCCCCGATGTGTTCACGCCGTTTGCGTACCGCTGGACACCGACCCCGAGCGCCCAGCAATCCGCGTCGTATTGTAAGCCGAGCAGACCGTCGACGATCCGGTCGGCGGCCAGGTCGTAGTTGAAGCGGCCGATCGCATACAGGCGTCGCGTGAGCGGCCATTGCGCGGACACCAGGAACTGGTTGATCGGCTGGTTGTCGAGCGTCGTGTTCGCACGCGTATAGCGGTAGCCGACGTTGATCACGCGGCGCTCGCCCGGGCTGAAACCGAAACCGACGCTCGACTTCACGAGCTGGTTGTTGTTCTGGTTGTACTGGAACGCCGTCTCCGACATGAAGCCGGAGCCGAGTTTCAGCGCGGCGCCGACGATCAAGTCCGAGTGGCGCGCCAGCACGGCGCTCTGGCCGGAGTTCAGCGTGACGCGCTGGTCGGCGAAATAGTACTGCTGCGCGACCACGAAGCGCGCGCGTTCGTCACCGGTGCGCGGATCGATGAAGCGCGACGTCAGGCCGGCCGTGATCCGGTTCGCGTCCGCGATCCGGTCGTTCCCGACGAACGTGTTCGGCTGGTAGATCTCCGCGAGGCCGAAGTCCGATTCCGCCGTGTCGAACAGCGGCGCGTTCGACTGGTCGCGATACGGCGTGTACACGTAGTACAGGCGCGGCTCGAGGGTCTGGATGAAGTCCTGGCCGAACAGGCGCACCGAGCGGTCGAAGATCAGGCCCGTGTCGAAGCTCACGGTCGGGATCGACTCGGTGAAGCGCTTCGGGTTGTTCGGCGTGCTCGACGACAGGTAGTTCAGGTCGTACGACGCGAAGTGATACTGGACCTTCGGCACGACGAAGTAGCCGGGGCCGTACACGCCGTACGCGATGTACGGGTTGAAGACGATCCGGTCGCCTTCGGTCGCATCAGCGGTCGTGATGCGGAACCGCGAATAGTCGGCTTCCGCGCCGAAGTCGAAGCCGCCGACGTTGTACTTCGTGTACTTCACGTTCAACTGCGGTTCGCGGCTGTACGGCGCGATCGACGGCGGCAGCGTCTGCCAGTGCTGGTAGCGCGCGAGCACCGACCACGGGCCGTTGTTGTACGTGAGCCCGGCTTCCTGCTGGTACAGCGTCTGCGTCCCGTTGACGAACTGGTTCATCGACCCAAGGTCTTCGGGATACGTGTTGTCCGAGACCTTGTTGAAGTAGACGTAGCCGCCGAAACCGCCGCCGAAGTTCTGCTGGTGCTGCCAGTAGATCGCGTAGCGGTCGCGGTGAGCGAGCCGGTCATCCGGCAGGTAATTGGCCGTAAACGTGCCCGAATACGTCGGCGACAGATAGCGGAACGTCGCTTCGGTCTGCACGCCGCGCCGCGAGATGATGCGCGGCGTGAGCGTCAGGTCGCGGTTCGGCGCGATGTTGAAGTAGTACGGCAGCGTCAGCTCGAACCCGTTGTTCGAGTTCATCGAGAACGTCGGCGGCAAGAGGCCGCTGCGCCGCTCGCCCGACAGCGGGAACGTCATCCACGGGCTCGCGAAGATCGGCACGCCCTGGAAGAACAGCACGCCGTTGCGCGCGGTGCCTTCGTCGGCACCCGTGTCGAAGTCGAAACGGCTGCCCTTGATGTACCACGCGGGGTTCGTCGAGCACTGGCACGCGGTGTAGGTGCCGTTGACGAACACCGAGCGCTCGCTGTCGAGCAGGTCGACGCGCTCCGCGCTGCCGGACCCGCCCGTCACGTTGAAGTGGTACTTCGGCGCCGTCATGAAGCCCTGGTTCGCCTCGACCTTCAGATGCGCCTCGGGGCCCGCGAACGACGTGCCGCCGTTGATCACCTTGACCTGGCCGTACGCATCGGCCATGTCGGTATCCTGATCGTAGTGGATCGCGTCGGCCTTCACGACCGCGTCGCCGCGGCGCAGCTCGGCCGAACCCTTCGCGGCGAGGTCCTGATCGGCCGTGCCGCTCGTATGGTCGGCAATCACGAAGGTGGCCGGCTTCGCGCCGTCCTTCAGCGGATGATCCTCGAGTTGCGGGGCGAGACGCAGGTCCCACGGCGAGTCGAGCGGCTGCGGCTGCGCGGCCGCACCCGACAGCTGCGCGTACGACACGGCCGGCACGAGGCCGGGCACGGCCAGGAGCGCGAGCGCGAGCCGCCTTTTGCGCGGCGCCCCGTCACCGGGGAAGACATTCGGGAATAGCGGTTTGGGCGGCATCTATCGTTTGGCGAATCGCCCCTTGTCAACCGCACCTGCACGGCACATTCGCGCACGGCGGGCCGCGCCGTCGCACCGCGACTGCGGCTGAGCGCAAACCGGGGAGGCGAGCGGGCGGACGGACGGCGCGACAGGCGGCGGGCCTGCACGGCGGAAGCTGACGCGGGGCGCGTCAAAAAAGTCGTGGGGTATTATATGGCAAGACGTTCCCCCCTCCGCCGAGTTTCATGACACCCCCATCCGCCGCATCCCAGCCCGACGCCCGTCTCGACGCACTGACCGCGTGGCTGCGCCCGCTCGCCGAGCGCTTCGCCCTCGACCTGTCGACCCTCGCACCCGCGTCGTCGGACGCCAGTTTCCGCCGCTATTTCCGCGTCGCGTCGGCCACGAGCCCCGGCGGCTCGCTGGTCGCGGTCGACGCGCCGCCGCCCGAGAAGTGTCGCGAATTCGTTCAGGTCGCGCGGTTGCTCGCCGCGGCCGGCGACCACGTGCCGGACGTGCTGGTCCACGATTTCGACGCGGGCTTCATGCTCGTGACCGACCTCGGCCGCACGTCGTACATCTCGGTGCTCGATCCGGCCGACCCGGTCGCGGCGCGCCCGCTGATGCGCGACGCGCTCGACGCACTGATCCGCTTCCAGTTGAGCTCGAAGCCCGACGTGCTGCCGCCGTTCGACGAGGCATTCCTGCGCCGCGAGATGGAGCTGCTGCCCGAATGGTTCGTCGGCCGGCACCTCGGCAAGCCCGTCACCGACGCGATGCGCGGCACGCTCGACCGCACCTTCGCGCTGCTGGTCGCGAGCGCCCATGCGCAGCCGCAGGGCTTCATGCTGCGCGATTTCATGCCGCGCAACCTGATGGTCTGCGAGCCGAACCCCGGCGTGCTCGACTTCCAGGACGCCGTGTACGGTCCGCTGACGTACGACGTCGTGTCGCTGCTGCGCGACGCGTTCATCAGCTGGGACGAGGAGTTCGAGCTCGACTGCTTCGCGTATTACTGGGAAAAGGCGAAGAAGGCCGGCCTGCCGGTCGATCCGGACTTCGGCGAGTTCTACCGCCAGCTCGAGTGGATGGGGCTGCAGCGCCACATCAAGATCCTCGGCCTGTTCGCACGGATCAACTACCGCGACGGCAAGCCGCATTACCTGAACGACCTGCCGCGCTTCCTCGCGTATGCGCGCAAGGTCGCGCTGCGCTACCGCCCGCTCGTGCCGTTCGCGAAGCTGCTCGACGAGCTCGAGGGCAAGGGCGCGGCCGACGTCGGCTATACGTTCTGACCGCCCTCACATTCAGCCGAACATGAGCACTACCCTGACCACGGCGATGATCTTCGCCGCCGGACGCGGCGAACGGATGCGCCCGCTGACCGACACCCGCCCGAAGCCGCTGCTCGAAGTCGGCGGCAAGCCGCTGATCGTCTGGCAGATCGAGGCGCTCGCGCGCGCGGGCATCGAGACGATCGTGATCAACCACGCGTGGCTCGGCGAACAGCTCGAGGCAACGCTCGGCGACGGCTCGCGCTGGGGCGTGCGGCTCGCGTATTCGGCCGAAGGCGACGCGCTGGAAACCGCCGGCGGCATCGCGCAGGCGCTGCCGCTGCTCGAGCGCGACGGCCAGCCGACGGTGTTCGCGGCGGTCGCGGGTGACGTGTACTGCGCATTCGACTACCGGACGCTCGCCGCCCACGCCGCGCGGATGGCCGCGCTCGACGCGCCCGCGATGCATCTCGTGATGGTGCCGAACCCGCCGTTCCATCCGGACGGCGATTTCGTGCTCCGCGACGACGGCCGGCTGGCACTCGCCGGCGCGCCGCGTGTCACGTTCGGCAGCATCGGCGTGTACGACACGCGGATGTTCCGCGACATCGTGCCCGGCACGCACCGGCCGCTGACGCCGTACTTCAAGGCGACCATCGAGGCCGGCCGCGCGAGCGGCGAATTGTATGAAGGTATCTGGGAGAACGTCGGCACGCCCGCGCAGCTCGGCGAACTGGATGCGCGGCTGCGTGCCGCCGCGGGCTGAGCTGATTCGCGGCTGACCGTCGGGCCACCCGGCGTGGCGGCCAAGGGCCCGAAAGGCCGATGACGGCCCGGCCGATCGCCGGCAGGCCGCGCCTGGATCAAATGCCGCGAACGCTGCACCGCAGCGCCGGGCCGTGACGGCGCAACGCCGCCCGATGCCGAACGGCCGGCGAACGGACCGTTCCCGCACCGCCCGGCGCAACATCCACGCTCACGCGGCCTCGGCCGCTTCCCCGCCCGCCGCCGCGCGCTGCTGCTGCAGCGCCCACATCTGCGCATACAGCCCGTCCGCGCGCACGAGTTCGTCGTGCGTGCCGCGCTCGACGATCCGCCCGTGGTCCATCACGAGAATCTGCTGCGCATGCACGACCGTCGACAGCCGGTGCGCGATCACGAGCGTCGTGCGGTGCCGCGCGATCTGGTCGAGTTCGTGCTGGATCGCACGCTCCGAGCGCGAATCGAGCGCCGACGTCGCCTCGTCGAACAGCAGCACCGGCGGATTCTTCAGCAGCGTGCGCGCGATCGCGACGCGCTGCTTCTCGCCGCCCGACAGCTTGAGCCCGCGCTCGCCGACCGGCGTGTCATAGCCCTTCGGCAAGCTCTCGATGAAGTCGTGGATGTGCGCGGCGCGCGCGGCCGCGATCACTTCGTCTCGGGTCGCGGTCGGCCGGCCATAGGCGATGTTGTAGTAGATCGAGTCGTTGAACAGCACGGTGTCCTGCGGCACGATCCCGATCGATGCACGCAGCGAGTCCTGCGTGACGTCGCGAATGTCCTGGCCGTCGATCCGGATCGCACCGCCCGTCTGCCGGTCGAGATCGTAGAAGCGGAACAGCAGCCGCGACAGCGTCGACTTCCCGGAGCCGCTGTGGCCGACCACCGCGGTCGTCGTGCCCGCGTCGATCGTAAACGTCACGTCGTGCAGGATCTGCCGCGCCGGCTCGTACGCGAAATTTACGTGCTCGAAACGCACCTGCGCGCCGGCCACCGCGAGCGGCCGCGCATCGGGCAGGTCGGCCACTTCCTTCGCCGCCGACAGCAGCCCGAACATGCGGTCCATGTCGGTGAGGCTCTGCTTCAGTTCGCGATAGACGACGCCGAGAAAGTTCAGCGGAATGTACAGCTGCAGCATGAACGTGTTGATCAGTACGAGATCGCCGAGCGTCAGCTTGCCCGCGAGCACGCCCTGCGTCGCGCGCCACAGGATGAACACGAGCCCCGTGCCGATGATCGCCTGCTGGCCGAAGTTCAGCACCGACAGCGAATTCTGCGAACGAATCGCGGCCTTCCGGTAGCGCTTCAGGTTCTCGTCGTAGCGCTGCGCTTCCCACTCCTCGTTGCCGAAGTACTTCACCGTCTCGTAGTTGATCAGCGAATCGATCGCCCGCGAGTTGGCGCGCGAATCGAGTTCGTTCATCGTGCGGCGGAAATGCGTGCGCCAGTTGGTGACCTTCACCGTGAACACGATGTAGGTGACCAGCGCCGCGAACGTCACGTAGGCGTAATAGGCCTCGTACTTGACCACGAAGAAGCCGAGCACGAGCCCGACCTCGACGAGCGTCGGCAGGATGCTGTACAGCGAATACGAAATCAGCTGCTGGATGCCGCGCGTGCCGCGCTCGATGTCGCGCGACATGCCGCCCGTCTGGCGCTCCAGGTGAAACCGCAGCGACAGCCCGTGCAGATGCCGGAACACCTGCAGCGCGAGCTGGCGCACCGCGCTCTCGGTGACCTTCGAGAACAGGATCTCACGCAGCTCGGTGAACAGCGACGTCGACAGCCGCACGAGCGCATACGCGACGACCAGCAGCCCCACGCCGCCCGCGAGCACGATGCCGGCCGACTGTTCGGCGCGGCCGAGCGCGGTGATCTGCTGGACGTAGGACAGGTGGTCGACGATGCGCTTCATCACGACCGGCACGCCGAGGTTGGCGACCTTTGCACCGATCAGGCAGCCGAGCGCGAGCGCGACGCGCCATTTGTAGGTGGTCAGGTACGGCAGCAACGACCGGATGGTCTGCCAGTCGTTGCGGGGCCCGGTCGAAGCCGGCGCGGGCTCGCCGGAAGCAGGAAATCGGCGCATGGGGGAAGGATCGGCGGCGGCGCCGGGCGCGTGCATCGGCGGCCGGCTTGGTCACTTTCTCGTACAATTTGCGAACGTTGTATTGTCGCAGAAGCCGCTTCGCGCCGCTGCCGGCGCCCTCGCCGGCCGGCCTGCGCGCGGCGGCATGTTTATTACAGGATGAAAGCCCCCGCCATGACCGATTCGACCCTCGAACTCCCGCAAAAGCAACCCGCGCTGCGCGTCGTCCCGCAACCGCACGACGCGAACGTCCACGGCGACGTGTTCGGCGGCTGGATCATGTCGCAGGTCGACATCGCCGGCTCGATCCCCGCGAGCCAGCGCGCCAACGGTCGCGTCGCGACGGTCGCGGTCAACTCGTTCGTGTTCAAGCAGCCGGTGTTCGTCGGCGATCTGCTCAGCTTCTACGCGACCATCATGCGCACCGGCAACACGTCGATCACGGTCGACGTCGAGGTGTACGCGCAGCGCATGCGCCTGATGGGTGAAATCGTGAAGGTCACCGAAGCAACCCTCACCTACGTCGCGACCGGCACTGACCGCAAGCCGCGCCAACTGCCGCCGCTCTGACGGGCGGAGCGCCGTGCGACGGCGCCCTCCACCGGCCCGCGGCCGCCTCAGTGCGTGGCCGTCAGCCCGAACTCCCGCATCGCGGGCAGGAAATCGTGGTTCAGCTTCGGCTTGCGCGACAGCTTCATCAGCACGTAGCGCTGGAACGGCGCGAGCCGCTGCCACTGCGCGAGCGCGGGCGCCGGCAGCCCGGCAAGCGCGCTCTGCTGCACAAGCGCGTCCGGCACCGAATCGGTCGCGCGCCAGCTCGGCTGCTCGTCCGGCTGGAACCACGACGGTTCGAGGTCGGCGTGCGTGCGCAGCATTTCGAACAGCGCGTGATCGAAATTGGGCTCGATCGCGGTGTCGTCGTCGGCCGGAAAGCGCGCGAGCAGTTTGCGGTCCTCGAGCGGCAGCAGTTGCCACTGCTCCAGCGAAATCCGCAGACCGAAACGGTCGAGATTGAAACGCACGATCATCGGGATGTACGTCAGGTTTTCCGACGAATCGTGTTCGAAATTGAATAGCAGCGGAGCGTCGCTGAGTCCCATGGTCGTTACCTGAGTGGCGGATGCCGGCGCGGCCGGCCTGCCTGAGGTATTTTAGAACCTCTGCGCGCGAGCGGCGGACACGATCGTCGCCGCCCTGCCTCGAATCAACGGGAGTGCTCGTGAATCCGACTGAAACAGAAGAACCGCGCGGCGCAATCGAGCTGTCCGTGCGCCGCACGCGCGGCGGCGCCGTCGAAACCGCGCACGACTACGTCGGCCAGGAATGGCCGGTCGCGCTGGTCTTCAACGGCATCTCGCACGCGGTGATGATGTGCACGCCGCGCGACCTCGAGGCGTTCGCGGTCGGCTTCGCGATCTCGGAAGGGATCGTCGAACGCGGCAGCGACATCAAGGACATCGAGGTGATCCTCCACGCCGACGCGTCGCTGCCGCACGCGGAGGTGCATCTGGAGGTCGTCCAGCAGGCGTTCGCCGCGCTGAAGGACCGCCGCCGCGCGCTCGCGGGGCGCACCGGCTGCGGCGTGTGCGGGATCGAGAGCATCGACCTGCTCGACCTCGCGCCCGAACGGGTGCCCGATACCGGCTTTCTCGCGCGCCTCGCGCCCGACGCGCTCGCGCGCGCGGCCCACGCGCTGCCGGCGCACCAGGCGCTCACGAGACTCACCGGTGGCCTGCATGCGGCCGCGTGGTGCGACGCAACAGGCGCGATCCGGATGGCGTTCGAGGATGTCGGACGCCACAACGCGCTCGACAAGCTGATCGGCTCGCTCGTGCTGTCGCGCGCCGACGCGACCGACGGCTTCGTGTTCCTGTCGAGCCGCGCGAGCTACGAGCTCGTGCGCAAGTCGGCGCGGGTCGGGATCCCGATGGTCGCGACGATCTCAGCGCCGTCGTCGCTCGCGATCGAGATCGCGAAGGCGGCCGGCCTCCGGCTGCTCTGCTTCTGCCGCGAAACCGGCCACGTCGATTACGGCACGGCCTGATGCCGTCGGGCCGTGCCGTCAGTCGAACTGACGGAAATCCGGCTTGCGCTTCTCGAAGAACGCCGTCATCGCCTCGCGTGCCTCCGGCGCGCGCAGCATCGCGGAGAAATGGCCGGCCTCCTCGCTCATCCGCGCGGCAACGGCCACGCCTCCCGTCTCCTTCAACAGCGCCTTCGTCACGCGCAGCGACGACGCCGGCAGCGCCGCGAGTTTCGCGGCCTGCTTCGCCGCGAATGCGTCGAGCTCCGCGACCGGCAGCACGCGATTGACGATGCCGATGCGGTGCGCTTCCAGCGCGTCGAAGGCTTCGCCGAGCAGCAGCTTTTCAGCGGCGACCTGATGGCCGGCCAGGCGCGGCAGCAGCACGCTCGACGCGGCTTCCGGGCACAGCCCGAGCTGCGCGAACGGCAGCGAGAACGCCGCGGTGTCGGCCGCGTAGACGAGATCGCAGTGCAGCAGCATCGTCACGCCGACGCCAACGGCGATGCCCGGCACCGCCGCGACGATCGGCTTGGTCGCGCTGCTGATCCGCGCGAGAAACTGGAATACCGACGCGTTTTCGTCCTTCGGCGGCGCCTTCAGGAAATCCTCGAGATCGTTCCCCGCGCTGAAGTTGCCGTCGCTGCCGCGCAGCAGGATCACGCGGACCGCCTTGTCTTCCTGCGCGTCGGCGAGCGCATCGGCCATCGTCTGGTACATCGCCGCCGTCAGCGCGTTCTTCTTCGCCGGGCGCGCGATCGTGATCGTCATCACGCCGTCGGCGCGTTCCACTTGAATTTCGGCCACAACCGTCTCCTTTGACTTTCCTCTATCGGAATGAAAAAACGGTGCGCGAGCTCGTGGCCCGCGCACCGTCGTCGCTCTTGTCCCGCCCCGCTTACAGGCGTTCGATGATGCCCGCGGCGCCCATGCCGGTGCCGACGCACATCGTGACCATCCCGTACTTCAGGTTACGGCGACGCAGGCCGTGCACGACGGTCGCCGCGCGGATCGCGCCGGTCGCGCCGAGCGGGTGGCCGAGTGCGATCGCACCGCCCATCGGGTTGACCTTCGACGGGTCGAGGCCGAGATCGCGCATCACCGCCAGCGATTGCGCGGCGAACGCTTCGTTCAGCTCGATCCAGTCGAGATCGTCCTGCTTCAGGCCTGCGGCCTTCAGCGCGGCCGGAATCGCTTCCTTCGGGCCGATGCCCATGATTTCCGGCGGCACGCCACGCACCGCGAAGCTCACGAAGCGCGCGAGCGGCGTCAGGTTGAACTCCTTCAGCACCTTCTCCGACACGACGAGCAGCGCACCCGCGCCATCCGACGTCTGCGAGCTGTTGCCGGCCGTGACCGAGCCCTTGTTCGCGAACACCGTGCGCAGCTTCGCGAGGCCTTCGATCGACGTATCCGCACGCGGACCTTCGTCGAGCTTGATCTCGCGCGTCTTCACGTCGACTTCGCCCGTCGCCAGGTTCGGGAAACGCTCGGTGATCGTGTACGCGGCGATTTCGTCGCCGAACTCGCCGGCCTGCTGGGCGGCGAGCGCCTTGCGGTGCGATTCGACCGAGAACGCGTCCTGGTCTTCGCGGCTCACCTTCCACTGCTCGGCGACGCGCTCGGCGGTCAGGCCCATCCCGTATGCAATGCCGAAATCCTCGCTGCGATCGAAGATGTGCGGCGACATCGACGGCTTGTTACCCATCATCGGCACCATGCTCATCGATTCGCAGCCGCCCGCGAGCAGCGCGTCCGATTCGCCAACGCGGATGCGGTCCGCCGCCATCGCCAGCGCCGTGATGCCCGACGCGCAGAAGCGGTTGACCGTCACGCCGCCGACCGTCTGCGGCAGCCCCGCGAGCAGCGCGCCCATGCGGGCGACGTTCAGGCCCTGCTCGGCTTCCGGAATCGCGCAGCCGATGATCGCGTCCTCGATCACCTTCGTGTCGAGGCCGGGCACCTGCGCGACCGCCGACTTGATCGCGTGAACCAGCAGCTCGTCGGGGCGCGTGTTCTTGAAGACACCGCGCGGAGCCTTGCCGATCGGGGTGCGGCTTGCGGCGACGATGTATGCGTCTTGCAGTTGTTTGCTCATTTCAGACTCCTTGCCTTGTCGCTCGCTCAGTTACGCACCGGCTTGCCGGTCTGCAACATGCCCATGATCCGTTCCTGCGTCTTCTGCGTGCCGAGCAGCTCGACGAACGCGCGGCGCTCGAGTGCGAGCAGCCACTGCTCGTCGACGAGGCTGCCGGCTTCGACGTCGCCGCCACACACGGCTTCGGCGATACGGCTCGCGATCAGGTAGTCGTGGTCGCTGATGAAGCGGCCGTCACGCATGTTGACGAGCGATGCCTTGATCGTCGCGATCGCCGAGCGGCCTGCGACCGGCACGTCCTTCGCGCGCAGCGGCGCACGGTAGCCGACGGCCGCCAGCGCGCGTGCTTCCTTCTTCGCGGTGTCGAGTAGCTCGAACACGTTGAAGATGATCGTGTCGGACGGCTTCAGGTAGCCCATCGCGCGTGCATCGTGCGCCGACGACGAAACCTTGGCCATCGCCGCGTTCTCGAACGACTTCGTGACGAACTTCAGGATGTCGGTGGTCGCGTTCGCGGCCGTTGCCGCATCCGCCGCGCGCAGCGCCGCTTCCTTCAGGCCGCCGCCGGCCGGCACGAGGCCGACGCCCACTTCGACGAGACCGATGTAGCTCTCGACGTGCACGACGCGCTTCGCGCTGTGCAGCATCAGTTCGCACCCGCCGCCGAGCGCGATGCCCGACACGGCCGCAACGACCGGCACGTTCGCGTACTTCACGCGCAGCATGCCTTCCTGGAACTTCTTCACGAACGGCTCGATGCCCTTCGCGCCGCCCATCATGAACGCGGGCATCGCCTCTTCGAGGTTCGCACCGGCCGAGAACGGGCCACCCGGCGTGCCGAGCTTCAGCGACGTCGGCTGCCAGATCACCACGCCCTTGTAGTCCTTCTCCGCGAGCTCGATCGCCTGCACGAGGCCGTCGATCACGCTCGGCCCGATCGTGTTCATCTTCGACTTGAACGACACGATCACGACGTCGTCCTCGCCCGCACGGTCGTCGACCCATGCACGCACCGCGTCGGTTTCGAACAGCGTCTTGCCGTACGTCTTCGGATCGGCGCCGGCTTCGCCGACGAGCGGCGCGCGGAACACCTGCTTGCCGTAGACGGCGAGGTCGGAACGCGGCACGAAGCGCTTCGAAGCAGGCGCCCACGAGCCTTCGGCCGTGTGCACGCCGCCCTTCTCGGCAACCGCGCCTTCGAGCACCCACGACGGCAGCGGCACGTTCGCGAGTGCCTTGCCGGCCGCGATGTCTTCCTGCACCCACTCGGCAACCTGCTTCCAGCCGGCAGCCTGCCAGCCTTCGAACGGGCCTTCGTTCCAGCCGAAGCCCCAGCGGATCGCGAGGTCGACGTCACGCGCATTGTCGGCGATCGACTCCAGATGCACGCCGATGTAGTGGAACACGTCGCGGAAGATCGACCACAGGAACTGCGCGTGCGGATGGTCCGTCTCGCGCAGCAGCTTCAGGCGTTCCGCCGGCGGGCGCTTCAGGATGCGGCCGACGGTTTCGTCCGCCTTCGCACCCGAATCGACGTAAGTGCCCGTCTTCGCGTCGAGCACCTTGATCGCCTTGCCTTCCTTCTTGTAGAAGCCGCCGCCCGTCTTCTGGCCGAGCGCGCCCTGCTTCACCAGTTCGGCGAGCACGGCAGGCGTCTGGTAGACCGGGAAGAACGGATCGTCGGCGAGGTTGTCCTGCATCGTCTTGATCACGTGCGCCATCGTGTCGAGGCCGACCACGTCCGCCGTGCGGAACGTCGCCGACTTCGCGCGGCCGAGGCGGCTGCCCGTCAGGTCGTCGACTTCATCGAAGCGCAGGCCGAACTTCGCAGCCTCGGTGATCACCGCGAGGATCGAGAAGATGCCGACGCGGTTCGCGATGAAGTTCGGCGTGTCCTTCGCGCGCACGACGCCCTTGCCGACGATGCTCGTCAGGAAGGTTTCGAGCTGGTCGAGGATCTCCGGGCGCGTATGCGCGGTCGGGATCAGCTCGACGAGGTGCATGTAGCGCGGCGGGTTGAAGAAGTGCACGCCGCAAAAGCGCGATTTGAGCTCGTCCGAGAAACCTTCGGACAGCTTCGTGATCGACAGGCCCGACGTGTTGGTCGCGAAAATCGCATTCGGTGCGATGTGCGGCGCGACCTTCTTGTACAGGTCGTGCTTCCAGTCCATCCGCTCGGCGATCGCCTCGATCACGACGTCGCATTCGGCGAGCTTCGCGATGTCGTCTTCATAGTTCGCGGCTTCGAGATATTTCGCATCGTCCTTCACGCCGAACGGCGCGGGCGACAGCTTCTTCAGGTTCTCGATCGCCTTCAGCGCGATCGCGTTTTTCGGGCCTTCCTTGGCCGGCAGGTCGAACAGCAGCACCGGCACGCGCGCGTTGACGAGATGCGCGGCGATCTGCGCGCCCATCACGCCGGCGCCCAGCACGGCGACCTTGCGAATCAGGAAATTGCTCACGGGATGTCTCCGGATAGTGTCGTGCAGCGCGGGTTGTGAGGGCTGCACGGCGAATTGAGTACCAGGAACCGTTGCGTTCGGGCGGCGCTCGGCGCGCTCCGCCCGGACTCGCGTCAGAACAGCGATTCGTCGACTTCCATCAGCGTCTTCGAACCGGCGCGCGCGGCGCGGATCGTCGCCGCCGTTTCGGGCAGCAGGCGCGCGAAGTAGAAGCGTGCGGTCGCGAGCTTCGACTTGTAGAACGGGTCGCCCGACGCTTCCTTGTCGAGGGCGAGGCGCGCCATGCGCGCCCAGAAGTACGAGAACACCAGGTGGCCCACGGTGCGCAGGTACGGCACGGCGGCAGCGCCGACTTCGTCCGGGTTCTGCATCGCCTTCATGCCGATTTCCATCGTCAGCTTCTGCACCTTGTCGCCGATGTCGGCGAGCGGGTTGATGAACTCGGCCATTTCCGGCTTCACGCCTTCGGCTTCCGCGAATTCCGTGACGAGCTTGCCGAATTTCTTCAGCTTCGCGCCCATGTCGCCGAGCACCTTGCGGCCCAGCAGGTCGAGCGACTGGATCGAGTTCGTGCCTTCGTAGATCATGTTGATCCGCGCGTCGCGCACGTACTGCTCCATGCCCCACTCGGAGATGAAGCCGTGGCCGCCGTAGATCTGCATCGCGTGGTTGGTCGACTCGAACGCGTTGTCGGTCAGGAACGCCTTGATGATCGGCGTGAGCAGCGCGACGAGATCGGCCGCTTCCTTGCGCACCGCTTCGTCAGCGTGCGACAGTTCCTTGTCGATCTGCAGCGCGGACCAGTACGTGAACGCGCGCGCGCCTTCGGCGTAGGCCTTCTGCGTGAGCAGCATGCGGCGCACGTCCGGGTGCACGATGATCGGGTCGGCCGGCTTGTCCGGTGCCTTCGGGCCCGTCAGCGAGCGCATCTGCAGGCGCTCCTTCGCGTACGTCAGCGAGTTCTGGTACGCGACTTCCGTGAGACCCAGACCCTGCATGCCGACGCCCAGACGCGCGGCGTTCATCATCACGAACATCGCGTTGAGGCCCTTGTTCGGCTCGCCGACCATCCAGCCCTTCGCGTTGTCGAGGTTCATCACGCACGTCGAGTTGCCGTGGATGCCCATCTTGTGTTCGATCGAGCCGCACTTGATGCCGTTGCGCTCGCCCGGCTCGCCCGCGGCGTCCGGAATGAACTTCGGCACGATGAACAGCGAGATCCCCTTGGTGCCCTGCGGTGCGTCCGGCAGGCGTGCGAGCACGAGGTGGACGATGTTCTTCGACATGTCGTGCTCGCCGCTCGAGATGAAGATCTTCGTGCCGCTGATCGAGTACGAGCCGTCGCCGTTCGGTTCGGCCTTGGTGCGCAGGATGCCGAGGTCGGTGCCGCAGTGCGGCTCGGTCAGGCACATCGTGCCCGTCCATTCGCCCGACACGAGCTTCGGCAGATACTGCTTCTGGAGTTCCGGCGCGCCGTGCGCATGCAGGCATTCGTAGGCGCCGTGCGACAGGCCCGGATACATCGTCCACGCCTGGTTCGCCGAGTTCAGCATTTCGTAGAGCGCGTTGTTCACGAACGCGGGCAGGCCCTGGCCGCCGTAGTCCGGATCGCAGCCGAGCGCCGGCCAGCCGGCCTCGACGTACTGCTGGTACGCTTCCTTGAAGCCGGTCGGGGTCTTCACGACGCCGTCGCCTTCATACGTGCAGCCTTCACGGTCGCCGACCTGGTTCAGCGGGAACAGTACCTCGGAGCAGAACTTGCCCGCCTCCTCGAGGACCTGGTTGATCGTGTCGGCGTCGAGGTCCGCATGCCGCGGCATTTGCTTGACCTCGGCTTCGACGTTCAGAAGCTCGTGCAACACGAATTGCATGTCGCGCAGCGGCGCGGCGTACTGTCCCATGACTCTCTCCAAAGGTGGGCAAAACGGCTCGAGCTCCTGGCGGGCGGATCACGCGCCGCTAACGGCTCTCGCTCTGATACGAAACGATCGTCTTTTCCAGCGCGGCCCACGTGAGGCGCACGGCATCCGGCGAATGCAGGAATCGTGCGTCGTGATGCAGGCCGAGCGTGAAGCTGTACAACTCGAAGAGCATCAGGTCCGGATCCGTATCCGCACGCAGATGGCCTTCTTCCTTCGCCTGCGAAATGGCACGCAGCATCGCGGCACGCCAGGCCGTCACGCTCGCGATCAACTGCTCGCGCACGGGGCTGTCGGGCCGGTCGTCGTACTCGACGGCGCCGCTGATGTAGATGCATCCGGTCGTCACTTCCTGGATGCGCTTCTCCGTCCAGCGGGCCAGCATCGCCCGGAGGCGCGGCAAGCCTCGCGGCTCACGCAGGCTCGGAAAGAACACCTCGTTTTCGAAACGATGGTGATACTCGCGGACGACCTCGACCTGCAGGTCCTCGCGCGATCCGAAGTGCGCGAACACACCACTCTTGCTCATCTGCATGCGCTCGGCCAGCAGGCCGATCGTCAGCCCCTCCAGCCCGTCACGGCTGGCGAGGTCCAAAGCAGCTTCGAGTATCGCGGCACGCGTCTGTTCGCCTTTTCGCATAGCTATTTCTGTAACCGTTCGGGGGTTCGAATAAAATCGAACGGCCGTACTATTATTGAGTGCGGCCGCTCGCGAAACAAGGAAATTATTAGAAACCGGTGTCTAACCGAGCCGCTATTTTGCGCGATTCCGGCGGGACCGGAGCGGCTTTTCCGCACGAACGTGCGGACAGATTTTTGAAGCGAACGCTTAGTCTTCGTCAGTCGTAACCACCGACCGTCAGCGCCTTCATCACGATGCGGTACGTGTTGTACGCGAGCCAGTTCAGCATACGCTCGATGCGCGGCCGTGCGGCATACCGGGCGGCATCAATTTCACGGCCTTCGGTGAAGGCGGCCGCGATTGCGTCGCGCAGTTCGTTGGTGATCTCATCGTAGCGCACCAGCACGACGTTCGCCTCGTTGTTCAGCATCAGGCTCAGCGCGTCGAGGTTCGACGAGCCGACGGTCGCCCAGTTGTCGTCGATCACCGCCACTTTGCCGTGCAGGATCGTCTTGTCGTATTCCGCCACGCGCACGCCCGCACGCAGCAGCGCGTGATACAGGAACGGCACGGCCGTATCGAGCGCCGTGAACTCGTTACGGCCGATCAGGATCCGCACGTCGACGCCGCGGCGTGCGGCGCCCGTCAGCGCGCGGCGCAGCTTGCGGCCCGGCATGAAATACGGATTCGCGAGCAGGATCCGCTGGCGCGCCTGGCCGATTGCGGCGAGATACGCCTTCTCGATCGCGCGGCGGTTCACGACATTGTCGCGCGCGACGAACGCGACGCTCGGCTCCGTCACGACGCGCAGCGCACCGGCCTTGATCCACCGGTGGCTGCGCATCCAGCGCCGGAACATGTCCGGGAACGCCTCACCGCCGTGCAGCCCCGCCGCGTACTGCGCATACGGCTTGTGGCCGAACTGGATGCGGTGCCACTGCAGCTCGAACGCGGCGCGCACGTCCGACACCGCCGGCCCGGCCATCTCGACCGCGAAATCCCAGCGCGGGAACGGCAGCGTCGCGCTGCCCTGCGTGTAGTCGTCGACGATGTTGATGCCGCCGCAGAACGCGACCGCATGATCGATCACCGCGAGCTTGCGGTGCGTGCGCGAGAAGCCGAAGCGGCCGAACAGGAAGCGGTTGTAGATGCAGTGCTCGACACCGGCCTCGGCCCACGTATCGAACAGCGGCAGGCGCGCGGTGCCGACGCCGTCGGTGATCACGCGCACGCGCACGCCGCGCTGCGCCGCGCGAATCAGCGCATCCGACACCGGGCGGCCGGCCGCGTCGTCGCAGAAGATGTAGGTTTCGAGCATCACCTGCTCGCGCGCCGCATCGATCCGTTCGATCAGCGCGTGGAAGAATTCGTTGCCGGTCTCGCAAAGGCGCACCGTGTTGCCGGCCGTGAACGCGAGCCGCGACGCGGAGCCGCGCTCCTGCAGGAACATCTGCCGCAATTGCGCGAAGCGCTTGCGGGTTTCCGCATTCATGCGGAAGAGCCGTGCGGCGATTGCGCGAGCGACACGCGCACGGGCAGTTGCAGGATCGCTTCGGCATTCGACGGCGAAAAGCAGCGCGCGGCCGCTTCGCGGAACGGCAGCCATGCGTAGTCGACATGCTCGCGCGGCGACAGCGTCACGTCGACGCGGCGCGGCACGCACAGGCCGAACCAGTGCTCGATATTGCGCGTGACGCCCGGCGCATAGCGATGCAGGTATTGCGGATAGATGCTGTATTCGATCCGGTGGTGCCAGTCGATCAGCGCGGTGGCCGGCACGTCGGGCGACCCGACCGAGATGCCGGTTTCCTCGGCGACTTCGCGCGCGGCCGTGAGCGCGAGCGGCTCGTCGAGCGCGTCCTTCGATCCGGTCACCGATTGCCAGAAATCGGGCTGGTCGGCACGCTTGATCACCAGTACGTCGAGTTCGGGCGTGTAGATCACGACGAGAACGGATTCGGGGATTTTCGGCGGCTTCGTCATCTTTGTTTCATGCGGCACAGGGCCGTGCGCCGGGCCTGGGCCCAAACGTGCGGCAAGTGCTGCGACTGTACCGCAAAAAGCGAAAAAGGCGCACAACGGCGCCTTTTTCGTTGGACGTCGTGCGCGCGTCGCCGCGCACACGACCTGTGACAAGCGTTACGCCTTCGGCTGTTCCGGCTGACGCAGACGGATGTGCAGCTCGCGCAGCTGACGCTCGTCGACCGGGCTCGGCGCCTGCGTGAGCAGATCCTGCGCACGCTGCGTCTTCGGGAACGCGATCACGTCGCGGATCGAGTCGGCGCCGGCCATCATCGTGACGATGCGATCGAGACCGAACGCGATACCGCCGTGCGGCGGCGCGCCGTACTGCAGCGCGTCCAGCAGGAAGCCGAACTTCGCCTGCGCTTCTTCCGCACCGATCTTCAGCGCGCGGAACACCTTGCTCTGCACTTCCTCGCGGTGGATACGCACCGAGCCGCCGCCGATTTCCCAGCCGTTCAGCACCATGTCGTACGCCTTCGCGAGGCAACGGCCCGGATCCGTCTCGAGGTACTCGAGGTGCTCGTCCTTCGGGCTGGTGAACGGGTGGTGCGCGGCGACGTAGCGCGCGTCTTCGTCGTCGTATTCGAACATCGGGAAGTCGACGACCCACAGCGGCTTCCAGCCGGCCTGGACGAGGCCGTTCGCCTTGCCGAATTCCGAATGGCCGATCTTCAGGCGCAGTGCGCCGAGGCTGTCGTTGACGACCTTCGCACGGTCGGCCGCGAAGAAGATGATGTCGCCGTCTTCAGCGCCGGTGCGCTCGAGGATCGCCGCGATCGATGCGTCGTGCAGGTTCTTGACGATCGGGCTTTGCAGGCCGTCGCGGCCCTTCGCCTTCTCGTTGACCTTGATCCAGGCGAGGCCCTTCGCGCCGTAGATGCGCACGAATTCCGTGTAACCGTCGATGTCGCCGCGCGACAGCTCGCCGCCCTTCGGCACGCGCAGCGCCGCGACACGGCCGTCCTTCGCGTTGGCCGGCGTGCTGAACACCTTGAAGTCGACGTCCTTCATCGCGTCGGTCAGCTCGGTGAATTCGAGTTGCACACGCAGGTCCGGCTTGTCCGAACCGAAACGCGCCATCGCTTCCGAGTACGGCATCACCGGGAATTTCGCGTCGAGTTCGACGTCGATCGTCGTCTTGAAGATGTGACGGATCATGTCTTCGAACAGGTCGCGGATTTCCTGCTCGCCGAGGAACGACGTCTCGCAGTCGATCTGCGTGAATTCCGGCTGACGGTCGGCACGGAGGTCCTCGTCGCGGAAGCACTTGGTGATCTGGTAGTAACGGTCGAAGTTCGCGACCATCAGCAGCTGCTTGAACAGCTGCGGCGACTGCGGCAGCGCGAAGAACTGCCCCGCGTTCACGCGCGACGGCACGAGGTAGTCGCGCGCGCCTTCCGGCGTGCTCTTCGTCAGCATCGGCGTTTCGATGTCGATGAAGCCCTGCTCGTCGAGGTACTTGCGCGCTTCGATCGCGACGCGGTAGCGCAGGCGCAGGTTGTGCTGCATCTGCGGACGGCGCAGGTCGAGCACGCGGTGCGTGAGACGCGTCGTTTCCGACAGGTTGTCGTCGTCGAGCTGGAACGGCGGCGTGACCGACGCGTTCAGCACGATCAGCTCGTGGCACAGCACTTCGATCTTGCCGCTCTTCAGGCCGGCGTTGACCGTGCCTTCCGGACGGTTGCGCACGAGACCCTTGATCTGCACGCAGAACTCGTTGCGCACGCCTTCGGCGGTCGCGAACATCTCCGCGCGATCCGGATCGCACACCACCTGCACGAGGCCTTCACGATCGCGCAGGTCGATGAAGATCACACCGCCGTGATCGCGGCGGCGCTGCACCCAGCCGCACAGCGACACGGTTTGGCCCAGCAGGTGTTCGGTCACGAGACCGCAGTATTCAGTACGCATCGACATGATGTTTGCTTTCGTTCGGTTTGATCAACGGGTGCCGCAACGCGCGGCCCGGGCGATGATTCTTTACTTACAGCGGCGGCTCGACGGGACGGCGGGCGGGCGCCGGAGCCGGCGCCGAAGGCGCCACGACGCCCATCGAGACGATGTACTTGAGCGCGGCATCGACCGACATGTCGAGTTCGATGACTTCGCTCTTCGGCAGCATCAGGAAGAAGCCCGACGTCGGGTTCGGCGTCGTGGGCACGTACACGCTCACGTACTCTTCCGTCAGATGGTTGACCACGTCGCCGCCGGGCGTGCCGGTCAGAAACGCAATCGTATACGAGCCGCGACGCGGGTATTCGATCAGCAGCGCCTTGCGGAACGCGTTGCCGCTGCTCGACAGCAGCGTGTCCGACACCTGCTTGACGCTCGTGTAGATCGGCCCGACGACCGGGATGTGACGCACGACCGCGTTCCACCACGTGACGAGCTTCTGGCCGATGAAGTTCTGCGTGGCCAGCCCGACGACGAAGATGAACGCGAGCGTCAGCACCGCGCCGATCCCCGGCAGGTGGAAGCCGAGCATCCGCTCCGGCTGCCACGATTCGGGCAACAGCAGCAGCGTCTGGTCCATCGTGCCGATGATGAGGCCGAGCACCCACAGCGTGATCGCGAGCGGGACGAGAACCAGCAGGCCGGTCAGGAACACCGTTTTCAGGGTCGTCTTTTTCATCATCTGCCGTCAATGAACCGCGCCGGAAGCGCGGGTTGGTCGCGGCCCGGCCGGGCCGCGACAGTCAACTGCTGGCGGCGGGCGCTGCAGCCGGGGCGGGCGCGGCGCTCGTCGTCGTACTTTCGGAGCTCGCGGCAGCGGGCGCGGCTGCCGCAGGCGCCGCGGCGGCCGGTGTTGCCGCCGTGTCGCCGGACGCCGTCGCCGGCGCGCTGGTGCCGCTCGAGCCACCGCGGAAATCGGTGACATACCAGCCGGAGCCCTTCAGCTGGAAGCCGGCGGCGGTGACCTGCTTGCGAAAAGCATCCTTCCCGCATTCGGGGCATTGCGACAGCGGCGCGTCGCTCATCTTCTGGAGCACGTCCTTCGCGAAACCGCACGCTTCGCATCGATAGGCGTAGATCGGCATGATATTTTTCCCGCAGAAACTGGAAACGGCTTGCAAAACCTTGAATTATAGCTGAAACCCCGGCGCGCTCCGGCAACGGCCGCGACGCCCGAGCTTCAGCGACGGCGCCACGTGAGCCAGCGCTCGTGCCCTTCGAACACGGCCAGCGAATCGGTCACCGGCAGATCCTCGATCAGTTCGAAGTGCGGCGCGAGCAGCGCATCGAGTTCCGCGCGCTCGATGCCGAACGGCGGCCCCTTTGGTTTGGCCGTCACGAAGAAATAACCGGCCAGCAGCGCACCGGCGGGCAGCAGTTCGGCCATCCGCGCCGCATAGCCGGCGCGCAGGCTCGGCGGCAACGCGCACAGGAACGCGCGCTCGTACACCCACTGCACATCGAACGGCGGTCGGTACGCGAAGAAATCGGCCTGCTCCACGACGTCCGCATGCGCGCCGAGCTGCGCCTTCGCCGCCGCCACCGCCTGCGCCGAGAAATCGATCGCGCGCACGGGCCAGCCGGCCCGCGCGAGCCAGCCGGCCTCCTGCGCACTGCCGCAGCCCGGAATCAGCACCGCACAAGGCTCGAGGCGCTGGGCAAACGCGCGAAACCCGTTCGGCACGCCGCCGAACTCCCACGGCGTCACGCCGCGCGCGAAACGCTCGTCCCAGAACGCGGCGTTGCCGGGGTCGCGCGTCTCGAAATCGGCGGTGCTCGATGCGGGCGGTCGTTTCGGTTCGGACATCGCGCGGCTCCCTTCGGTCATGCGCCGTATGCGAGCGCGAGCAGCACGCGCGCGACGAGCGCCCCGACGCCGACGGCAAGGCCGAAGATCAGCAATGCCTGCAGCAGCCGGTTGGTACGTTTCTGCTCGACGAGGATCTGACGCATCAGGTCCTCGCTCGCCGCGCGCGGTGCGTCGTGGTGCGCCGCCATCGCGTGGTGGATCAGGCGCGGCAGTTGCGGCAGCGTCTTGCTCCACTGCGGCGCTTCGACCTTGAAGCGCTCGTACCAGCCGCGCAGGCCGATCTGCTCGGTCATCCAGCGCTCGAGATACGGCTTCGCCGTCTTCCACAGGTCGAGTTCAGGATCGAGGGAACGGCCGAGCCCCTCGACGTTCAGCATCGTCTTCTGCAGCAGCACGAGCTGCGGCTGGATCTCGACGTTGAAGCGGCGCGACGTCGAGAACAGACGCATCAGCACCTGACCGAGCGAGATGTCCTTCAGTGCGCGGTCGAAATACGGCTCGCACACCGCGCGGATCGCGCTTTCGAGCTCCTCGACGCGTGTCTCGGGCGGCACCCAGCCCGATTCGAGGTGCAGCGTCGCGACGCGGTGGTAGTCGCGCTTGAAGAAGGCGAGGAAGTTCTGCGCGAGGTAGTTCTTGTCGAAATCCGACAACGCGCCGACGATCCCGAAATCGAGCGCGATATAGCGGCCGAACGTGTTCGGATCGAGGCTCACCTGGATGTTGCCCGGGTGCATGTCCGCATGAAAGAAACCGTCGCGGAACACCTGCGTGAAGAAGATCTCGACACCTTCGCGCGCGAGCTTCTTGATATCGACGCCGGCCGAGCGCAGCGTCTCGACCTGGCTGATCGGCACGCCGGTCATGCGCTCCATCACGAGCACCTGCGACGTCGAGAAATCCCAGAACATCTCGGGCACGAGCAGCAGGTCGAGGCCCGCGAAGTTGCGGCGCAGCTGGCTGCCGTTCGCGGCCTCGCGCATCAGGTCCAGCTCGTCGTGCAGATACTTGTCGAATTCGGCGACGACTTCGCGCGGCTTCAGGCGCCGGCCGTCTGCCCACATGCGCTCCGTCCACGTCGCGATGTCGCGCATCAGCGCGAGGTCCGAATCGATCACCGGCAGCATGTTCGGGCGCAGCACCTTGACCGCGACGGCCTTGCCCGCGTGCACGCCCTGCTTGAGCTTCGCGAAGTGCACCTGCGCGATCGACGCGCTCGCGACCGGCTCGCGCTCGAATTCGTCGAACAGCTCGTCGACCGGCGCGCCGAGCGACTTCTCGATGATCGCGATCGCGACCGCCGAATCGAACGGCGGCACCTGGTCCTGCAGCTTCGCGAGTTCGTTCGCGAAATCGACCGACAGCAGGTCGCGGCGTGTCGACAGCACCTGGCCGAACTTCACGAAGATCGGGCCGAGGCTTTCGAGCGCGTGACGCAGCCGCACGGCGGGCGGATCGGAATAGCGGCGGCCGATCGTCGTGATCCGCAACAGCAGCTTCACGCGCCGGTCGTCGATCCGGGACAGCATCACTTCGTCGAGGCCAAAGCGGATGACGGTATAGACAATCTTGATGAAACGGAAAATGCGCATGCCCTGCGGCCCTCAGTGCGCGCCGCGCGGGCCGGAACCCGTGCGCGCGCCGATTTTTTGTTCGAGTCGCTCGACCCGCTTTTCGACCCGCGCGAGCGCATCGCGCGCACGCGCCAGTTCGGCGTCGAAACCGCCGAGCACCGTGCGCCGGACGACTTGCGGGTTTTCGTCGAGCCAGTATTCGGCGACGGAATCGAGCACGTTGCGGCCGGTGCGGCGCGCGCGCGCGCCGGCGTCGCGCACGACCGTCGCGATCCGGTGCGCCGCCGCGTCGCCGACCAGCTTCGCGAGATCTTCCTCAGGTTCCCAGCGCAGGTGCTCGGCCAGCTTCGCGATCTGCGTCGCGAACTCCGCGTTCCCCTCGATCTTCACGTGCTTCATCACGGCCGCCTGGCCGCCCTGCAGGAATGCGGCGACGGTGTCGCCCGCGAGTGCGATCGACACGTCGACGTGTTTCGCATCGTGCGCTTCCACAGCGGACAGATAGCCGTCGGGCTGCACGAGCAGCGTCAGCGTGACGGGCGGCACGTCGAGCCGGGCGGTCTTGCCTGCGTAGGGGATCAGGCGGTCGCGCGCCCACGATTCGCGCGCGAGCAGGTGATTGACAGCAGCAGCAAAAGGCTTGGCGGCAAAGGTCATCGGGCTGGGAAAGAAAAAACCCGCGCGGGCCGGGCGCCCACGCGGGTTTCTATTGTAACGTCGGATCGTCGGTAGACCGCGGCCAACCGCACACCCAGGCGGCAAGCGGTCGCAGTGCGGCAGCCGTCGACCAGGCATCCGGCGGCGCGGGCCGCCGGTCACGCTCAATGCGTGTTGAGTTGCTGGATGCCCGCGAGCAGCCAGCCCTGACTGCCCGACTTCGACAGGTTCCACACCTCGTCGAACGGTGCGGCCGACGCATTCGCCGATTCGCGGATCAGCCCGTGGAAGCGCACGCTCGCCGACTGCTCGATGCCGCGATCCTCGATCGCGACCAGCTCCGCGTCGAGCTGCACGACGTCGGTCTGGTTCGACTCGTTGCCGCGCGAATCGAGGTCGATCTTGATCTCGGCGAACATTTCGGGCGTCGTGAACTCGCGGATGTCGGCCAGGTTGCCCTGGTCCCACGCGGCCTGCAGGCGCACGAAATAGACCTTCGCGCTGCGCAGGAACGCTTCGGTGTCGAAGCCCGCCGGCACCTGCAGCGGCGCGGCCGCCATCGCACCCGCCGCGCCGGCGGCGGCTGCGCCGCCGCCGAACACGCCTTGCGCTTCGTTCGCATAGCTGCTGCCGCTGCCGGCATAGTTGTTACCGGTGCTGCCCTGCTGGAACGACGGGCTCTGCGAGTAGCCGCCCGACGACGATGCCGAACCGCCCACCGAGTACGCCGGTTCGTGCGGGCGGCGACGGTTCATGAACTTGCGGATCAGCCAGATGCCGACCATCGCGAGCAATGCGATCACGATGACGTTCGCCATCATGCTCGCGAACGCGCCGCCCAGGCCGAAGTGCGACAGCAGCGCCGCGATGCCGAGGCCGGCCGCGAGACCGGCGATCGGCCCGAGCCAGCGCGAGCGGTTCGGCTGCGCGGCCGGAGCCGGTGCGGCCGGGTTCGCGCGCTGCGCCTGCGCCGGCGCGGCCTGCTGCATCGGCTGCTGCGCAGGCGGCGTAGCTTGGCGCTGCGTGACGGTGGAGTTTTGACGGCCGATGCTGCGCCCGCCGCCCATGCGCTTGGCTTCGGCATCGAGCGATGCGAACGTGCCGGCCGTGAGCAGGCCGACCATCAGCAGCGTGCCGACCCGTCGAGCCCACGGCTTCGACGGCTTGCTACGGTTGAACAACGAACGCGATTCGGACATCACTTTCTCCAGATGTAAGGCGAATGTATGGAAAGAACCCCTTAGTACTTGGTTCCCATGTGTAAAGCTACCACGCCACCTGACAAATTGTAATATTTGACGGCGTCGAGGCCCGCTTGTTCCATCATCGTCTTCAGCGTGTCCTGATCGGGGTGCATCCGGATAGATTCAGCAAGATACCTGTAACTTTCAGCATCTTTCGCGAACTTGTCGCCAAGCCACGGTAATACTTTGAAAGAATACAAATCGTACGCTTTTTTCAGCGGATCCCAGACTTTCGAGAATTCCAGCACCATCACGCGGCCGCCGGGCTTCGTCACGCGCCGCATCTCGGCGAGCGCGGCGTCCTTGTGCGTCATGTTGCGCAGCCCGAACGCGACCGTGACCACATCGAAGTAGTTGTCCGGAAAGGGGATTTTCTCGGCGTCGCACAGCAGCGACGGCGTCACGATGCCCTTGTCGAGCAGCCGGTCGCGGCCGACGCGCAGCATCGATTCGTTGATGTCGGTGTGCCAGACCTCGCCCGTCGGGCCCGCCGCCTTCGCGAACGCCTTGGTCAGGTCGCCCGTGCCAGCCGCGATGTCGAGCACCTTGAAGCCGGGGCGCACGTTCGCCTGCGCGATCGTGAACGCCTTCCACGCGCGGTGCATGCCCGCCGACATCAGGTCGTTCATCAGATCGTAGTTGCTCGCGACCGAATGGAACACACCCGCCACTTTCTTCGCTTTTTCGGTTTCCTCGACGCTTTCGAAGCCGAAGTGGGTTTTGCTCATCGCGTTGATCCTCAGTTAATGGCAAGACGGCGCCGATCGGGCGCCGTCGATTTCAGTGGCAGTGGCCGTGCGGCGCGGGGGCCGCCTGCATCGGCGCGTCGCGCTCGACGCCCGCCGCCTTCAGTTTGTCGAAATAGTCGCGCCACAGCGCGTCCTGCTGCGTCGCCAGTTCGTACAGCAGATCCCACGAGTAGATGCCGGTCGAATGGCCGTCCGAGAACGTCGGCTGCAGCGCGTAGTTGCCCACGCCCTCGAGCGCGGTGATCGTCACTTCGCGCTTGCCCGTCTGCAGCGTCTCCTGGCCTGGCCCGTGGCCGCGCACCTCGGCCGACGGCGAATAAACGCGCATCAGCTCGAACGGAATCCGGTAGCTCTCGCCGTTCGGGTACTGCAATTCGAGCACGCGCGACACCGCGTGCACGACGACGCCGGACGGAATCGGCGTCGTGGAAGTCAAACCGCTCATGGCTGCCTCGAATCTGTCATGCGTTGAATTTCCTCGCGCACCGCATTGTGCAGCAGCGAGGCCTGCGCCGCGCGCGCGCGCAGCAGCGCCTCCGACACGCTGCGCTGGCGCGGCGCCCAGACGGGCTGCGGGAAATGGGCGTCGTTGGAGAAGCGCGGGATCACGTGCCAGTGCACGTGCGGCACCATGTTGCCGAGGCTCGCGAGATTCACCTTGTTCGGCTGCATCACGCGGCGCACTGCCCGTTCGACCGCGTAGACCACGCGCATCAGGTGTGCCCGCTCGGGTTCGCCGAGATCGGAGAACTCGGCCACGTGCGCGCCCCAGATCACCCGGCAGAAACCCGGGTAGTCGTGCTCGCCCGTCGCCAGCACGACGCGCAGCGCATCGTCCTGCCAGAGCACCTCGCCGCCGTCTTCACGGCAAAACACGCATTCCATCGTCGCTCCCATGTGGACGGGCGCCGGCGCTTCAGCGCAGGCGCCCGCTCTCATCCTTGGCCCGGCCGGGCGGTCGTCATGCCCGCATTAGACCAGCACGCGCTCGATCCCGCCATTGTTCGCGTGTGCGACATAGTCGGCCATCCAGTTCTCGCCGAGCACCTGGCGCGCGATCTCGACCACGATGTAGTCGGCCTCGATGTTCGCATCCTCGTTGTAGCGCGACAGCCCCTGCAGGCACGACGGGCAGCTCGTCAGGATCTTCACGTCCGGGCCGCCGTTCGCGGCCGGCGCCGGTGCGCTCGCGCCGTCGGCGACGACCGGGATGCTGCGCAGCTTCGCGGCACCCTTGCGGATCTCTTCTTCCTTGCGGAAGCGGACCTGCGTCGACACGTCCGGGCGCGTGACCGCGAGCGTGCCCGATTCGCCGCAGCAACGGTCGTTCTTCTCGATCTTGTAGCCGTCCTTCTCCGTGCCCATCAGCTCGTTGACGAGCTTGACCGGGTCCATCGTCTTGATCGGCGTGTGGCACGGGTCGTGATACATGTAGCGCGTGCCCGTCACGCCGTCGAGCTTCATCCCCTTCTCGAGCAGGAACTCGTGGATGTCGATGATCCGGCAGCCCGGGAAGATCTTGTCGAATTCGTAGCCGGCGAGCTGGTCGTAGCAGGTGCCGCACGACACGACCACCGTCTTGATGTCGAGGTAGTTCAGCGTGTTCGCGACCCGGTGGAACAGCACGCGGTTGTCGGTGACGATCTTCTCGGCCTTGTCGTACTGCCCCGAGCCGCGCTGCGGATAGCCGCAGCACAGGTAGCCCGGCGGCAGCACGGTCTGCACGCCCGCCTCCCACAGCATCGCCTGCGTAGCCAGTCCGACCTGCGAGAACAGGCGCTCGGAGCCGCAGCCCGGGAAGTAGAACACCGCTTCCGAATCGACGGTCGTCGACTTCGGGTTGCGGATGATCGGCACGATCTTGTTGTCCTCGATGTCGAGCAGCGCGCGCGCCGTCTTCTTCGGCAGGTTGCCCGGCATCTTCTTGTTGACGAAGTGGATCACCTGCTCGACCACGGGCGGCTTGCCGACCGTCGCCGGCGGGTGCTGCGTCTGCTTCGTCACGACCTTCTTCAGCATGTCGTTCGCGAAGCGCTGCACCTTGTAGCCGACGCCCATCATCACGCTGCGCGCGGCGTTGATCGTCTGCGGATTGGTCGCGTTCAGGAAGAACATGCCCGCCGCATTGCCGGCGTTGAATTTCTTCTTGCCCATCTTGCGCAACAGGTTGCGCATGTTCATCGTGACGTCGCCGAAGTCGATCTTCACCGGGCACGGCGTTGCGCACTTGTGGCACACCGTGCAGTGGTCGGCCACGTCGTTGAACTCGTCCCAGTGCTTGATCGACACGCCGCGGCGCGTCTGTTCTTCATACAGGAACGCCTCGACCAGCAGCGAGGTCGCGAGAATCTTGTTGCGCGGGCTGTACAGCAGGTTCGCGCGCGGCACGTGCGTCGCGCACACCGGCTTGCACTTGCCGCAGCGCAGGCAGTCCTTCACCGAATCGGCGATCGCGCCGATGTCGGACTGCTGCATGATCAGCGACTCGTAGCCCATCAGCCCGAAGCTCGGCGTATAAGCGTTGCGCAGGTCGGCGCCTTCGAGCAGCTTGCCCTTGTTGAAGCGGCCGTTCGGGTCGACGCGCTGCTTGTACGCGCGGAACTCGGCGATCTCGTCGTCGGTCAGGAACTCGAGCTTCGTGATGCCGATGCCGTGTTCGCCGGAGATCACGCCGTCGAGCGAACGCGCGAGCGTCATGATGCGCGCGACCGCCGCGTGCGCGTCCTGCAGCATCTCGTAGTTGTCGGAGTTGACCGGCAGGTTCGTGTGAACGTTGCCGTCGCCCGCGTGCATGTGCAGCGCGACGAACACGCGCCCGCGCAGCACCTGCTTGTGGATCGCCTGCGCCTCGTCGAGGATCTGCTTGAACGCGCCGCCGTTGAAGATCGCGCGCAGCTCCGCGCGGATCTCCTGCTTCCACGAGATGCGCACCGTGCGGTCCTGCGTGACGTGGAACACGGTCGCGCCCGGCTGATCGTCCGCCCGATCGGCGAACTTCTCGGCGAGCGCCTCGTAGCCGAGCTGCACGAGATAGTGCTGCGCCTCGCGCAGCGGCTGGTCGAGCCGGTCGCGCACGAATTCCCAGCGCGCACGCACGCGCTTGAGCAGCTCCAGCGCCTGTTGCACGCGATCCTCGAGCAGTTCGGCGCTCGGGATTTCATTCGCGTCGTCGGTCTTGCCGAGCGGCAGGTTGCCGGCGCGGAAGAACGCTTCGAGCGCGTCGACCAGCTGCAGCTTGTTCTTCAGCGACAGCTCGATGTTGATCCGCTCGATGCCGTCGGTGTACTCGCCCATCCGGTTCAGCGGGATGACGACGTCCTCGTTGATCTTGAACGCGTTCGTGTGCTTCGCGATCGCGGCCGTGCGGCTGCGGTCGAGCCAGAAGCGCTTGCGCGCCTCCGCGCTGATCGCGACGAAGCCTTCGCCGCTCTTGCCGTTCGCCATCCGGATCACTTCGGACGTCGCGTGCGCGACCGCATCGGCGTCATCGCCGACAATGTCGCCGATCAGCACCATCTTGGGGAATGCGTTGCGCTTGCTCTTGGTCGCGTAGCCGACCGCGCGCAGATAGCGCTCGTCGAGGTGCTCGAGGCCCGCGAGAATCGCGCCGCCCTGCTTCGACGTCTCGAACAGGTAATCCTTGATCTCGACGATGCTCGGGATCGCCTCGCGCGCCTGGCCGAAGAATTCGAGACAGACGGTGCGCGTGTGCGCGGGCATCTTGTGCAGCACCCAGCGCGCGGACGTGATCAGCCCGTCGCAGCCTTCCTTCTGCACGCCCGGCAGGCCGGCGAGGAACTTGTCGGTGACGTCCTTGCCGAGGCCTTCCTTGCGGAACCGGCGGCCTTCGATTTCGAGCATCTCGCTCTTCAGCAGCTTCTCGCCCGGCGCGTACGCGCCGTCGAACCACTTCAGCTCGAAACGCGCGACCGCGATGTCGTGGATCTTGCCCTGGTTGTGCTCGTGGCGCGTGACTTCGAGCCAGTTGCCGTCCGGGTCGACCATCCGCCACCAGGCCAGGTTGTCGAGCGCGGTGCCCCACAGCACGGCCTTCTTGCCGCCGGCGTTCATCGCGACGTTGCCGCCGATGCACGATGCGTCCAGCGAGGTCGGATCGACCGCGAACACGTAGCCGGCCGCCTCGGCCGCCTCGGTCACGCGGCGCGTGACGACGCCCGCACCGGAGAAGATCGTCGGCACCTTGTGCGCGACACCCGGCAGCTCGGTCAGCTCGACCGCGCCGAGCTGTTCGAGCTTCTCGGTATTGATCACCGCGGAGAACGGCGTGAGCGGCACCGCGCCGCCCGTGTAGCCGGTGCCGCCGCCGCGCGGGATCACGGTGAGGCCGAGCTCGAAGCAGGCCTTGATGAGGCCGGCGATCTCGGCTTCGGTATCGGGGGTCAGCACGACGAACGGGTATTCGACGCGCCAGTCGGTCGCGTCGGTGACGTGCGACACGCGCGACAGCCCGTCGAAGCGGATGTTGTCCTTCTGCGTGCAGCGGCCGAGCGCCTTGGTCGCGCGGCGGCGCAGGTCGGCCATTTTCTCGAATTCGTCGGCGAACTCGTTGACCGCGCGCTGCGCGGCGGCTTCGAGCATCTCGACGCGTCCCGCACGTTCGCGGCCCGCGTCGTCGCGGTGCTCGGTCAGGTCGGCGCGACGGCGCTTGCCGATCTCGGTCAGGCGGTGATTCAGCGCCTCGATCAGCAGCGCGCGGCGCTTCGGGTTGTCGAGCAGGTCATCCTGCAGGTACGGGTTGCGGCGCACGACCCAGATATCGCCGAGCACTTCGTACAGCATCCGTGCCGAGCGGCCCGTGCGGCGTTCGGCACGCAGCTCGTCGAGCACCGACCACGCCTCCTCGCCGAGCAGACGGATCACGATCTCGCGGTCGGAGAAGGACGTGTAGTTGTAGGGAATCTCGCGCAGACGGGGCGCGGGGTCGGCGGCGACGGCGGCGGCCGCGCCATTCGGATCGAAAACTTGTGGTGCGTTCATGTTCGGACGACTCGGAGGGCCGATACCCCGTGCACGGGCGTCGGCAAGCGCGTGGGCGCAATCTTGGGGAAATCTGTTCTGGTGCCAGGCGCGCGACTATCTCGCATGGGGCCGGAGCGGGTCTGAACTCACCGTTCCGGGCCGGCGGGGCCTGGCGGCACTCGGAGCCATCAGCACGATCGCGCGCGGCGCGCATGCCGCTCCGCCGCGGGGCTGGCTGCGCGCGGCGTCGGCTTCAACGGGGCGATCCGAGGGTGCCTCTGCATCTTCCGATCCTTGATTCAAAACGGAATTCTAACCCATGATCGGCCCGCCCGTGAGACGCCGGACAGCGCGTGGGGCTTTCGCCGCAACCCGCGCCGGGCATGCTTCGGCGCGATTTCGCGCCCGCATTCGCCGTCCGTCCGGTCGGTAACCATGCGGTTAAACCGGTAAAAAAGAACACTCCGAGCGGCAAACATGCCCGCCGGCGCGGTTCCGCGACCGTATGCCCGGCATGCCGCTTGCGTGCGGACGGACCCTTGGCGCTATCATTGATCCTTTACCGTCTGCTTCCGCACTGCACGCGAGCGCCCATGGCATCCCACGATTACCTGAAGAAAATCCTTACCGCGCGCGTCTACGACGTCGCGCTCGAGACGGAACTCGAATCCGCCCGCAACCTGTCGGCCCGACTGCGCAACCCCGTCTACCTGAAGCGCGAGGACAACCAGCCGGTGTTCTCGTTCAAGCTGCGCGGCGCGTACAACAAGATGGCGCACATTCCGGCCGACGCGCTCGCGCGCGGCGTGATTACCGCATCGGCCGGCAACCACGCACAGGGCGTCGCGTTCTCGGCGGCACGGATGGGCGTCAAGGCGGTGATCGTCGTGCCCATCACGACACCGCAGGTGAAAGTGGACGCGGTGCGCGCGCACGGCGGCCCGAGCGTCGAGGTGATCCAGGCGGGCGAGTCGTACAGCGATGCTTACGCGCACGCGGTCAAGGTGCAGGCGGAGCGCGACCTCACGTTCGTCCATCCGTTCGACGATCCGTACGTGATCGCCGGCCAGGGCACGATCGCGATGGAAATCCTGCGTCAGCACCAGGGGCCGATTCACGCGATCTTCGTGCCGATCGGCGGCGGCGGGCTCGCGGCCGGCGTGGCGGCCTACGTCAAGGCGGTGCGGCCGGAAATCAAGGTGTTCGGCGTGCAGGCCGAGGATTCATGCGCAATGGCGCAGTCGCTGCAGAAGGGCGAGCGCGTCGAGCTGAGCGAGGTCGGCCTGTTCGCGGACGGCACCGCGGTGAAGCTCGTCGGCGAGGAAACCTTCCGGCTCTGCCGCGAATTCCTCGACGGCGTGCTGACGGTCGACACCGACGCGCTGTGCGCGGCGATCAAGGACGTGTTCCAGGATACGCGCAGCGTGCTCGAACCGTCCGGCGCGCTCGCGGTCGCGGGCGCGAAACGCTACGCGGAGCGCGAAGGCATCGAGAACCAGACGCTCGTCGCGGTCACGTCCGGCGCGAACATGAACTTCGACCGGATGCGCTTCGTTGCCGAACGCGCGGAAGTCGGCGAGGCGCGCGAAGCCGTGTTCGCCGTCACGATCCCCGAGGAGCGCGGCAGCTTCAAGCGCTTCTGCTCGCTCGTGGGCGACCGCAACGTGACCGAGTTCAACTACCGGATCGCCGATGCGCAATCCGCGCACATCTTCGTCGGCGTGCAGATCAAGCGGCGTGACGAATCCGCCGAGATCGCCGCGAACTTCGAGTCGCACGGCTTCAAGACCGTCGACCTGACGCACGACGAGTTGTCGAAGGAACACATCCGCTACATGGTGGGCGGCCGCTCGCCGCTTGCGCTCGACGAACGCCTGTTCCGCTTCGAATTCCCGGAGCGGCCGGGCGCGCTGATGAAGTTCCTGTCGTCGATGGCGCCGGACTGGAACATCAGCCTGTTCCACTACCGCAACCAGGGCGCGGACTACAGCTCGATCCTCGTCGGGCTGCAGGTGCCGCAGGCCGATCGCGCCGAATTCGAACGCTTCCTCGCGGCGCTCGGCTATCCATATGTCGAAGAGAGCGCCAATCCGGCTTACCGCCTCTTCCTGTCGTAAAGGCTTCGCGCAATGAATCCCGAACACTCCCCGCTCGGCAAGGCCACCGTCTACGCAGCCCAGTACGACGCGTCGCTGCTGTTCCCGATCCCGCGCGCGGGCGCTCGCGAGCAGCTCGGCATCACGGCCGCGCTGCCGTTCTTCGGCACCGACATCTGGAACGCCTACGAGCTGTCGTGGCTGAATGCGCGCGGCAAGCCGCAAGTCGCGGTCGCGACCTTCTACGTGCCGGCCGAATCGCCGAACATCGTCGAATCGAAGTCGTTCAAGCTGTATCTCGGCTCGTTCGCGCAGTCGAAGTTCGACTCGATCGACGCGGTGCGCGACACGCTCAAGCGCGACGTCTCGGCCGCATGCGGCGCGAGCGTCTCGGTGCAGCTCGTGTCGGCGCACGATTTCGGCAAGCTCGAGATGGAAGAGCTCGACGGGCTGTCGCTCGACCGGCTCGACCTCGACACCGACGTGTACGAACCCGATCCGTCGCTGCTGTCGGCGGCCGAGGACGAAGCGCCGGTCGAGGAAACGCTCGTGTCCGATCTGCTGCGCTCGAACTGCCCGGTCACCGGCCAGCCCGACTGGGGCAGCGTGCAAATTCACTACGTCGGGCCGCAGATCGATCACGCGGGGCTGCTGCGCTACATCATCTCGTTCCGCAACCACACGGGCTTTCACGAGCAGTGCGTCGAGCGCATCTTCCTCGACATCCTGCATGCGTGCAAACCGGTGAAGCTCGCCGTCTATGCGCGCTATACGCGCCGCGGCGGGCTCGACATCAATCCGTTCCGCACCAACTACAACCAGCCGATGCCGGACAACGCGCGGACCGCGCGGCAGTAACACCGACCCGCCGGAAACGAAACAGCCCCGCCGGCTCGCGTCGACGGGGCTGTTTCACTGTGCGCAGGGGATTGCGCGGGTGCGTTACTTCGCCGGCGCCTTGTAAGCGATGCAGTCGACTTCGACCTTGCAGTCGATGACCATGCTCGACTGCACGCATGCGCGTGCCGGCGGATGTTCGCCGAAGTACGACACGAACACCTTGTTGAACGATGCGAAATCGCGCGCGTCGTCGAGCCACACGCCGCAGCGCACGACGTGCTCGAGGCCGTAGCCGGCTTCCTTCAGGATCGCGATCACGTTCTCGATCGTCTGCTTCGACTGCGTGACGATGCCGCCTTCGACGACCTCGCCGTTCACCATCGGCGTCTGGCCCGACACGTACAGCCAGCCATCGGCCTCGACCGCACGTGCAAACGGCATCACCTGGCCGCCCGTGCCCTTCGCTTCGCCCACGCCATATCGCTTCATCGTTTCACTCCTTGTATGTCGACCGCAGCCCGCGCGTCAGCGCTGGCTCCGGCCCATGCAACGCACGGTTGCGGATGCGCGCACCGACGACGGCACGCGCGGCAGATCGGAACGACGACCGCGCTCAGAACGCGGCGTCGGCACTCGCCGGCACGCGCTCGCCGCGCGCGACGAAGCCGCCGGCGCGCTCGCCGGTCGGCTGGCCGTTTTCATACGTGAGCACGCCGTTCACCCACACCGCGTCGATCCCGTGCGCGGGCTGCTGCGGCTTCTCGAACGTCGCGGCATCGATCACACGCGCCGGATCGAACAGCACGAGATCCGCGTGGTAGCCGACATGCACTTCGCCGCGCCGCGCGATCCCGTAGCGGCGCGCGGACAGCGACGTCATCTTGCGGATCGCCTCCTCGAGCGGCAGCAGGTTCGTGTCGCGCACGTAGTGGCCGAGCACACGCGGGAATGCGCCCCACAGCCGCGGATGCGGCAGCGGATCGTTCGGCAGGCCGTCGGAGCCGACCATCGTCGCCGGATGCGACAGGATCCGCCGCACGTCGTCCTCGGACATGTTGTGGTACACGGCGCCCGCCGGGCGGATGCGTTGCGCGGCTTCCTGCTCGGTCACGCCCCAGTCGGCCGCGATCGCCTTCAGCAGCTTGCCCGCCACCTCCGGGTGCGGCTCCGACCACGTGATCGTGATGTCGATGTCGCCCGTCACCTGCTTCAGATCGAGCGTCGACGAGCTGCGGCTGTACGGATAGCAGTCGCAGCCGACCGGCTGGTAGCGGCGCGCGCCTTCGAGCGACGCGAGCACTTCCGTGCTGCGCCCCCAGTTCGACGGACCCGCGCACTTCAGGTGCGAGATCACGACCGGCACGCGCGCATGGCGGCCGACCTGGTACGCCTCTTCCATCGCGTCGAGGATCGCGTCGAACTCGGTGCGCATGTGCGTCGTGTAAAGCGCGCCCGCGTTCGCGAGCGGCTCGGCGAGCGCCATCACCTCTTCGGTCGGCGCCGCGAACGCGGAGCCGTACGCGAGGCCCGACGACAGCCCGAGCGCGCCGTTCGCGAGCGCCTCCTCGAGCTGCGCGCGCATGCCGGCGATTTCGCCGTCGGTCGCCGCGCGATCGAGGCGGTCCATCTGGTTGTTGCGCAGCGCGGTGTGCCCGACGAGCGCCGCGACGTTCACGGCCGGACGCGCGTCGTTCACGGCCGCGACATAGGCGGCGAAGGTCGGGTACTGGAACGCGCCGCGCTCGCCGAGCAGGTTCATCGGGTCGGGCGGATCGCCCGCGAGCGTCACCGGCGACGCGCTGATCCCGCAGTTGCCGACGATCACCGTCGTCACACCCTGCGAGATCTTCGGCAGCATCGCCGGCGCGCGGATCACGTGCGTGTCGTCGTGCGTGTGCACGTCGACAAAGCCCGGCGCGAGCGCGCGGCCGTTCGCATCGACGACGGTCTCGGCAAGCCAGTTCGACAGATTGCCGATCGCCGCGATCACGCCGTTGCGGATCGCGACGTCGCGCGTGACGGGCGGCGCGCCGGTGCCGTCGTACAGCTGCGCGCCGACGATCAGCGTATCGGCGGCTTCGGGATGCGAATGCATGGTCAGTCTCCTACCGGTTGACGGTCTCCGCCGCCGCGGTGCGCATCGAGCGCATGCTTGATGCGGCGCAGCGATTCTCGGCCCGCATCGCCGAGCCGCAATGCGACGCCGGTGACGAGCACGTCGATCGCCATCATCATCGCGTAGCGCGATGTCGAAGGCTTGTAAATGAAATCGGTTTCGAACGCGACGACCGGGATCAGGTGGTCGGCGAGCTTCGCGAGCGGCGAAGCCGGCGCGGTGATCGCGATCAGCTTCGCGCCGTAGCGCTTCGCGAGACGGCAGCTCTCGAGCAGCTCGGGCACGCGCCCGCTCACCGACAGCGCGACGACCACGGCGTCGCGCGACAGCGTTGCCGACACCATCCGCTGCAGCAGGCTGTCCTGGTAGGTCGCGACCGGCCGGCCGAAGCGCACGAGCCGAAAGCGCAATTCGTCGGCGAGCGCCGTCGAGCCGCCGCCCTGCCCGTACACGTAGATCATCTTCGCGCCGGCGAGCAGGTCGGCCGCCGCGTCGAACGACGTGTTGCGCAGCAACTGGTGGTTGTGCGCGAGTGCCACGCGGATTTCGTCGTAGACGACCGATGCGGGGCTCGCGTCTTCTTCCGGATGCTCATCAGCCGGCACGAGAAAGCGCTGGCCGACGGCCGCCGCCTGCGCGACGAGCACCTTCAGTTCGCGCACGTCGCGGCAGCCCACCGCCTTTGCGAAACGCGTGACCGTCGCGACACTGACTTCCGCGTCGCGCGCGAGCGCGCCGATGCTCGCATGCGCGGCGCGCGCGAGATCGGCGAGGATGAATGCGGCGACCTTGCGTTCGGCCTCGCGCAACTCGGGCGCACATTCGGCAATCCGCGCGACGATGTCGAGGACCGGCTGGGCGACCGAAGCCGGTTGCTCGGCTGCGAACGGAGCGGACGGGGTAGCGTGCGAATTCATCTGCTGAAAAGTGTGTGGCGCCTCATGTTACTAAATAACATCACCGCGCAGATGCTACTTTCTGTACCATCTGCGTGTCAACTTCAGTGCAATGCATAGTGATGATGGAGCGGGATGACATGAAAGTTACAAACTATCAGGAACCGACAATCAATCCGTTGGGCAAGGGCCTCGGCAACCTGCCGAGCGCGAGCGTGCCGCTCGACGACGCGGGCCGCCTCGAGTGGAACCTGCTTGCGGAGGACGTCAGCCTGCCGGCCGCCGTGCTGTACGCGGATCGCATCGAACACAATCTGAACTGGATGCAGGCGTTCGTCCAGCAGTACGGCGTGAAGTTCGCGCCACACGGCAAGACGACGATGGCGCCGCAACTGTTCCGCCGCCAGCTCGACGCCGGCGCATGGGGCATCACGCTCGCGACCGCGCACCAGACGCAGGCCGCGTATCACGGCGGCGTACGGCGCGTGCTGCTCGCGAACCAGCTGGTCGGCCGCCAGAACATGACGATCATCGCTCAGCTGCTGTCCGATCCCGAGTTCGAATTCTTCTGCCTCGTCGATTCGGCCGACGGCGTCGACCAGCTCGGCCGTTTCTTCGGCGACGCGAAGAAGACGCTGAACGTCCTGCTCGAGCTCGGCGTGCCAGGCGGCCGCGCCGGTGTGCGCGACGCCGCGCAACGCCAGGCCGTGCTCGACGCAATCGCGCGCTATCCGGACACGCTGAAGCTGGCCGGCATCGAACTCTACGAAGGCGTGCTGAAGGAGGAAGGCGAGATCCGCACGTTCCTGCAGGACGCGGTCGCGCTCACGCGAGAGCTGGCCGAAGCCGGCCGTTTCGCGCGCACGCCGGCGATCCTGTCGGGCGCCGGGTCGGCGTGGTACGACGTGGTCGCGGAGGAATTCGCGAAGGCATCCGACGCCGGTTTCGCGGAAGTCGTGCTGCGTCCGGGCTGCTACCTGACGCACGACGTCGGCATCTACAAGAAGGCGCAGACCGACGTGTTCGCGCGCAACCCGATCGCCCGCAGGATGGGCGAAGGGCTGCTGCCGGCGCTGCAGCTGTGGGCGTACGTGCAGTCGGTGCCCGAGCAGGATCGCGCGATCATCGCGCTCGGCAAGCGCGACGCGGCGTTCGACGCGGGCCTGCCCGAGCCGGCGCGCCACTTCCGCCCGGGCCGCGACAGCGCGCCGCGCGATGTCGCCGCGAGCGAAGGCTGGGCCGTCACCGGGATGATGGACCAGCACGCGTACCTGCAGATCCCGCCGGGCGCGGACGTGAAGGTCGGCGACATGGTCGCGTTCGACATCTCGCACCCGTGCCTGACGTTCGACAAGTGGCGCCAGCTGCTCGTCCTCGATCCGCAGTTCCGCGTGACGGAAGTCGTCGAAACCTTCTTCTGAAGCTCCGCGCACACCGCCCTGCCGCCGCGCGGGGCGGCCGTCACGCGCGCTTCAAGCGGCCGGAGTACACTGCGCTTTCGTCCTCGGGGCCGCTTCGCCGCCGCAGCGCCGTCTGCCGTATGCGGCGCGAACGGGCCCTCAACGCTGTTGAATGGAGAAAGCCATGGCCGCGAAGAAGATCCTGTTCCTGACCGGCGATTTCGCCGAAGACTACGAAACGATGGTGCCGTTCCAGGCGCTGCAGGCCGTCGGCCATCACGTCGATGCGGTCTGCCCGGGCAAGCGCGCGGGCGACAAGGTCAAGACCGCGATCCACGATTTCGAGGGCGACCAGACCTACACCGAAAAGCCCGGCCACAACTTCACGCTGAACGCGACGTTCGACGATGTCGATGCGTCGGCCTACGACGCGCTCGCGATCGCGGGCGGCCGCGCGCCCGAGTACCTGCGTCTCGATGCGAAGGTGATCGCGCTGGTGCGCGCGTTCGCCGAAGCCGGCAAGCCGATCGCCGCGATCTGCCATGCGGCGCAGCTGCTCGCGGCCGCCGACGTGATCCGCGGCAAGCGCATCTCGGCCTACCCGGCCTGCGCGCCGGAAGTGAAGCTCGCGGGCGGCGAGTACGCGGACATCCCGGTCGATGCGGCCGTGACCGACGCGCCGTTCGTCACCGCACCCGCGTGGCCCGCGCATCCGGCATGGCTCGCGCAGTTCCTCACGTTGCTGGGCACGCGCATCGAGCTGTAGACGAAGCTGAATGAAATGAAGTGAAACGCCGGCCAGCGGCGGGTTCGCGCCACCCGCATGCCGTGCCGGTCAGGATCGGTCGACGGGGCGCGCCCCGTCGTGCCGCTTCCGCCCGGCCGTTCAGTGCTGCGCCGGCGTCGAGCCGACTTCCGCAATCCGCGACTCCAGCATCGCCAGCGCACCCGACAGCGCGGTCAGCACGTCGTCCGGCAGTTGCGCCATCGTCTGGTCGAGAAACGCCTTGCGGCGCGGCAGGCACGCGTCGAACGCGGCGCGGCCGTCTTCGGTCAGCGTGACGTTGGTCACGCGGTTGTCGCGGGCGTCGGACGCGCGCTCGATCCAGCCGAGCGCGTCGAGCGATTTCAGCTGGCGCGTGAGCGCGCCCGGATCGATGCGCAACACCTCGACGAGCTTCTTCTGCGACGAATGCCCGCCCATCGTGTGCAGCGCGACCATGATGCGCCAGCGGGGCATCGGCTGCCCGACGTGCGTTTCGAACGCGCTCATGAATGCGCGATACGTGCGTCCGAATTGCTGCAAGATCGCGACGCGGTCCTGTTCTTCCATGCGCTGATGTCTACTCGTTCAATCGGTGAATCGTTCAATCGGCCGCGACATGCGGTTCGATCTTGCGCCGCAGCGCGATCGGCGGCACGCGGCGACACTGCCACACCGACACCACGGCGACGACGGCCGCCATCGCGACCCCCAGGTGAATCGCGCCGACCAGCGATTCGCGGGCCGCTTCCAGCAGCAGCGCGCCATTATGCCCGGCGCGGGTCAGTTCCGCGACGAGACCACCCTGCGCGGCGCGGTCGATCAGGATCTGCGGATCGGCGAGTTGCGCGTGCCACTGCAGCGCGTGGTCGCCCGACAACGCATCGCGCACGCCGCTCGAATACATCTGGTTGACCAGCGTGCCCGTCAGCGCGGTGCCGATCATCCCGCCGACCATCCGCAGCGACTGCAGCAGCGCCGTCGCGATGCCGAGGTGCTCGCGGCCGGCCGTCTGCTGCGCGAACACGGTGAGGTTCGGCAGCACGAAGCCGAGGCCGATGCCGCCGGCGACCATCAGCGCCATCAGCACCCAGGTCGGCGTCGTGTGCGTCGACACGACGATGCCCGCGCACGCGATCGCGAACAGCACGAAACCGACGTGCAGCATCGTATTCGGATTGCGGATGCGCGTGACGACGCGGCCGTTCATGATGCTGCCGATCGTGATGAACACGACGAGCGGCGTGATCACGAGCCCCGCCTCCTTCGGCGACATTCCGAAGCCGCCCTGGAACAGCAGCGGCGCGTAGAACAGCAGCGAGAACATCGAGAAACCGGCAAGGATCGCGAGCACGAACAGCGCCGACAGCGCGCGGTTGCCGAACATGTCGAACGGCAGAATCGGCTGCGTGCAGCGCTTTTCCCAATGCCACAGGCCGACGCCGGCGCCGACCGCGACGACCAGCAGCAGCGACGCCCAGCTCATGACGCCATACTTCGGCAGCCATTCGACGAACAGCTGGAGCGCGCCGAGCGACAGCGCGATCAGCAGCGCGCCGGGCCAGTCGAGCTGCATCTTGCGGTCGTGCTCGACATGGCGCAGATGCGGCAGGTAGCGCCACACGAAGAACAGCGACAGCAGGCCGACCGGCAGGTTGACGTAGAACACCGAGCGCCAGCCGAACGACTGGGTCAGAATCCCGCCGAGCGACGGCCCGACCGCGTTCGCAATGCCGAACGCGGAGCTCATCAATACCTGCCAGCGCAGCCGCACGACGGAATCGGGAAACAGGTCCGGAATGCACGCGAACGCGGTGCCGACCAGCATCCCGCCGCCGATCCCCTGCAGGCCGCGCGCCAGCACCAGGAACAGCATGTCGTTGGCCATCCCGCACAGCACCGACGCGCCGGTGAACACGACGATCGACACGATCACGAACGGCTTGCGGCCGTAATAGTCGCCGAGCCGGCCGAAGATCGGCACGGTGATCACGGAACTGAGCAGATACGAGGTCGCAACCCACGCATACAGGTCGAACCCCTTGAGCTCGGCGACGATGGTCGGCAACGCGGTGCCGACGACCGTCTGGTCGAGCGCGACGAGCATGGTGACGAACGAAATCCCGATCATCGCCAGCAGCGATTCACGGAACGGCAGGACTTGCCCGCTCGAATGGTGGGCGGCAGTATGGACGGCCATTTTTTGTTGATGCAACTTTTGACGAGTCAAACAATCTCAAAATTCTAGCACGCCGGAGTAATCTAGGCTGGCGACGGATTTGGGGCCTATGGCCGCCAGGGAGAAAGATGGAACCGATTTCAATCACGCCTGCCGCGACGCTGTCGCCGGACGACCAGGACGCCTTGCGGCGCGCGAAACAGGTGCTGGAAAGCCCGTCGCTGACGATGAAGCTGACGGGCGTGCTGGGCGCGCCAGTCGAGAAGATGATCGCACGGCTGCCCGACTTCGCGACCGGCAAGATCAACGACGCGACGCAGCTTGCGCTGCGCAAGTGCCTGAACATCGCGCTGCGCACGCTCGGCAAGCCGCAGACGCCCGATGCCGAGCCGGACAAGCCGAGCAACCTGCTGCACAAGCTCGCGGTCGCGACGACCGGCGCGGCGGGCGGCGCGTTCGGTTTCCTCGCGCTGCCGGTCGAGCTGCCGGTGACGACCACGCTGATCTTCCGCTCGGTGTGCGACATCGCGCGCAGCGAGGGCGAGGACCTGGGCTCGGTGGATACGCAGTTGCAGTGCCTGGCCGTGCTCGGCATGGGCGGCAACGCGGACAAGCGGGAAGAGGACGCCGATCTCGGCTATTTCGTGCTGCGCGGCGCGCTCGCGCAGGCGATTTCGAAGGCGTCGTCCGACATCACGACGAAAGGGATCGCCGCGCACAGCTCGGCGGCGGTGTTCAAGCTCGTGCAGACAGTGGCATCACGCTTTTCGTTACAGGTCACCGAGCAGATGGCCGCGAAGTCGATCCCGGCGATCGGCGCGGTGCTCGGCGCGACCGTCAACACGCTGTTCATCGACCACTTCCAGCAGATGGCGCACGGCCACTTCACCGTGCGCCGGCTCGAGCGCAAGTACGGCCCGGTCGCCGTGCAGGCCGCGTATCAGGCGATCGACGGCTCGCCCACGCGCTGAACCGCCCGCTCGACCGCGACGCGGCGCAGGAACGCGGCCGCACGGTCGAGCGCGTCGCGCGACTCCGGCACCATCGGCGTGTACAGCTGCCACACGTGCGGCATGTCGGGCCACACCTCGATCTCCACCGGCACGCCGGCCGCCTTCGCGTTGTCGGCGACACGGCGTGAATCGTCGAGGAGCACCTCGGTGCTGCCGGCCTGGATGAAGAGCGGCGGCAGCCCCGTGAAGTCCGCATAGAGCGGCGACGCGTACGGATGCGTCGCCGATTCGTCTCCGAGATACAGCTTCGCTGCCTTCGGCAGCGCCGCAGCCGCGAACATCGGGTCGAGGCCGTCGTTGCTGCGCATCGTGTCGCCGGTGCCGGCCAGGTCGGTCCACGGCGAGAACAGGATCGCGCCGGCCGGCAACGGCTCGCCGCGATCGCGCAGCGCGACGAGCGTCGCGAGCGCGAGGCCTCCGCCCGCCGAATCGCCGCCGAACACGATTGACTCGGGCGGCGTGCCGAGCGCGAGCAATTGCCGGTACGCGGCCAGCGCGTCGTCGAGCGCGGCCGGGAAGCGGTTCTCGGGCGCGAGCCGGTAGTCGAGCGAGAACGAGCGCACGCCCGCGCGCTTCGTGAGGCCGAACACGAGCGGCCGATGGGTCTTCGTCGAACAGAAGTAGTAGCCGCCGCCGTGGAAGTACAGCAGCGTGCGGCCGGGCCCGCGAGCGGCGACCGCATCGGTGCGCTCGAGCCATTCGCCGCGCAGCGGCGCGTCGCCGGGACCGTAGCATTCGCGCAGCCGGTAGCCCGACGGCGCGCGACGCGGCACGATCATTCTCAGGTCGGTAAAGCGCCGCGCGCGGGCAGGATCGAGCACCGGGCGCGTGGTCTCGGGACGAAACTGCCAGCGCAGCAGCCAGCACGCGAACTTGCTTTGCCAACTCATCGAACACCCACTCCGTCGTCGCAGTGTGACGATGGTACGTGCGATCGTCGCCGCGCTGCTCGACGGGAGCCTCTATATCAAACGCCGGCCTCAGTTCGCCGGCATCATCTGGCCGCGGATCTCGCCGGACGGATGCTCCTTCGTGTGCACGTTGAAGTACCACTTGCCGCCCATCAGGTCGGTCACTTGCGAGTCGGTGAGCTCCTTCGAGCCCTTGATCGGGCTCGCGAGCGCGTCCTTCGGGATCGGTACCTGCACGCCGGCGTTCTGGCCGACCGGCGCGGGCCCGTGGAAATGCGCGGCGGTAGCCGGCCCCGTGAGGTGTTCGTAAGTCACCGTCCACTGCAGCATGTGGGTGGCCGTGTCGTAGGTCGCATCGACGGCGCCGGCGCCCTTGGTCGCGGTGGGCGGCACTTCGCTCGACGGCTGCAGGCTGGCGGACAGGCGCACCGTTTCGGCGGCGGCACTGCCGGCGGCCAGGACGCCCGCGAGCAACGCCACCTGGAGCAAACGCAGCTTCGGCATGAATCCTCCTTGTACGACGGGGTACGCCGCCCGGACGGGGACGTTCCATGATGGTAGTCGATCGCCGCCGATCCGGCACCGCTGCGTCGCTCGCCAGCCTGACGGAACCTGGAAGAGACCTTTGCAGCGGGAGCCCTGAATCCGCACGCGGCCTTTCGCTACACTTCGTCTCACAGTTGCTTGTTTCCTTCGTCCGAAGGAGTCTGCGAGTATTCACGCGGCCATCCGGCCGCGTTTTTTTTGCCCGTGCCCGGGTGGCGTGCACGCATCGTCGGGCACGCTCCGCTTCGCGGGCCGTCAAGCATCACGAATCAATTGTCGCCGCGGCGATCGAGTCCGACGTCGCAGACACCGCGCCCTCACGCGCGATAGCCCGGATCGATCCGATCGACGATGCGCTGCAACGCGTCGAATGCGTCCTGCCCCGCGCCGTGCTTCGGATCGAAGTTGAGCGAATCGCGCACGCAGCCCTCGAGCACCGGCGGCGCGATCGGCAGTGCGTCGCCGATCGCGTGGGTCGCGACCTGCACCTCGCACGCGCGATTGAGCAGCCACATCAACGAGAAGGTCTGCGCGAGCGTCGCGCCGATCGTCACGGGCCCATGGTTGCGCAGCAGCAGCACGGGCCGCCCGCCGGCGCTCTCGACGATGCGCCGCCCCTCCTCCAGATGCACGGTGATGCCCTCGAAGTCGTGATACGCGATCTTCCCGTACAACTGCGCCGAATAGAAGTTCGAGAACGACAGCCCGTCGCGCGAGCAGCACACGGCCATCGTCGGCGTCGTGTGCACGTGCATCACGCAGTGCGCGTCGGGCAGCGCCGCATGGATCGCGCTGTGGAACGTGAAGCCGGCCGGATTGATCGGCCAGTCGGAATGGCCGGTCACGTTGCCGTCGATGTCGATCTTCACGAGGTTCGACGCGCATACCTCGCGGTAATGGAGCCCGAACGGATTGATCAGGAAATGGCCGTCCTCACCCGGCACGCGCAGCGAGATATGGTTGTAGATCAGCTCGGTCCAGCCGAGATGGTCGAAGATCCGGTAGGCGGCCGCGAGCTGCACGCGCGCCTGCCATTCGGCTTCGGAAAAGCGGGCGGGACGCGTGAACGGCTGGTTCGGTACACGTTGCATGGGGCACTCCGGTTGCGGGCGCGGCGGCCGCGCGGGCGGCTCGCGCAACGTCCCTCGTCTCCTGGCGGCGCACGCAGCGCGCCGGTGCGTCAAGCGCAGGCGCGTGCGCGTGCGCTGCGTCGTTCGGCACCGCCGCGGCCCGCATTGCGCGAGCCGTCAGACGGCACCCGTCACGATACGAATATCGTTGCGCGCACAACCATATCACCTTTCCCCGCGCGCCGGTATCGCGGGTTTGGCCCGAGCCGTTCCGGCCCTTACAACTGGTCGTCGACCGGCAGCAGCATGAAGAGGCCGGTCATCAGGTTGCGCATCAGCCCGGCATGCGGATCGACGTGATAGGTGGCCGGTTCGTCGTTGTCGGTGCCGGTCCACACGAGTTCGGGCGTGCCTCCGCCCGCCGGCGTCGCGAGGCTCACGCGGTAGCTTTCGTCGGGCTGCGTCACGCGCGCGAAGATCGTCGCGGCCTGCTGCGCGATCGTCGGGCTGTGGATCACGAGCGCGAGTTCCGTATTCAGGTGCGCGGAACGCGGATCGAGGTTCAACGAGCCGATCACGAGGATCTTGCGGTCGATCACATACGCCTTCGCATGCAGGCTCGCGCGCGAGCGTGAGCCGAACAGGCCCGCACGCGGCGAGTTCGGCCGCGCCTTGAATTCGTACAGTTCGACACCGTGAAGCAGCAGCGGCACGCGGTACGGCGCGTAGCCGGCCTGTACGGCGACCGCGTCGGTCGCGGCGAGCGAATTGGTCAGGATCGCGACGCGCACGCCGCGCGCGGTCGTGTCGCCGAGGATCTTCACACCCGCGTCGTGCGGCACGAAATACGGCGAAAACGCGAGAAATTCCTGCTGCGCGCCGCGCGTCAGTTCGACGAGGCGCTGCATCGGCGGGCTCACGTACGCGTCGGTCGGACGCATGACCTTGTCCGGTGCGTCGACCTTGAATTCGGCGGGCGCCCACACGAGCTCGAGCTCGTCGCGCGCGATCTGCTGCGCGAGCGGCGTCGCGTTCAGCGGCTTCGCGTTGTACGGATCTGCGTTCTTGCGCCAGTGGTCGCGCAGCTCGTCGCGCATCGCGTCGAGATCCTTCGGATCGAACGTCTGATGATTCAGCACCCGCAGCGGATAGCTGCTCGCGCTTGCCCAGTAGTCGTCGAAGCTCGTCGAGATGTCGTTCGTCACGGGGCCGGCCGCGAGCACGTCGAGATCGCGGAACTGCAGCGTCGGGCTCGCGCTGAAGTATTCGTCGCCGAGATTGCGGCCGCCGACGATCGCGATCTGGTTGTCCGCGATCATCGCCTTGTTGTGCATCCGCCGCGTAAACCTGTCGATTCGCGTCAGGGAGTTGGCCGTGCGCTCGATCATTCCGTACCGCGACGCGCCGAACGGGTTGAACACGCGAATCTCGATCTTCGGGTGCGTATTCAGCGCGGCCATGACGCGGTCGATGTCGCGGAAATTCAGGTCGTCGACCAGCATCCGTACACGCACGCCGCGATCGGCCGCATACAGCGCCGCGCCGAGCAGCAGTTTGCCGGTCGTGTCCTCGGTCGCGATGTAGTACTGCATGTCGAGCGTCTTCGTCGCCGCGCGCGCGAGCGCGATGCGCATCTGCAGCGCGGTCGCGCCGTCGGGCAACAGCCGGAAGCCCGATTGCCCCGGATGCGCCGCTTCCGGCGCGGCCAGCGCGTTGCGCAGCGGCGTCGCGGTATCGGTCGGCAATGCGTGCGAGACGGGGCGATCGAGCGTGGTGGCGGGCGGATGCGTCGCGCAGGCGGCGACCAGCGACAGCAGCGCGCAGACGGCGAGCGCACGGGCCGGGCGGCAGGCGGCGCGCCACGACAGCGCGGCCGGCGCGCGCCGGATCAAAGACGTAAGCACGGAAACTTCCTCGACAGGCGGATCAACGGGTCCGCAAACGCCGCAGCGTGCGGCTGACGGGTGGCTCCGGTCGATTCTAGTGGGCGCCCGATGAACCGGTCAATCGCGCGGCTCGCGCATGCGGCGCCGTGCAACCGCTACGCGCGCCGCCGGCGAGGGCATCCAGGAACGGCAGCCCGCGGCTCGGCCGCCGGACAGGCCTGCGGCACCCATGGTCCAACCAATCTCAGGGCGTATCGCCGCTTCGCTCGAAGTGGCTGCGCACATAGTCGATATGGGTCTGCATCGCGGTGCGCGCCTCCTCGGGCCGGTGCGCGCAGATCGCCTCGCAGACCACCCGGTGCTGCAGCAACAGCAGCTCGGACGCCTGCTCGTCGTGCGTCGTCATCCCCGCGACGTTGATCGAGATGTGCTCGCGCAGCATCCCGATCACGCTCGTGTGCAGGTGCAGGAACATCGTGTTGTGCGACGCCAGCGCGATCGCCTCGTGCAGCTTCGCGTCGGTCGATGCCTCGACGGCCGCGTCGTCGTTCGCGTGCGCGGTCTCGAGCTCGCGCAGCAGCGTACGGATCCGGCGCCGATCGTTCGCATCCGCGCGCAGCGCGGCGAAATACGCGGTCGCGCCTTCGAGCACGCGACGGAATTCGAGTATGTCGTCGCGCAGCGCCGGGTGGTCGGCGACCAGTTGGCCCCACGGCGATGCAATGCCCGCGCGCAACTGGTCCGTCACGTACACGCCCGCGCCGCGCCGGCTCTGCAGCAGCCCGCGCGCGACGAGCCGCTGGGTCGCCTCGCGCACCGTATTGCGCGCCACGCCGTACTGCTGCGCGAGCACGCGCTCGGCCGGCAGCCGCGCACCGGCCGGCCAGGTGCCGTCGAGCAGCGCCGTCTCGATCTTGCGCATCACCACTTCGGTCCGGCCCCGTGCCGTCATCGCCGCCATCGCCGTCTCTCCATCGGAATACCCGCCGTGCCGATTGGCCCAACCAATTTGAGCTACGGCGCCGTCGCGGGAATTATGCAGCGAAATCGTCGTCCCGCATTCACCTGCCGGGACGGCCCCCTGGAGCGAGACATGAACGAAAGGCACTACCCCGCCGCCGCCCCCGCGCACGTCTATCTGTTCGCGACCTGCCTGGTCGACCTGTTCGTCCCCGAAGCCGGGCTCGACGCGGTCCGCCTGCTGGAACGCGAAGGCCTGACCGTCCACTATCCGCGCGGCCAGAGCTGCTGCGGGCAGCCGGCCTATAGCAGCGGCAATCCCGACGAGGCGCACGGCGTCGCGGCCGCGCAGCTCGATCTGTTCGCCGAGCCGTGGCCCGTGATCGTTCCGTCCGGCTCGTGCGCGGGCATGATCCGGCACCATTGGCCGGCCCTGTTCGCCGACGACCCCGTGCACGGCCCCAAGGCGCGCGCGATCGCGGAGCGCACCTACGAACTCGCCGAATTCCTCGTCCACGTGCTCGACGTGCGGCTCGACGGCATCGACACGAACGCCGGCCCGGACGAGCGCGTGGTGCTGCATACGTCGTGCGCGGCCCGCCGTGAAATGGGCACGCGCGTGCACGGCGTCGCGCTCGTCGACGCGCTGCCGGGCGTCACGCGCATCGAACACGAACGCGAATCGGAATGCTGCGGCTTTGGCGGCACGTTCTCGCTGAAGCACCCCGACATCTCCGGCGCGATGGTGCACGACAAGGTCGCATCGGCCTGCGCGACGGGCTGCGACCGACTCGTGTCGGCGGACTGCGGCTGCCTGCTGAACATCGGCCACGCAGCGGCCAAGGCCGGCGCGACGCTGCCCGTCGAGCATCTCGCGAGCTTCCTGTGGCGCCGCACGGCAGGCGCCGGCTCGCTGCGCGGAGACGCGCAATGAGCGCGCGCGACACGATCCTCGCACGCCTGCGCGCCGCCGCGCCCGGCGTCGCAGCGAACGCCGCCCCCGCCCTCGATGCGCGCATCGACTCGCATTACGCGGCGCGCCGCGCACCGGTCGCCCCCGATTCCCATGCGCTCGCGCAGACGATGCAGGCCGCACTCGCCGCGTCGCACGCCGACGTCTGGTGCGCCACCGCCGATGCGTGGCCCGCGCAGCTTGCCGCGCGGCTCGCCGACGCCGGCGTGCGTCGCCTGCTGCTCGACCCGGCCCGGGCCGAATCCGCTGCCCTCGCGCGCGTGCTGCCCGACGCGGTCGCGCCGGTGCCGTTCGACCGGCCGATCGACGTGTGGAAAGCCGAACTGTTCGACACGATCGACGCCGGCTTCACCGTCGCGCGCTCGGGCATCGCGGCAACCGGCACCATCGTGCTCGCGCCCGATGCCGCCACGCCGCGCACGGTGTCGCTGGTGCCGCCGCTGCACGTCGCGCTCGTCCATGCGAACACGCTGCACGCGGACCTCCACGCGGCCGTGCACGCGGAGCGCTGGCACGCCGGCATGCCGACCAACGTCGTGCTGGTGTCGGACCCGTCGAAAACCTCCGACATCCAGCAGACCCTCGCGTATGGCGCACACGGGCCGCGCAACCTCTGGGTCGTGATCGTCACTGAACCGACCGCAACCGCCTGCCAGGACCTGCCGCGATGAGCGACCAACCGCTGCAATTCGTCGCCCCCGGCGACTTCAAGGCCCGCGCGCGCGCCGCGCTCGACGATCCCGCACTGCGCCGCAGCTTTCGCGGCGCGATGGACTTCCTGCAGGGCAAGCGCGCGACCCAGTTCCCCGACGACACCGAGCTGCAGCAGCTGCGCGATCTCGGCGAAGCCGTGCGGCAGCATGCGCTCGCGCAACTGCCCGCGCTGCTCGAGCGGCTGGAGGCGAAGCTCACGGCAGCCGGGGTGCACGTGCACTGGGCCGAGACGGCCGCCGACGCGAACGCGATCGTGCTCGGCATCGCGCAGGCGAAGAAGGCGCGCCGCGTGATCAAGGGCAAGTCGATGGCGAGCGAGGAAATCGAGCTCAACCATTACCTCGCGGATCACGGCGTCGACTGCATCGAGTCCGACATGGGCGAGTTCATCGTGCAGCTCGCGGGCGAGAAGCCGTCGCATATCGTGATGCCGGCGATCCACAAGACGCGCGGCGACATCGCCGGATTGTTCGAGAAACACATCCCCGGCACCCGCTACACGGAGGACGTCGACGAGCTGATCCAGACCGGCCGGCGCGCGCTGCGCCGCGCATTCGCGGAAGCCGACATCGGCCTGTCGGGCGTGAACTTCGCGGCGGCCGACACGGGCACGCTGTGGCTCGTCGAGAACGAAGGCAACGGCCGCCTGTCGACGACGGTGCCCGACACGCATGTCGCGATCATGGGCATCGAGAAGGTCGTCGAGAAACTCGAGCACATCGTGCCGCTGTCGAGCCTGCTCACGCGCTCGGCCACCGGCCAGGCGATCACGACCTACTTCAACCTGATCTCGGGCCCGCGCCGCGACGGCGAACGCGACGGCCCGCGCGAACTGCATCTCGTGCTGCTCGACAACGGGCGCACGCAGGCCTACGCGGACGAACAACTGCGCGCGACGCTGCAGTGCATCCGCTGCGGCGCGTGCATGAACCACTGCCCCGTCTACACGCGCATCGGCGGCCACGCGTACGGGACGACCTACCCGGGGCCGATCGGCAAGATCATCTCGCCGCACCTGCTCGGCCTCGACGCGACGGCCGACCTGCCGACCGCGTCGACGCTGTGCGGCGCATGCGGCGAGGTGTGCCCGGTCCGGATCCCGATCCCGCAACTGCTCGTGCGGCTGCGCACCGAGGCGAACCGCAAGCCCGACGAACCCGTCGCGCATCCGCTGCGCGGCCAGGGCGCGAACTACAACCGCGCGGAAGACCTCGTGTGGCGCTTCTGGTCCGGCGCATTCGCGCATCCGCGCGCGTACCGCGCGTTCCGCTGGACGGCGACACGCCTGCGCGCGCTGACGCCCGCGAAGCAGATGGGCTGGACGCAGCACCGCACGCCGCTCGAACCGGCGCCGCGCAGCCTGTCCGACCTGCTGCGCGCACGCGGCCAGCCCGAATAGACCACCTCGCTTTCAAACCCGTACCGATAGAAATCCATGGAGGAGACAACCATGCAGGTTTGGCATCAGATCTACACCCCGCTCGGCAGCCTCGGGCTGTCGGCGTTCGTCGCCGCGATCCCGATCATCTTCTTTTTCGTCGCGCTCGCCGCGTTGCGGATGAAGGGCCACGTCGCGGCCGCGATCACGCTGCTGCTGGCGCTCGGCGTCGCGATCCTCGCTTACGGCATGCCCGTGCCGCAGGCACTCGCGGCCGCCGGCTTCGGCTTCGCGTACGGCCTGTGGCCGATCGCGTGGATCATCGTCGCGGCCGTGTTCCTGTACAAGATCGTCGTGAAGACCGGCCAGTTCGACATCATCCGCGCGTCCGTGCTGTCGATCACCGACGACCAGCGCCTGCAGATGCTGCTGATCGGCTTCTCGTTCGGCGCGTTCCTCGAAGGCGCGGCCGGCTTCGGCGCGCCCGTCGCGATCACGGCCGCGCTGCTCGTCGGACTCGGCTTCAAGCCGCTGCATGCGGCCGGACTGTGTCTGATTGCAAACACCGCACCGGTCGCGTTCGGCGCGATGGGCATCCCGATCATCGTCGCCGGGCAGGTGACGGGCATCGACCCGTTCCACATCGGCGCGATGGCCGGCCGCCAGCTGCCGCTGCTGTCGCTCGCGGTGCCGTTCTGGCTCGTGTTCATGATGGACGGGCTGCGCGGCGTGCGGCAGACCTGGCCGGCCGCGCTCGTCGCGGGCGGCAGCTTCGCGCTCACGCAGTACTTCACGTCGAACCACATCGGGCCCGAGCTGCCGGACATCACGTCGTCGCTCGTCAGCCTCGTCGCGCTCGCGACGTTCCTGAAGGTGTGGCAGCCGCGCACCGCGCAGCAGCCGGCCGGCGGCGTCGTCGCGTCGGGCGGCGGCGCGGCGCTGGCCGGGTTCGGCGCGGGCAGGTTCGGCGCTAGCGGCACCGGCACGAGCCGGCAGGCGTCGCCGTACACGCTCGTACAGACCGTGCGCGCGTGGTCGCCGTTCCTGATCCTGACGGCCGTCGTCACCGTGTGGAGCATCGCGCCGTTCAAGGCGCTGTTCGCCGCGCACGGCGCGCTCGCGTCGACCGTGCTGAAGTTCCATGTGGCAGGGCTCGACCAGCTCGTCGTGAAGACCGCGCCGATCGCCGCGACGCCGAAGGCGCTCGACGCCGTGCTGAAGATCGATCTGGTGTCGGCGGTGGGCAGCGCGATCCTCGTGACCGCGCTGATCTCGATGGCGCTGTTGCGGATGAAGCCGCGCGACGCGCTCGTCACGTTCGGCGAGACGCTGAAGGAACTCACGCGCCCGATCCTGTCGATCGGCCTCGTGCTCGCGTTCGCATTCGTCGCGAATTACTCGGGGATGTCGTCGACGCTCGCGCTGATGCTGGCCGCGACCGGCGCCGCGTTCCCGTTCTTCTCGCCGTTCCTCGGCTGGCTCGGCGTGTTCCTGACCGGCTCGGACACGTCGTCGAACGCCCTCTTCTGCTCGCTGCAGCAAGCCACAGCCCATCAGCTCGGCGTGCCCGAGACGCTCGCGGTCGCCGCGAACACCACGGGCGGCGTGACCGCGAAGATGATCTCGCCGCAGTCGATCGCGGTGGCATGCGCGGCGACCGGCCGCGTCGGCAAGGAATCGGAGCTGTTCCGCTTCACGGTGCGCCACAGCCTGTTGTTCGCGGTGATCGTCGGCCTGATCACGCTCGTGCAGGCCTACGTGCTGCCGGGGATGGTGCCGTAAGCAAGAGGCACAGCCCTTTTCCGGTTCCCCGAAAAACAAAAACCCCACGCCCGCAAGAGCGTGGGGTTTCGTTCATCCCGGGCGCCGAACGCGGCCGGCGCACCAGGCGGCGATCAGCTGCCCTTCGCGATGCGATCCTGGATGTGCTGCGCACGGCTAGCCGACGACGGGTGCGAGCTCATCATCGAGCTCTTGCCGCCATCGAGCTGTGCAAGCTTCTGGAACGCGGTGACGAGGCCCTTCTGGTTCATGTTCTTCTGCTTCATCAGGTCGAACGAGTAGTCGTCGGCCGCGCTTTCCTGCGTCTGCGAGAATTGCGCGTTGATGAACTTCTCGGTGATGTCGCCGAGCTGCGAGCTCGTCAGGGCCGCGACGCCCGGCGATGCCGCACCGGCCGCGGTGCGTGCCGCGCTGACCGCGTAGGCGGTCTGCATCGCCTTCTTCGAGTGACCCAGCGCGACGTGGCCCATTTCATGACCGATCACACCGCGCAGTTCGTCGTCGTTCATCATGTCCATCAGGCCGCTGTACACGCGCACGCAGCCGTTGCCCATCGCCCACGCGTTGACGTCCTTGGTCACGTAGACCTTGTAGTTGATTTTCTGGCCGTTCAGCGTCATGTCGCCGAAGCCCTTCATCACCTTCGTCAGGCGCTTCGAGTACGCGCTATTCGGCGCGGCGATCTTCGATTCGGCGTCGCTCGCCTTGCACGAGTCGTTCGACAGCGCCGCGATGTCGGTGTCCGACAGCGTCGCCGCCTTGAACAGGCTGGTCCCCGCCGACGTCAGGCTGTTCGCGTCGAGATTCTGCACGCCGCCGCATGCGCTCAACAGGAACGCCATGCCACACGCTGCCGCCGCTTTCTTGATATGCATCCCGGATCCCTCGGTAGTTGTATTTGGAAGCGGGGATTTTGCATAATTCGGCAGAAAATTACCAGACGTTTACATCAAATGACAGCTTGATTACTCACCGATTCGAAACGAACGGCGAGATTACTCAGTCATTTGATAGCAATCAGGTCATCAATCGCCGTGACCGGATGACCGGCTGAACGTCGAACGCGACCGGCGCGTGAGCCGCCGCGCAACCAGCATCGGCAGCCGCACCACAAAACCGGCGAAGAGCCGCAGGTGCATCCACGCGAGCAGCGCGTTGTCGCGGCCATAGTGGAAATGCGACACGCCGCCCTCGTGCGCGCCGAAGTAGCGCACCGGCGCTTCGATGCGGATCGGTCGAACCCCGGCCCAGCACAGCCGCACGGCGGCTTCCGGATCGAAGTCGAAACCGCGCATCCACGGCTGGCGATGCATGATCGCGGCGAGCGGAGCGACCGGGTACACGCGGAAGCCGTACAGCGAATCGCCGATCCCGGCCCATAGCGTCTCGAGGTCGGCCCATCCGTTCGACAGCCGCCGGCCCTGCACGCGCAGCTGCGGCGCGCTCGCGTCGAACTTCGGCAGGCCCAGCACCATCGCATCCGGCGCCGCCTGCGACGCGGCCATGAATTCGGGAATCAGGTCGGCCGGATGCTGGCCGTCGGAGTCCATCGTCAGCACGTGCGTGAAGCCGCTTGCGGCCGCCGCGTCGAGCCCGGCCAGCACCGCGGCGCCCTTGCCGCGGTTCTCCGGCAGCACGATCACTCGCAGCCCGGGGTCGCGCTCGGCCATCGCCTGCAGCCGCTCGGCGCTGCCGTCGGTACTGCCGTCGACGACGACCCACACCGGGTTCCACTGCGCGCGGGCGTTGCGCACGGTCGTGTCGACCTTGACGCCCGGGTTGTAGCTCGGAATAAGTACGAGATGGGTGGACGAGGCGTGCAGCTTGAACATGGGAACGGCCGATTGCGAAGACGAGGATCCTGACAAAAGTTTATGACCTGCAGGCGACTGCCGACAGGCTTCGTCGACGCCGCCTTCGCGCAGCGACAGGCCCGCGCGCTTCACGACAGGTGCTCCAGCGGATGGCCGGCGCTCGCTTCGATCTCGACCAGCAGATCGTCGCGGCACACGTCCGCGTGGACGAACAACGGCCGCACGCCGGAGCCCGCCGCATCGCGCAGCGCGCGTTCGATCGCGGCGAGCGCCACGGCATCGCCGGCGTCGCGCACGTAGACGCGGTAGTTCAGGTCGGCGAGCGCGAACGGGCCGTGCCCCTGTCGCGCGGCCTGCTCGAGCACGGCGGCCAGGTTCGCGATCGTCTCGCGTGTTTGCGCGACGATATCGCCACGATGCACGGTCCGATGCCCGACGATGCTGGCGGTGCCCGACACGAACAGCAGCGGCGCGGCATCGTCGCCCGGCCACGCGGCCGCGCGCGCGAACGTCGGCGCACGCGGGCCGTACTCCGCCGGGTAGTGATACGCGCTGACCTGGCGCGGGTTCTCGACCGGATCGGCCGGCGTGCGGGTCGCGATGAAATGGATCGCGAGCGGCGCGGCCGGCGGCGTGTCGCCCGTGACGGGCACGACCGAGCCAAGCGCGCAGGCCGCCGGCACGCTGCCCGTCAGCGCGCGACGGCACGCGTCGAACGCGCGCTGCCTGCCGATATTGAACTGACGATAGCGCTCGATCCCGAACTGCAGCGCGTTGATCGCGGGCACGGTATTCCAGATTCGCAGCGGATACGCAATGCCGAGCGCATCGAGCACGTCGAACAGCGCGCGGTATGCATCGTATGTCGCGCGCTCGAGCGGCGTGCCGCCGTCGCGATCCGCATCGGCCGCTTTCTGCTCTTCCTGCACGACGATGCTGCCGAACACGAGCCCCGCCGTTTGGCTGTAGCGATACTGCAGTGCGCCGCGTCGCTCGCTGCGCAGATCGGGCGCGTCGCACTGCCAGATTTCGCAGACCGCACCGGCGCGTGCGTGGCCGCCGGCGTCGAGCAGCGCCATCTGCACCGGTGCGCTCGGCAGGTCGGGCGCGGCGGCGGCAAGCATGCTGGCCATCGCGTCGGTCGGCGCGCCAGCCGCACCGATGCAGACCGCACCGAGCGCACCGGGAAACACGTGGTCGAATGCGTCGCCCCGCTGCCGCGCATCGTGCAGCAGCGCAGCCAGCCGCGCATGATCGATCTGGACGAGTCGCAGCGCACGGTTGCCGCCGTTCGCGGCGGGCGAGATGCCCGCTCGCGATGCGGCGGCTCCGCCTGTCATGTGTTCGCGCGCGACCGCGGTCGTGGCGGACGACGGGGAACATGCTCGCCGTTCGGCGTCGACTGGATACACTGACACTTCGATTTCCTCACTATGCGGTGCGGGCTCGCGGCGTCGTGGTCACGCGCCGCGTTGCGCGCCGTTGCTTCGCGTCAGGCCGACGCCGCGCGCGTCGTCATGCGAGCCCGCCGTTGACGGACAACACTTGTCCCGTCACATAAGCGGCCGCATCGGATACCAGATACGCGACCATCGCCGCGACTTCGTCGGGCCGGCCCGCGCGTTGCACCGGCACGAGCTGCTTGATCCGTTCGGCGGGAAATGCAGGGTCGGCCATCGGCGATTCGATAATGCCGGGCGCGACCGCATTCACCGTGATGCCGCGCGACGCGAGCTCCAGCGACAGCGACTTCGTCGCGCCGATCAGCCCCGCCTTCGCGGCCGCGTAGTTGACCTGCCCGCGGTTGCCGGTCACGCCGGCGACCGACGCGATGTTGACGATCCTGCCGCGCCGCGTGCGGATCATCGGCAGCAGCAACGGCTGCGTCACGTTGAAAAAACCGTTGAGCGTCACGTCGATCACGCTATGCCACTGCCGGCGCGACATGCCGGCCATCGGTGCGTCGTCGTGAATGCCCGCGTTGTTGACGAGGATCTGCACCGGTGCGTCGTCGATGAACGGCGCGAGCGCGGCGAGCGTCGCATCGGCGTCGGTCACGTCGAATGCAATCGCATGCGCGGTGCCGCCGGCCGCGACGATCTGCTGCGCGACCGCCTCCGCCTGCGCGAGATTCCGGTTCGCGTGCACCCAGACTTCGTGGCCGGCCTGCGCGAGCGCCGCGCAGATCGCCTGCCCGAGTGCGCCGCTGCCACCCGTTACGAGCGCCCGCATCGCATTGCTCCGTTCATGGCGTTTCCTCTCGATCGACGCGGCCGTGGTTCGTCCAGCGACCGCCGCCGCGTGCCGTCATCGTCTGCGTGCCGCGTCGCGTTCGCGCGCGCCGCCGTCACTTGGTGCGATGCGCGGCGACGTACTCGGCAAGCGCGCCGAGCGTCGCGAAGATCTTCTGGTTGTCCGGATTGTCCGAGCGCAGCTCGAAGCCGTATTTCTTCGAGATCAGCAGCGCGATTTCCAGGATGTCGATGGAGTCGAGCCCGAAGCCCTCGCCATACAGCGGGGTCCCGGCCGTCACCGTTTCGAGCGGGACGTCTTCGAGATTCAGTTCGCCGATGATCAGCGTGGCGAGCTCTTGTTCCAGTGCGTTCATCATGCTTGCGGGCAGGCGGCCCATGGCAGCGGGAGGCACCCGGAAACGGCAATCGTCGTGCACGCCCGGCGCGTGCGAAGCGCGCGCGAATCTCCGTCCCTCCGGCGTCTGCCGGCTTCCCCGCCTGCGTTATTGGGGGTCGTTTGTAAAAGTTACGCGGATTCTAGACGATGGGTATCGGCACGTATACGGGGATTGGTTACAGACTGAAGGCCCCCGCCGCAGCCGGTTTCGGGCCCCGATCGCAGCAGACGCTTGAGCCGCTTCGGGCGGAAATGAATCGCCGCCGCGAAAGGTTCAGTGCGCTGCCATACATTCGGTTACAAAACCCGGCTGCGTCGACCTCGAACCGCCGCGCCGCGGCCCTAAAATGTGCATGCACGACAGCCGGCCCGGACACGCGTCCCGGCCGCCATTCATATGATGTTTGACGGCCCGACGAATGCGTCCGGCCCCGATCCGTCCGATGTTTCCAGCAGCCATGCCGCGCCCGTCCATTCGTCTCGCCCCGGTTTGCCCGCCCGTCCGCCGCCGCGCCGCGACGGACGACAGCAATGCGCGCACGCGCCGCGCGCCCGGAGCGCCGCGATGACCTCGCCGCTCGGCATCGCACGCGGCGTCGGCGCGGTCGCCGCGGTGGCGGCGTACCAGATCGGCGCGCACTACGCGGCCGCGACTCCCGGCGCGCACGGCTTCGGCCTCGCGATGGCGCTCGTGCCGCCGCTGCTGCTCGCGCTCGGCGCGGCATTGCGCTCGCCGAGGCGTGGATGGCTGGTGTCCGCATGGCTGCTCGCCGCGGCCGCGCTGTGGGCCACGCGCATTCCGCTCGCGCGCCATTTCGAATGGGGCCTGTATCTGGAGCACGCGAGCTTCAACCTCGCGCTGGCGCTGCTGTTCGGCCGCACGCTCGCGGCCGGCCAAGTGCCGCTGTGCACACGCTTCGCGACCATGATCCACGGCACGATCACGCCGGCCGTCGCGATCTACACGCGGCGCATCACGTTCGCATGGACGCTGTTCTTCGTCGCGATCGCCGCCGTGTCGACGCTGCTGTTCGCGACCGCGCCGATCGTCGCATGGTCGACGTTCGCGAACTACCTGTCGCTGCCGCTCGTCGCGGTGATGTTCGCCGCCGAGCATGCGTGCCGGCGCTTCGCACTGCCGCACGACGCACGGCCGAGGATGATCGACGCGGTGCGCGCGTACCGCGCGTCGACGCAGCCGTCACGATGAATTCATGACCGGCGCGGCGCCGCATCGCGGCCGCGCCGGTGACCGTCTCCCGCTTTCACCGATTTATGCCGACTTACCCGCTGGTGTTCCATTCCTCGCCGGACCAGGTGATTGCCTGGCGCGACGGCACGCCCGTCAGCGTGCGCGTGTTCGTCGCCGACGTCGCGCGCGTGGCCGCTGCGCTGCCCGCCGGCGGCCACGTGTTCAACGTGTGCCGCGATCGCTACCGCTTCGCGGTCAGCCTGTGCGCGGCGCTCGTCACCGGCAGGATCAGCCTGCTGCCGTCGACACACACGCCGGAGATGGTGCGCCAGCTCGCGTCGTTCGCACCGGACGCATTCTGCCTGCACGACGCGCCGGACTGCACGATCGACCTGCCGCGCTTCGCCTATCCGGACGCCGCACCCGTCGACCGCCTCGACGACACGCCGTGCGTGGTGCCGCAGATCGACGCGTCGCGAATCATGGCGTACGTGTTCACGTCGGGCTCGACCGGCGCGCCGGTACCGCATCGCAAGACCTGGGGCTTCCTGGTCGGCTGCGTGCGCGCGGCGGCCGACCGCCTCGGCCTGCTCGACGGCCGCGCGGCCACGCTGATCGGCACCGTGCCCGCGCAACACATGTATGGCTTCGAGTCGACGGTGCTGCTCGCACTGATCGGCGGCCTCGCGTTCAGCAACCGCCAGCCGTTCTACCCCGTCGACATTCGCGACGAACTCGCCGCGATCCCGCAGCCGCGCGTGCTCGTCACGTCGCCGATTCACCTGCGCGCACTGCTGTCGGCCGGCCATGCGCTGCCGCCGGCCGCGCTCGTGCTGTCCGCCACCGCGCCGCTGTCGGAAAAGCTCGCGTGCGAAGCCGAGGCCGCGCTCGATGCGCCGCTCGTCGAGATCTACGGCAGCACCGAGACCGGCCAGATCGCGACGCGCCGCACGTCGCAAGGCGCGACGTGGCAGCTGTTCCCGGGCATCCGCCTCGACGCACGCCCGGCACATGACGCGCCGGGCCGCGACACCGCAGGCGACGACAGCGGTCCGACCGTGTGGGCGTCGGGCGGACACGTCGAAACCCCCGTGCCGATGGGCGATGCGCTCGAACTGCTCGGCGACGGCCGCTTCCTGCTGCACGGCCGCAAGGCAGACCTCGTCAACATCGCGGGCAAGCGCACGTCGCTCGCCTATCTGAATCACCAATTGAACGCGATCGCCGACGTCGTCGACGGCGTGTTCTTCATGCCGGACGACGCCACGCCGGCCGATGCCGATGCGACCCGCGAACCGGTCACGCGGCTCGTCGCGCTCGTGGTCGCGCCGACGCTCGCCGCGGCCGACCTGCAGCGCGCGCTGCGCGAACGGATCGATCCCGCGTTCATGCCGCGTCCGCTCGTGTTCGTCGACGCTTTGCCGCGCAACGAAACGGGCAAGCTGCCGCGCGACGTGCTCGCCGCGCTCGTCGCACGGCACACGCGGGCCGCCGCGGCTGAAGCGAGCGCGCGCGTCGTGACGGCTGCGCCGCTCGCGTTCACGATTCCCGCCGATCACCCGGCACTGCCCGGTCATTTCCCCGGTCATCCGATCGTGCCGGGCGTCGTGCTGCTCGATCACGCGATCGCCGCGCTCGGTGCGTCGCTGAACCGCCCGCTGCACACGTGGCGGCTGGCTTCCGCGAAATTCCTGAGCCCGGTCGCGCCCGGCGAGCCGCTCGATCTCGCGTTCGATGCAGCGGCCGGCGGCGCGATCCGCTTCACGCTGCGCGCCGGCGCACGCGACGTCGCCACCGGCGTGCTGTCCGCACCGGCCGCCGCGCCGGAGGGTGCACGGCCATGAAGCGCACCGCATGGGCCGAGCGCCAGGAACGCAGCAACGCGGCGTTGCTGCGCGCGATGACCTGGATCTCGCTGCGGTTCGGCCGGCGGCCGTCGCGTGTCGTGCTGCACGCCATCGCGACCTATTTCGTGCTGTTCTCGCCGGCCGCCTGCTCGGCGTCACGCGACTATCTGCGCCGCGTGCTCGACCGTCCAGTGCGCTGGCGCGACGTGTACCGGCACGTGTTCACGTTCGCGGCGACGATCCACGACCGCATCTACCTGATGAACGGCCGCTTCGACCTGTTCGACATCCGGCTGCATGGCGAAACGCGGGTCGACGATGCGCTCGCCGGCGGGCGCGGCGCATTCCTGATGGGCGCGCACCTCGGCAGCTTCGAAGTCGTGCGCGCGATCGGCCGCACGCGTCCTGACCTGCGCGTCGTCGTCACGATGTTCGAAGAGAACGCGCGCAAGATCAACGCGACGCTCGCCGCCGTGAACCCGGCCGCGAAACCGGACGTGATTCCGCTCGGGCAGGTCGACTCGATGCTGAAGGTGCGCGAGCGTCTCGACGCGAACTGCATGGTCGGCATGCTCGCCGACCGCACGCTGCTCGACGATGCAGCAACCTCGATGCGGCGGCTGCCGCTGCTCGGCGCACCGGCCGCGTTCCCGCTCGGGCCGCTGTACATGGCCGCGATGCTGCGGCGCCCGGTGCTGTTCATGACGGGCCTCTATCGCGACGGCAACCGCTATGACGTGCACTTCGAGACGCTCGCCGATTTCTCCGACGTGCGCCGCGACGCGCGCGCGGCGGCCGTCGACGCGGCGCTCGCGCGCTACGTCGCACTGCTCGACAGGTATTGCCGCGCGGCCCCGTACAACTGGTTCAACTATTTCGATTTCTGGCAGACCGGCACGGCCGCCGCGCGCCGCGACGATGCTCGCGCGTGCGGCAACCTGTCCGCCACGAGGGATTCCGACGCATGACCGCCGTTCTCCGCTTCCTGTCGCTGTTCCCGCTACCGTCCGCGCCCGCGCTGCGCCGCTCGGCGCGCACGTTCGCCATCACGGCCGCCGTCGCGCTCGCGCTGCCCGCGCACGCGGCCGACACCGGTGCGGCGTGGACCCTCGACCGGCTGATGTCGACGCTCGCGCAGCACAAGTCCGGACGCGCAACGTTCATCGAGACGAAGACGCTATCGATCGCCGCGCAACCGCTCGAATCGTCGGGCGAACTCGTGTTCGTCGCGCCCGACCACCTCGAGAAGCACACGCTGAGCCCGAAGCCCGAACATCTCGTCGTCGACGGCGACATGCTCACCGTCGAGCGCAACAACCGCAAGTACACACTCGCGCTCGCGCGCTATCCGGAACTCGGCGCGTTCATCGACAGCATCCGCGCGACGCTCGCCGGCAATCGTTACGCGCTCGAGCAGGTCTACAAGGTCGCACTCGCCGGTCGCGGCGACGACTGGACGCTGATGCTCACACCGCTCGATTCGCGGATGCTGAAGGTCGTCAGCACGATCACGCTCGAGGGCTCGCGCGACGAGTTGCGCAGCGTCGCGATCCGGCAGGCCGACGGCGACCATTCGACGATGCGCCTGCAACCCGTCCCGGCGAAGTGATGGACGAGCGCACCCGGCCGACCGCCCCCGTCGCGCATCGCCCGTCCGCGTGGCGGCAGCGCGCCGTGCTCGTGTGGCTGGTTGCGCTCGTCGCATGCGGGATCGCGATCGCCCGTGCGAATTTCACGGCTGACCTGTCCGCATTCCTGCCGAGCGCGCCGAGCGCCGGGCAGCGCGTGCTCGTCGATCAACTGCGTGACGGCATCGTGTCGCGGCTGATCCTCGTCGCGATCGACGGCGGTGATGCGGCCACGCGCGCCGCGCTGTCGCGGCGCGTCGCCGGCACGCTGCGCGCCGACCGGCAATTCTCGGCGATCAACAACGGCGAAGCGGTCAACGACGTGCAAGACCGGCAGTTCGTGTTCGACCATCGTTATCTGCTGAGCCCGGCCGTCTCGCCGCAACGCTTCAGCGCGGGCGGCCTGCACCAGGCGCTCGGCGACAGCCTCGACCTGCTGAGCTCGTCGGCGGGCCTCGTCGCGAAGGCGATGTTGCCGCGCGACCCGACCGGCGAAGTGACCGCGCTCGTCGACCAGCTCGACAGCGGCGCGCAACCCGCGATGCGCGATGGCGTGTGGACGTCGCGCGACGGCACGCGCGCGGTGCTGGTCGTGCAGACGGCCGCCGCCGGCTCCGACACCGACGCGCAGGCGCGCGCGATCGACGCGGTGCGCCACGCGTTCTCGGCCGCGACGCAGACGCTGTCGAACCGCGCCGCGTACACGCTCGCGATGACCGGCCCCGGCGTGTTCTCGGTCGACACGCGCGACACGATCCGGCACGACGTCGAGCGGCTGTCGACGGCGAGCGTCGTGCTGATCGTCGCGCTGCTGATGACGCTGTACCGCTCGCCGCGCACGCTCGCGCTGGGGCTGCTGCCGGTGCTGACAGGCATCGCGGCCGGCATCGCGGCGGTCAGCATCGTGTTCGGCACGGTCCACGGGCTGACGCTCGGCTTCGGCACGACACTGATCGGCGAAGCCGTCGACTATTCGATCTACCTGTTCGTGCAATCGGCGCAGGTCGGCGCGCGCGGCACCGCGCGGCCTGCCGACGCGACGCGCGCATGGGTCGCCACGTACTGGCCGACGATCAGGCTCGGCGTACTGACGTCCGTGTGCGGCTTTGCGTCGATGCTGTTCTCCGGTTTTCCGGGCCTCGTGCAGCTCGGGCTGTACTCGATCGCCGGGTTGACGGCCGCCGCGCTCGTCACGCGCTTCGTGCTGCCTCACCTGCGCGGCGAGCACGTCGCGATTCGCGACGTGTCGCGCGTCGGCGCGGTGCTCGCGCGTGCGGCCGCCGCGGCGCCGCGGCTGCGCTGGCCGCTCGCCGCGCTCGTGCTCGCCGCGTGCGCGACGCTCGTGTTGCATCGCGACGGCCTGTGGAGCCGCGAGCTTGCAGCGCTGAGCCCCGTTCCCGCCCGCGCGCAGGCACTCGACGCACGCCTGCGCGCCGATGTCGGCGCGCCGGACGTGCGCTACCTCGTCATGATTTCCGCGCCGACCGAACAGGCCGCGCTCGAACGCGCGGAACAGGTCGCCGCGCAATTGCAGCCGCTCGTCGATCGCGGCACGCTCGCGGGCTTCGAAAGTCCCGCGCGCTATCTGCCGAGCGAAGCCGCGCAGCGCGCGCGCCAGGCGAGCCTGCCGGACGCGGACGTGCTTGCCACGCGCATGCGGGCGGCCGTCGCGAACCAGCCGATCTCGGTCCGGCCCGAGCTGTTCGCACCGTTCATCGCCGATGTCGAGACCGCACGCCGCGCGCCGCCGATCACGCGCGCGGACCTGCGCGGCACGTCGATGGCGCTCGCCGTCGACGCGCTGCTGACCGAGCGCGCGGGCCGCTGGAGCGCGATGTTGCCGCTGCGCGCGCCTGATGCCGCACGTACCGCGTCGGCGGCCACGCCGGCGCTCGATGCCGCGTCGATCCGCGCGGCGGTCGCGCGCGCCGGCGTGCCGGATGCGCTGTTCGTCGACATGAAGGCCGAGGCCGACCGCCTGTACGTGAACTACGTGCACGAGGACATCCGGCTGTCGCTCGCGGGTTTCGCGGCGATCGCCGTGCTGCTGCTGATCGCGCTGCGCTCGCCGCGTCGCGTCGTGCGCGCGCTCGCGCCGCTGGTCGCGGCCGTGCTGGTGGTGACGGCCGGCTTCGCGCTCGCCGGCGTGCCGCTGACCATCCTGCATCTCGTCGGGATGCTGCTGATCGTCGCGGTCGGCTCGAACTATGCGCTGTTCTTCAACAAGCGCGACGACGCACAACCGGTCACGCCGCACACGCTCGTGTCGCTGCTGATCGCGAACCTCGCGACGGTGGCCGGCTTCGGCCTGCTCGCGCTGTCGCGCGTGCCGCTGCTCGAAACCTTCGGGCTGACCGTCGGCCCTGGCGCGATGCTCGCGCTCGCGTTCGCCGCGATTCTCGCGCCACGCGCCGCAGCGACGAGCAGCGCTCGTCCCCACCTGACAGGAGCCCGCGCATGAATGCGCCGTCGTCCGTTCCACCGCGGCAGCCGGGCGATGCGCGCCGCTGGAAACCGACGCCGCTGATCGCGGGTACTGCCGCGCTGCACGCGGGCGCGCTCGCGGCCGTCGTCGCGCAACCGGCTGCATGGCCGTGGGCAGCCGGCGGCGTGGTCGCGTCGCATCTCGCGCTGACTGCCGCCGGCCTGTGGCCGCGCAGCGCGCTGCTCGGACCGAACTGGACGCGCCTGCCGGACGGCGCCGGCCGCCGGATCGCGTTGACGATCGACGACGGCCCGGACCCCGACGTCACGCCGCGTGTGCTCGACCTGCTCGATCGTCACGATGCGCGCGCGACGTTCTTCTGCATCGGCGATCTCGCGCGCCGCCATCCGCGGTGGATCGAAGCGATCGTCGCGCGCGGCCATGCGGTCGAGAACCACAGCCAGCGGCACCGGCATACGTTCTCGCTGTCGGGGCCCGCCGCGCTGCGGCGCGAGATCGCGGCCGCGCAGCAGACGCTGACCGAGATCGCCGGCACGCGCCCGCGCTTCTTCCGCGCGCCGGCCGGCCTGCGCAATCCATTTCTCGAGCCGGTGCTGTGCGAGCTCGGCCTGCAGCTCGCCAGCTGGACGCGCCGCGGCTTCGACACGCGCGCGAGCGACGCGGACATCGTCACGCGGCGCCTGCTCGACGGTCTGGCGCCGCGCGACATCCTGCTCGTGCACGACGGCCACGCGGCACGCGACGCGCGCGGCGAACCGGTCGTGCTCGACGTGCTGCCGGCGCTGCTGCGCGCCGCCGCCGATGCGCAGTTGCAGTGGACCACGCTGCGCGCCGCGCTCGCGCCCGAATCGCCCGCCCAGCCCGGCACGCCGGCCCCCCCGTTTGATAAAATCTGACCCTGCCCGGCGCGCCCGCCAGCCCTGCTGCGGCGCCCGTTCCGGCCACCGGATACGACCCTCGTGAAACCTCTCCTGCTCTCGCACTTCACCGCCACCAGTTGCATCGGCAGCGGCCTCGATGCGACCGTCGACGCGCTGCGCAACGCACGCGGCGGGCTCACGCCGTGCGACTTCGAACGCGCCGATCTCGACACCTGGATCGGCGCGGTGGACGGCGTCGATGCGCATCCCGTGCGCACGGATCTGGCCGACTTCGACTGCCGCAACAACCGCCTCGCACAACTCGGCCTCGTCCAGGACGGCTTCGACGCACGCGTCGCGGCGGCCGTATCGCGCCATGGCGCCGCGCGCGTCGGCGTGTTCATCGGCACGAGCACGTCCGGCATCCTCGAGACCGAACGCGCGTACGCGCAACGCGATCCGGCGAGCGGCGCGCTGCCCGCAGGGTTCCGCTATGCGCACACGCACAACCCGTATTCGCCGGCCGCGTTCGTGCGCGCGTATTTCGCGCTGCGCGGACCGGCGATGGCGATCTCGTCAGCGTGTTCGTCCGGCGCGAAGGTATTCGGCTCCGCGCGCCGGATGATCGAAGCGGGGCTGATCGATGCGGCCGTCGTCGGCGGCGTCGATTCGTTGTGCCTGACGACGCTGTACGGCTTCAATTCGCTCGAACTGCTGTCGCGCAGGCCGTGCCGGCCGTTCGACGTCGCGCGCGACGGCATCTCGATCGGCGAAGCGGCTGCGTTCGCGCTGCTCGAACGCGTGCCGGATACACGCGCCGCGCTCGACGACGACGCGATCCTGCTGCTCGGCATCGGCGAATCGAGCGATGCGCATCACATGTCGTCGCCGCATCCGGAAGGGCTCGGCGCGCGCATCGCAATCGAACAGGCACTCGCGTCGGCCGGCCTCGCGGCAGGCGACATCGACTACGTGAACCTGCACGGCACCGCGACGCCCAGCAACGATGCCGCCGAAAGCCGCGCCGTCGGCGCGCTGCTCGCGCGCACGCCGTGCAGCTCGACGAAGGGGGCGACCGGGCACACGCTCGGTGCGGCCGGCGCGCTCGAAGCGGTCGTCGCCGCGATCGCGCTGCGCGAGCAGTTCGTGCCGGCCGGCGTCAACACGACGCAGCCCGACCCGGCGCTGGCCTCCGACTACGTGCTCGCGAGCCGCGCGGCGCGCGTGCGTGCGGTCCTGTCGAATTCGTTCGGATTCGGCGGCACGAACTGCAGCCTGATCCTCGGCCGCGCCGAGCATGCCCGCCGCCGGGAGCCGACATGACCCTCACCGCCTTCATCGAAAGTGTCGGCCTCGTCGGGCCGGGATTGAACGACTGGCCGCACGCGGCCGACGTGCTCGCGGGCCGCGCGGCCTATGCGAGCGCGCGCACCGTGCTGCCGCCGCCCGCCAGCCTGCCGCCGGCGGAACGCCGCCGCACCGGCCCCGTCGTGCGCGTCGCGCTTGCGGTCGGCCTCGAGGCGGCAGCCGCGAGCGGGCGCGATGCCGCCACGCTCGCGACCGTGTTCAGCGCGTCCGGCGGCGACGGTCAGAACTGCCACGCGATCTGCGAGACCCTCGCCGGCGACGATCGCCACCTGTCGCCCACCCGCTTTCACAACTCCGTGCACAACGCGCCGGCCGGCTACTGGAGCATCGCGACCCGCGCGATGGCGACGTCGAACGTGCTGTGCGCTCACGACGGCAGCTTTGCCGCGGGCTTGCTGGAGAGCCTGTGCCAGGTCGCGGTCGATCATGTGCCGAGCCTGCTGATCGCCTACGACACCGACTATCCGGAGCCGCTGCGTGCGGTGCGACCGATCGTCGACGCATTCGGCGTCGCGCTCGTGCTCGTGCCCGACGCGAGCGAACGCACGCTCGCGCGCATCGACGTGCAGCTCACCGACGCGCCGGCGACGACGCTCGCGAACCCCGAACTCGACGCGCTGCGCACCGGCAATCCGGCCGCGCGCGCACTGCCGCTGCTCGACGCGCTCGCCGCTCGGCACACGGCGAGCGTCGTGCTCGACTATCTGGACGATACGCGCGTGCAGGTCGATATCGCGCTGGCGAATCCCACGGCGGAGCGCGCGCAATGACGACGCAGATGCCTGCGCTGACGACGGCAACGCTCGATCGCGCATGGATCGCCGCGCACATTCCGCACGAAGGCGCGATGTGCTTGCTCGATCGCGTCGATGCATGGGATGCCGTGCGGATCCGCTGCAGCGCGACGAGCCATCGCGATCCGCACAACCCGCTTCGCTCGCACGGCCGGCTCGCATCGGTCTGCGGAATCGAATACGCGGCACAGGCGATGGCCGTGCACGGCGCGCTGGTCGGTACGCAACACGCGCTGACGGAACCTGCGCGGCCGCGCGCCGGCTATCTGGCGAGCGTGCGCAACGTCGACGCGTTCGTCGATCGGCTCGACACGTTCGAGCTGCCGCTGATCGTCGACGCCGAGCGCATCGGCGGCGACGACCGCTCCGTGCTGTACGGCTTTACGCTGCGCTGCGGCGAGCGCGTGCTGCTCGGCGGCCGTGCCGCGGTGATGCTCGATGCATCGGCCGCCGGCGTATTCGTTCCGCCGCCTGCCGGCCGCGCGGACCCTCGATGACTAGCCCCAAGGAAACCAGGTCGTGAAAGCACGTCAGTTCATTTGCACCGCGTTCGTTCTCGCGTTGATCAGCCCGATCGCGCACGCGGACATGTCGGAAGTGAAGCAGGACATCAAGCGCGATTCGAAAGAAGCTGCGCACAAGACCGGCGCGGCCGCGCGAAGCTTCGGCCACGCAACCGCGAGCGCCGCGAAGACGGTCGGCCACGGCATCGCGCACGCGTCGCGCGAGGGCTGGGATGCCACCAAGCGCACGACGAAGCGGATCTTCCACAAGAACGATTCCGGCGAAGGTTCGGCGAAAAGCAGCGATTGAGCGCGGGCGTTCCGCGTACCGCACACGAGCGCGCGCGATGCGGCACGACGCGTGAACGCGCCGTTGCCGCACCGCCTCCGTCAGCGCGCGCCGCTACGCGTGCGACGCGCCGGCCCGCGCGCGAGTCGCTTGCCATACGCGACGAGCCAGCAATCGAGAGGATCGAAGTTGCGCAGCAGCCGCGCACGGCGCCGCTCGAGCCAGTGAAGCGCGATCGCCATCGTCAGCGCGACGGCCAGTGCCGAGCCGCCGATCGCGAGTCCCATCCAGGTGTCACCCATGCCTCCTCCGGAATGCGAGGCCGGGGCGGCGCGCGTGCCGCGACGCGGCAGTCGGAGCGCGGGCGCACACGGCCCGCCGCATGCGCGGCGAACCTGCGTCCGTGATCCGTCACCGCGCGCATGCCGCGCCATCCCGGCGCTGGATACAGCGGGAGCACGGCCCGGGCGCGCGCGAACGCCGCCCGGGCCGCCGCGCGTCAGTGCATGTGCTGGCCGCCGTTGATCGCGATGTTGGAGCCCGTCACGAAGCCGGCCTCCTCCGAGCACAGATACGCGATCAGCGCCGCGACTTCCTCGGGTTGACCGAGCCGTCCCGCCGGAATCTGCGGAAGGATCTTCGTATCGAGGATGTCCTGCGGGATCGCCGTCACCATCTTCGTCGCGAGATAGCCCGGCGATACCGTATTCACCGTCACGCCCTTGCGCGCGATCTCGAGCGCGAGCGATTTCGTGAAGCCGTGCATGCCGGCCTTCGCGGCCGCGTAGTTGGTCTGGCCGACCGAGCCCTTCGAGCCATTGACCGACGAGATGTTGACGATGCGTCCCCAGCCGCGCTCGACCATGCCGTCGCAGACCGGCTTCGTCATGTTGAACACGGAATCGAGGTTGGTGCGGATCACCGCATCCCAGTTGACCTTGTCGAGCTTGCGCAGCGTCATGTCGCGCGTGATGCCCGCGTTGTTCACCAGGATGTCGACCGGGCCGACGTCCCGCACGATCGTGTCGATGCACTGCTGGCACGAATCGTGGTCGGCCACGTCCACCGGATACGCATGGAATTCGCGGCCGGCCGCATGCATTTCCGTCAGCCAGCGATCGGCGCCCGCGTTGTTCGGCGAATACGTGACGACGACCCGGTGGCCCGCATCGTTCAACCGGATGCTGATCGCTTCGCCGAGGCCGCCCATTCCACCAGTCACAACTGCAATTCGCTTAGTCATCCTATAAGTTACCGACAAAAAGGTAGTCAATGATGCGGAGCGACGGCATGGCACATGCTGCCGCCCCACCGCTGCGATGCGCTGGCACCCGCAAGGCGGGCACGGCGCACCGGTACATCACGCTTGTTGTTGGTTGCTTGTTCCGCGCGAAGGTTGCTGCGCACGCGGGCGGCACCGGCCGGCGCCGTCCGCGTGCAATATCGTCAGACCCTGCTCAACCGCGTTCGACCGCGAGCGCGACGCCCATCCCGCCGCCGATGCACAGCGACGCCAGCCCGCGCTTCGCATCGCGCTTGACCATCTCGTGCAG